>CAXTSM010000026.1:0-52622 GCA_964247025.1 uncultured Chthoniobacterales bacterium
GATCTGGCGCCGCACGGCGACGGAGCGCCGTGGCGACAAAGAAGCGGAGCGTGCGCCCGGCCGATCCCGGGACTCCGCTGGGCCGCCCCGCTCCGTCGGGGCGCCGGGGGACGCGTGATCTCACGCCGCACGGCGACGGAGCGCCGTGGCGACAAGGAAGCGGAGCTTGCGCCCGGCCGATCCCAGGACTCCTTGTAGCCGCCCCGCTCCGTCGGGGCGCCGGGGGACGCGTGATCTTGCTCCGCACGGCGACGGAGCGCCGTGGCTACAAGGAACGCCGCGCAGGATCAAAGAATTCCTCGCCCGCGGTCGGGTCGAGCTGCGTGGCGATGAAGCCGAGGATCTCGGCCCGGCCTTCGCGCTGGAGCGCAGAACTCGCGAAGCTGCGCGGTTGAGCGCCGCAAGCTTCGGCGAGACGGCATTGGAACGCGGCCATGTTCCCGGCCAGCTCGCGCGGCTTGACCTTGTCGGTCTTGGTGAACACCAGCGCGACCGGGACGTCGCGGCTGGTCAGCCAGGCGAGGAATTCAAGGTCGAGGCGCTGGGGCTCGAGGCGCGAATCGATCAGCACGAACGCGCACCGAAGGTTCGGGCGATGCTCGAGGTAGTCGGCGACGGATTCGTTGAAGGCGGAACGATTTTTCTTCGCGATTTTCGCGTAGCCGTAGCCGGGCAGGTCCACGAGGGTCCAGGCGTGGTCGATGTCGAAGAAGTTGATGAGCTTCGTGAAGCCCGGCGTGCCGGAGACCCGCGCGAGCGCCTTCTGGCCGGCGAGCATGTTGATCATCGAGGATTTACCGACGTTCGAGCGCCCGATGAAGGCGAATTCGGGAAGGGCGGAGTCCGGGCACGACCGCAGGTCGGGGGCACTGACGGTGAAGGTGGCGGCTTTGACTTTCATGGGGCCGGGGGCGCGCGGCGAGCGGGCGGCGTCAGGCGGGCGACGAATGGTCGTCGACGTCGAGCTCGCGCACGCGTTTCCGGTCGCGCTCGATCTGCACGGCGCTGCGAAGCTTCTCGCGCACGTCGGCGGCGTCGCGGATGGCGCGCAGGGCGACGGTCGGGGTGGTGGCGTCGGAGCTGACGAGAGTGAGGTTGCCGAGGCCGAGCAGGCGCAGGAAAAGCGGCTGCTCGAGGACGTAGTCCTTCACGCGGTAGAGCTCGAGCTCGTCGAGGCGGCGATTGAGAATGCCGCGCGTGATGCGGAGGCGCTGGGTCGTGAGCTCGTAGGTCGTGGCACGGTTCGTGAACCAGCGCCCGAGCCACAGGCCGAGCGGGAGAACGAGGCCGATGGCGGAAAGCCCCCCGGTGAAGGGGATGCCGGCCAGCGCGCCGGCGGCGAGCAGTCCGCAGAAGCCGTAGAACCAGAAATAAACCCATTGCGACGTATGGCCGGCCCACAGGGGCGCCTCGGCGGGGATGGCGGGCAGAGGCGGGGATGGGTCGGACATGGCGGCGGATTCAACGGAGAGTAACGTCGCTCGCGCCGACGCCAAGCTTTGCCGAGCGTGGCGGATGGATTCGAGAGCGGAGGCGCTACTTCAAGGCGGCCTCGATCGCGCCAACCACCTCGGGGCTGTCGGGCTGGGTCGTGGGATCGAAACGGGCGATCACCTCGCCGTCGCGGCCGATCAGGAATTTTCCGAAGTTCCATTTCACGTCGCCGGGAAATCTTGCGTCGGGACCGGTGAGGGCGGCGTAGAGGGGCGCCTGCTCCGGGCCTTTGACGTGGATCTTCGCCAGGACGGGGAAGGTTACGCCGTAGTTGAGCGTGCAGAATTCGGCGATCTCGGCGTTCGTCCCGGGCTCCTGGCCGGCAAAGTCGTTCGCGGGAAAGCCCAGAATCGTGAGTCCGCGCGATCCGTATTTTTTGTAGAGCGCCTCGAGGGCCTTGTATTGGGGCGTGTTGCCGCAGCGGGAGGCGACGTTGACGATGAGGATCGGCTTGCCGGCGTAGGCCTTCAACGAGGAATCGGAGTTCTTCATCGTCTTGAAGGGAATGTCGGCGAGGGAAGCGGCTGACATGGTCGCGGGGGCGAGCAGGGTGACGGCGAGGAGGGGGAGGATTTTCATGGCAACTCACGCGTCACGACCACAAATGCCTTGGCGGAGGCTTTCTCGTTCGTGTCGACGGACTGGATGGTGATCCGCGTGCGACCGACGGGGATGCTGAAGGTGGCGGTCCAGTTCGTGGTGCCGACGCAGCGATTGAACGGGCCGTCGCCGAGCTCGTAGCTGACGCGGCGGACGCCGATATCGTCCGCGGCGGTGCCCCGGATCGTGATCTTCGATTTGGTGGTGGTGACGCGACGGCTGCTCGTGACGCGGATGGTGGGAGGCGCGTCGGCGAGGAAACGAAGCACGCGGTTGTTCAAGGTGTCGGCGACCCACAGCGAGCTGGTGGCGTCGACCCAGATCTGGTTTCCGGTGTAGAGCGAGAGATTTTTCGCGGAGAGGCCGGCGGACCCGGTGAGGAAGTTTGCCTGGCCGACCACGGTGCTGGCGGCGGCGCCTTTCGTGAGGGTGGCGGTGTCGGCGTAGCGGAGGATCCGGTTGTTCGCGGAGTCGGCGACCCAGAGATTGGCGCCGCTGACGAAGACGCCGGTGGGCCCGGTGAGGCCGGTCGCGGAGGTGGCGGGAGTGCCGGAGATGTAGGTGGTCTGGCCGAGCACGAGGCCGGCGGGGGCGCCGTCGATGGAGGGAAAGTTGGGAAATTCCAGCACGCGATTGTTGTCGCGGTCGGCGACCCAGAGGTGCGTGGCGTCGGCGGAGACGCCCGTTGGGCTGAAGAACGTGCGCTGCGTGGTGCCGGCGGTGTTGCCGGTGAAAGTGGTCTGGCCGAGCACGCGGTCGGCGGTGGGGCCATTTGCCAGGGTGGCGGCTCTTTTGAACCCAAGCACGCGGTGACTGCCGGTATCCGCGACCCAGAGGGTGCCGGCGGGATCGACGCAGACGCCGGCGGGCGCGGCGAATTTTTTGGCGGTGGGGGCGGCGGTGGCGGTGGCGAAATCCGGCTGGCCGTAGACGCGGTCGGCGGGAGGCAGGTTCGAGATGCTGGCGGCGTTTTCGAACAGCAGCACGCGGTTGTTGCCCGTGTCGGCGATCCACAGGCGGCCGGAGGCGTCGACGAAGACGGAGCCGGGACCGGAGAGGCTGGTCTCCGAAGGGGCGGCGAGGCCTTGGTTGGCGGCGCTCGACGAGAAATTTTTCTGGCCGATGACGACGTCGGGCGCGGCGCCGTTCTTCAGGGCGGCCTGAGTGGAGTAGCGGAGCACGCGGTTATTGCCCTGGTCGGCCACGAAGACCTTGCCGCTGGTGGGATCGACGGCGACGGAGGCCGGCAGGTTCTGGACGCCGGGCGACGCCGGGGTGGGGCTGTCGTTCGTCGTGAAGACCTTCTGGCCAAGAACGAGGTTCGCGGCGGGATAATCGGTGACGCTGGCCGCGGGCGATGGGAGGGAAAGGACCCCGAACAAAGAGGCGAGCGCGAGCGAAAGGCGGCGGGCGAAAAGCATGGAGCGGATACTGTTCGCACGACTTTTTCCGATGTAAATGACGATCCATGCTTTTGTGCTTTGCTTGGTTATCTCTCCTTTTTGCCGCCATGATTCCCGCTCCCGCCGCCGATTTTTTCATTGGGACTTACACGTCCGAGGCGGGGAGCAGGGGAATTTATCGCGCCGCCCTGAATTCCGAAACCGGCCGGCTGAGCGCGCCGATCCTGGCGGGGGCGGCGACGAGTCCCAGTTTTCTCGCCCGGTCGCCGGATGGGAAAATGCTCTATGCGGCCATCGAAGCGGGCGATGGGGCGGCGGCTGCCTTTCGCGTGGAGGCGGACGGCAAGCTCACGCGGCTGAACCAGAAACCGACCGGCGGCAAGGGTTCGTGCCACGTGTCCCTGGATCGCGCCGGCGGTTGCGTGTTCGTGGCGGATTACGAAAGCGGGAGCGTGGCGGTTTTCAAGGTGGGAGCCGACGGCTCGATCGGCGAGCGCGCGGCGTCGATCGCGTTCGAGGGCTCCGGCCCGGACGCGGACCGCCAGAAGACGCCGCACGGCCATTCCGTCTCCGCCAGCCCGGACAATCGATTCGTCTACGCCTGTGATCTCGGCACGGACAAGGTGCGGATCTTCAAGCTCGACGCGGGGGCCGGGAAGCTGACGCCCGCGGATCCGCCTTTCGCGATGGTTCCCGGGGGCGCCGGGCCGAGGCATCTTGCCTTCGGCGCGAACGGCGCGTTCGCCTACGTCGCGAATGAAATGGGCCGGAGCGTCTGCGTTTTTCGGCGGAATGCGGGGACGGGAGCCTTGACCCTCGCGCAAACGCTTTCGCTGGGGGCGCCGTCGAAGCACGTCAGCCTTGCGGAAATCGCCCTGCATCCGAACGGTCGGTGGCTTTACGTCTCGAGCCGGGGCGACGATGCGATCACCGTGCTGGCGGTGGCGCCCGATGGCGGGCTCGCGCCGGTGGAAACCGCCTCCGGCGGAGTGAGGGGTCCGCGCAGCTTTGCGATCGAACCAGGCGGCCGGTGGCTCGTCGTCGCCGGACAGAACGACGATCGCATCGTGAGCGTGCCGCTCGACCCGGCGACCGGCCGGCTCGGGCCGGTGGCGGACGAGAAGCGGGTCGGGGCTCCCGTCTGCGTGATCTTTACGGATTAACGCACGGAAAGAATCGTCGCGGCGGGCCGGGCGATTTTTTCGCCGGCGAGCCGGTCGATCAATTGCGCGCCGAGCGGGGCTTCCGGCGTGAGGACGACGATCGGGACGCCGCGGTGGACGACCTCGATGCCCCCGCCGGCCGGGCCGAGGAAAAACCACTCGCGACCGTCGGTAAATTCCAGCTCCACCAGCGCGCCGAGATCGATCCGTTCGCCCGCGGCGAAGTCCCGCGGCGGCAGGTCCTCGTAGGCGGCGGCCGCCTGCATCGCGGCTTGCGCCTGCCGGGCGAGTCCGTCCGCGAGGTAGTTCTGCTCGGTGGAGAGCGTGTCGTATTTGTTCTCCGCCTTGCTTTGTTCGTCGTTTCCGCCGGACCGAGTCTGCCGGGACGCCGCGTGCCGGGCGCCGAAGGCCTCCCGGAGCTGCTCGAGGACGAGGGTGACGATCTCGCGCTTGTTCATTCGCGGCGCAAAAGAACCTCGTCCAGCGGAAGGCGGGATTTCCGGGCGGCCGGGGGTCGGGCACGTCCGATCGCGACGACCAGCATCGGTTCCCACGAACGCGGCATCGCCAGCGCGCGCCGCACGCGCGCCGTGTCGAATCCCTCCATCGGCAACGAGCCCAGCCCGGCGGATTCGGCGGCGAGCAGGAACGTCATGGCCGCCAGCATCGTCTGCTTCGCAAGCCACGCGCGACCGTCGACGGCGGGGAGATTCGGCACGGGACGCACCCAACGCACGACCGGAAGCAGCGCCGTTTTCCACAGCCGGTTCAGGCCCAGCGGGCCGCGGCGAAAGGCGAGGGGCACGAGCCTTCGCAAGAGCGCGACGTATTCCGGCGTGGTCGCGCCAGCCGCGAGGTCGAGCGCGAGGGTTCTTTCGAAGAGCGCGGCGGCGTCGTGGTCGCCCGCAAACACGACGAGGACCGGCGCCTCCTCGATCTGGGCCTGGTCCATGCACGCACGGCGGAGCGCCGGGCGGAGGGCGCGGTCGGTGACGACGACGAAGCGCGTGGGCTGGAGGTTGTAGCCGCTCGGGGCCCACTGCGCGATCTCGAGCAGGCGATCGACCAGGAGCGGATCGACCGGGGCGGACGTGAAATGCCGCGTCGCCCGCCGCCGTCGCACCAGCGCCTCGAAGGCGTCGAGGCCGGGCGGAATCGGGATCGGGTCCATTTGCGAAATGCTACGGGGGCGCGGCGATCCGGGCAATCGCCGCGAGGAATTGCCTTTCGGAGAAATGCGGCGGACACTCCGCGGATGAAGGCGACCGCGCATTTTGTCGGGATCTCGATGGCGATGATGATGGTTGCGCCGGCCGCGGATTTGCCGGGCTCGAAGGATCACCCGATGATCAAGCGTTTCGAGGGCTCCACGATCGGGCGCTACCTTGCGAAGGATTACGACGAGATGAAGTTCACGCTCGGCAAGGTCGAGTTCGACTACGGCGCGCAGAACTTCAAGCCCTTCGAGCAGGAGCGCAAGGAGGGGCGCCGCACGTCGATCATGTATGCGCTGCCGGCCGGCGTCAGCACGCTGGAAGGGTTTCGAAATTACAAAGACGAGCTCGGGTCGCAGGGCTTCGAGGTTCTTTTCGAAGGCAACGGCCAGGACGAGGAACTCGACAACGGCTACGACCGCTTCGTCGCGAAGACTTACGAAAAAACCGCGCCGGAAAATTGGTTCACGCCGGTGACGCTGGTAAAGGATTTCCGCTATCTCGCCGCGCGAAAAATGCGGGAGGACGGCGGTGAGACCTGGGTCTCGGTCGAGTCGGCGCTGAACACCGAGTGGGACGACCCCCAGTTTCCGAAGGGCGCGGTGATCGTGCGTCTCGACGTGATCGAGACGAAGGCCATGGGGAACCGCATGGTCGCCGTGAAGGCCGCGGAGATGGCCGAAAAGATCGACGCCACGGGACGCGTGGCGCTCTACGGCATCACGTTCGACTTCGACAAAACCGACTTGAAGCCCGGGTCCCAGCCCACGCTCGAGGAGATCGCGAAGCTCCTCCGCGAGGACGCCGGCATGAAGCTGCTGGTCGTCGGGCACACGGATAACATCGGGGCCTTCGAGTTCAACCGCGATCTCTCCGCGCGTCGCGCCGCGGCCGTCGTGGCGGCGTTGGTTGGTCGATCCGGCATCGCCCGCGAGCGTCTCTTTCCGTTCGGGGTCGCGTTCGCGTCGCCCATCGCGAGCAACGCCACCGCGGAAGGCCGCGCCAAGAACCGTCGGGTCGAGCTGGTGAAATTCTAGGACCCGCTCGTGCCGCTGATCGAGACGTCCTCCCACCGGCCGCCATGCTGGCTCCCCGGAGGGCACGCGCAGACGATCTTTCCCGCGTTGTTTCGGCGCGTCCCGTTCGTCACGGGCGAACGCGAGCGGATCGCGACGCCGGACGGCGACTTTCTCGACCTCGACTGGGCACGCTCGCCGGGAAGCGCGTGCGTGGCGATCCTCTCGCACGGCCTCGAGGGGGACTCCCGTGATTCCTACGTGCAGGGCATGGCCAGCGCGCTCCGCTCGACTGGATGGAATGTCGTGGCCTGGAATCTGCGAGGATGCAGCGGCGAAACGAACCTGCGGCTGCGGTCCTACCACAGCGGCGCGACGGAGGATCTGGCGGCGGTCGTCGATCACGTTCGATCCGACCCTCTCGTGAAGCGCATCGCGCTCGTCGGATTCAGCCTCGGCGGAAACATCACGTTGAAATACCTGGGCGATCTCGGCGCGGGCGGGGACGCGCGCCTCGCGGCGGCGGTCGCGTTCTCGGTGCCCTGCGATCTGGCCGCAAGTTCCCGCGCGCTGGAGAGTCGCGCGAATCGCGTTTACATGGATCGATTTCTCGTCGGCCTGCGGGGAAAGATCCGCGCAAAGATGAGGGCCTTCCCCGGCGAACTCCGGGACGACGGACTCGACGCGATGCGGACGTTCCGCGAGTTCGACGGCGCCTACACCGCGCCGTTGCACGGCTTCCGCGACGCGGAGGATTACTGGGCGCGGGCCAGCAGCCGTCCGGTGCTGCCGCGGATCGCGGTCCCGACCTTGCTGGTGCAGGCGCGGAACGATCCGTTTCTTCCGCCGGGATGTTTCCCCGAAGCGGAGGCCCGCGCCAGCCGGTGGCTGCATCTCGAAGCTCCGCGGCACGGCGGCCATCTCGGATTCACGCCGCGCCGCGGCCGCGGGGAATATTGGTCCGAAACGCGCGCGAGAGAATTCCTCGCGGTGAACGTCGGTTGGCCGGTCAGGGCGGGGTGACCGCGCCGGGTTCCTCGCCGTCGCCGAACCAGTCCTTGCGCAGTTTCGTCGTCACGCCATTTTCGCTCAAGGTCAACAGCGCGCCGTTTACCCGTTCGCGCAGCGGGCTGTTGTCCTGGAGCGCGAAGCCGTAGTTGTTCCGATCGAAAAGTTCGCCGACCAGCGTGAATTTCTCGTTCTCCGGTTTCTTGAGGTAATATTTGAGGATCGGCGCGTCGTAGACCACGGCGTCCACGCTGCCGCGGGCGAGCGCGTCGAAGCATTCCTGGAGCCCGGGCGCGGGCTTGACGACCGCGCCGTTGTTCGCGAGCCACGTCTCGGCGGCGCTTCCGGCGATGGTTGCGACCTTGCGTTTCGGCAGATCCTTGGGTCCGCGGATGTCGCCGGCGAGCGAGTTCACGACGAAGGCCGTGGTCAACGAAGCCGTGAGGAGGGACACGGAGATCACGCTGACGATCATCCAGACGATGGCGACGAGGCGGCCGCCCAGGCCGACGGGACCCTTGTTGTCCGCGCCGCCGACGAGGAAAATGCTCAGCGTCCACCAGAAGGATTCCCACATGCCGGCGAGGTAGGAGCGCGGCCACATTTCCTCGTTGATCGGGTGTTCGTGCATCCAGACCAGGTGCGAGATGACGAGCATGACGAGGATTGCCAGAAGGAAGCACCCGAGCACCTTGAGGGTCAGCACGTTTCCAAGGTAGGCCTGGATCAGGTCCAGGAGGCCGGCCTCCTTCCCGGGCACGACGATTTGCAGGCCGGACTCGTAGAAGGGCTGGGAGAAATCGATGACCTTCTCGCGGCTGGCCGTGATGCTGAGCGCGCCCACCGCCACGTCCGCGGTCTTGTTCCGCACGTCGGCGACCATCGCGTTCGCACTGTCGGCGAGGATGTATTCCGATTGCAGGCCAAGCTCCTGCGCGACGCGCTCCCACAGCTCGATCGCGAAGCCGACGCGGCGTTGGTTCTGCTCGAAGGAAAACGGCTCGATGTTGCGGGTGACGACCCGCACCGGTTCCGCGAAAACAGGTCCGATGGCCGAGACGAGAAGGACGGCGAGAAGGAGAGGGATGCGCATTCCGGGTCCGGAGCTTGCGGATGTTTCCGGTGGAGTCAAGCGAGGCGTGAGCGCAAATCCGAAGCTCGGCGCGGTGACAAATTCGTCATTATCGCACGACGAGCTTGCGCTTTCGGCAAGCGGTGCGATAATGGCGGCGTTCTGGGGGGAACAGTAGGCCGTCGCGGCGTTTGTCGCGGCGGCCTACATTTTTTATCAACCCCCCGCGAACGCCCGCCAACAAATTGCCGGCGGCTCTGCCCGGCCCCCCGGCGATCTGGTCGCGAGTCTCGGCGCGGTGCTGGCGCAGAATTTCGAATCGGCGCGGTGGGCGCCGGGATTGCGGGCGGCATCGCCCGCCCCGAGGTCGACGGCGGCCGCGGAACGCTACGGGCGGCATCTTGGCGCGCCGGCGACACTCACGACGGAAGGCCCGCCGGCCGCCGCGCGACGCGATGAACATCGTCCTTGTCGGGCTGGCGGCCGTCCGGGAAGGTCCCGCATGGACGCGTTTTTTACGGAACTCGGGCGAACGGTATCGGCGCGGTGGAAGGCGGTGAACTTTTCGCTGCCGGCCTTCCCCGGGATTGCGCGGACCACCCTGGAGGAACGCCCGCCGGCGGAAAACGTGGACCTTGTCGCGCTGGTCCGGGAGTTCCTGCTCGATGACGAGCAGCCCTTTCAGACCGCTTCGGGATTCGGCCAGCCGGAGCTCGTCGTCTATGACGACCCGCGATTTTACATCCAGATCTTGTTCTGGCTCGACGGCACGACGCAGATTCACCAGCACGAGTTTTCCGGGGCGTTTCACGTGCTCGAGGGATCGAGCCTCCACTCCGAATTCACGTTCGAGAACCCGCGTCCGGTCTCCGCGCACTTTCGGCTCGGCGACCTGCGGCTCGAGCGCACGCGACTCCTCGCGACCGGAAGCACGGTGCCGATCATCTCGGGCGGCGCCTGCATCCATGCGCTTTTCCACCTCGATACGCCCTCGGTGACCGTGGTGGTGCGGACGCATTCCGATCCCGGCACGGGGCCGCAGTTCACCTACCTGCCACCGCACGTGGCGGTGGACCCGTTCTTCACGGACGCGCTCACGACGCGACGGATGCAACTCCTCGATGGACTGGAGCGCACGGACGATCCGGCTTACGTGGATCTTGTCCGCGAGATGGCGGGGGGGCTGGATTTCGAGCGGGGATTCTTCGTGCTGCAGAATTGTCTCGGTCACCTTCGGGCGTCGGACGAATGGGAGGAGACTTGGGAAGTCTTTCGGGCGAAGCACGGCGCGCTGGCCGATCCGGTCGCCGCGACGCTGGACGAGATCCTGTGGCGTGACCGGCTGGTCGGATTTCGCGGTTCGGTGACGGACATCGAGCATCGCTTTTTTCTCGCCCTGCTGTTGAACGTCCCCGGCCGGGCGGAGCTGTTGGAGCTGGTCGGGCAGCGATGGGGCGGTGATGCCGCGGAGACCGTGGCGCGCTGGGCGGAGGAATTGCTCGAGGTCTCCGAGGACGGCGTTCTGTTGCTCGACGCGGACTTTCCGCCGGAGGTGGACCCGGAGATCCTGCTGGACGACCTTCGCGAATTTCTGCGGGGCCGCCCCGCTTCCCGCGTCCCGGCGATGCGGGAAACGCTTTTGCGATCGAGCCTGCGCGCGCTGGCGGCCTGAATGGGAAGCGACATTTCGCCCCGGATTCGGACCCTCAGCCGAACCGGCGATCTCCCCCCGCCGACGAGCCTAGGCTGGTTTCGCCGCCAGTCCCAAGGCGGCGGCGATGCGGGTGGCGATGGGGCCGTCGATGCGGATCCGGGGCGAGACGACCCGGCGTTCCTGGCTGCGGATGAAGGGGAGCGGGATGATCTCGTCGGCGAGGCGCACGGAGACGGCCTTCATCGTGTTGATCGGGATGAACGCGGTCGCGGTGAGCGAAGCGGCCTGGTAGACGACGTCTTCGCAGACGATAAATTCTCCGCCCTGAATGAGCGTCAGTTGGTCGAGGGGCATCGAGGGAAGTTTCGCACGGGGCCGGCGGTCTGGCTCATGAATTTTTTCAAGCGGACGAAAGATCAGTCCGCGGTGATGGCGGCGCGTTCGTTCCCGAGGGCGCCGGTTTTTTCGAGGAAGTAGTCGTAGCCGCCCGGGTAGGGCGTGACGGCGCCGGCGTTCACGTGGAGGACCTTGGTCGCGAGGTGACGGATGAAATGCACGTCGTGGCTGATGAAGACGAGCGTGCCCTCGTATTTCTCCAGCGCGAGGATGAGGGACTCGACGGTGTGGATGTCGAGGTGGGTCGTGGGCTCGTCCATGAGCAGGAGGTTCGGCGGATCGACGAGAAACTTGATGAGGTTCAGGCGCGTCTTTTCGCCGCCGCTGAGGACGCCGGTCTTTTTGTAGATTTCGTCCTTGCGAAAAAGAAACGAGCCGAGGATGCCGCGGGCGTCGTTTTCGCTGAGCTCGCCGTTGCTGGCCATGACCTCGTCGAGCACCGTCTTCGCGGGGTCGAGCGTGGCGGCGCGGTGCTGGCTGAAGTAGCCGATCTTGGCGTTATGGCCTTCGTTGCGCGTGCCTTTCTGGAACTCCAGGATGCCGGCGAGGATCTTGAGCAGCGTGGACTTGCCCGCGCCGTTGGGGCCGACGAGCACGGTGCGCTCGCCGCGCTCGATCGTGAGGTCGAGACCCTCGTAAACCTTCGTGGCGCCGTAGGCCATGTGGATGCCCTCGAGCGAGATCGCCCGCTGTCCGCCGCGGGGGGGCTGGGGAATCTGGAAGCGAAAGGGTTTTTTCGGCGGCGTCGGTTTTTCGACGAGCTCCATGCGCTCGATCTGCTTGAGCTTGCTCATGGCCTGCGAGGCCTTCGAGGCGACCTGGCGGAAGCGGTCGTAGAATTCCTGGAGGTTTGCGATTTCCTTTTGCTGGTTCTTGTAGGCCGCGTTCTGCTGCTCGTAACGCGCTTCGCGCTGCTCGAGGTAGGCCGTGTAGTTACCGGCGTAGGAGACGAGGCGCTGGTCGGCGATGTCGTAAACGGTCTCGATGATTTCGTCCATGAACTGGCGGTCGTGCGAGATGAGGAGCACGGCGCCGGAATAGTTTTTCAGATACTGCTGGAGCCAGAGCAGCGAGAGCAGGTCGAGGTGGTTCGTGGGCTCGTCGAGCAGCAGGAGGTCGGGCTCCATGACGAGCAATCGCGCAAGGTGGGCGCGCATCACCCAGCCGCCGCTGAGCTCGCGGGCCTTCCGCTCGTAATCGGCTTCGCGGTAGCCGAGGCCGCCGAGGATTTTTTTGGCCCGGGCCTCGACCTTGGGGTCGGCGAGGGCGGTGTGCTTGTTGGTGGCTTCCTGGTATTCCGCGCTTTCGACGTCGCCGGCGGCCTCGAGCTCGGCCAGGCGTTTTTCGAGCGCGGGCAATTCCCCGGCGCGGCCGGTGGCGACATCCATCACGGTCTCCTCGCCGATGGCTTCGCCTTCCTGCGCGAGATGGCCGATCATCGTCCACTCGTCGCGCTCGACCGTGCCGACATCCGGCTCGTCGCGCTGCAGGATGAGGCCGAAAAGCGTGGACTTGCCGGCGCCGTTCGGTCCGACGAGGGCGACGCGCTCGCCGTAGTTGACCTGCATGGACGCGTCCTCGAACAGCGTGCGGCCGCCGAGGGTTTTCTTGAGTTTGCGAATCGTGAGCACTGCGGAAAGACTGGCTGGAATGAGGAAATCAGGAAATCAGGAAAAATAGGATGATCGCGATTGTTGGCGGCGGACCGGCGGGATTGCGGGCGGCGGAGACTTGCGCGCTCGGCGGCGCGGAGGTGACCGTGTTCGACGCGAAGGCATCGGTGGGGCGAAAATTTCTCGTGGCGGGCGGGGGTGGATTGAATCTCACGAAGAACGAGGACGTGGACGGATTCGCCGCGCGCTACCGCGGCCCGGAGATGCCGGAGAGTTTCTGGCCGGGATTGATCGCGGAGTTTGGACCGGACGATTTGCGGGCGTGGGCGGCGGGGCTCGGCGTCGAGACGTTCGCGGCGTCGACGGGGCGCGTTTATCCGATCGAGATGAAGGCCGCGCCCCTCCTGCGGCGCTGGGTGCAGCGGTTGCGGGCGGCCGGGGTCCGGTTCGCAATGCGCCACCGACTCGCCGCGGTGGGGGACGGCGGGCTGGCCTTCGAGACTCCGGAAGGAGACAAGATCGTCGCCGCCGCGGCCTCGGTCCTCGCGCTCGGCGGCGCGTCGTGGCCGGAAACCGGATCGAACGGCGAGTGGCTGACCGCCCTGAAAAACGTCGGCGTGGACGTGGCTCCGCTCCAGGCCGCGAATTGCGGCTGGGAGATCGCGTGGGCGGATCGCCTGCGGGAAACGGGGGAGGGAAAGCCGGCGAAAAACGTGATGGTGCGGGCGGGGGGCGAGGAGGCCGCCGGGGAGTTGCTGATCACGCGCCATGGCCTCGAGGGCGGGGCGATTTATCAGCTTGGCGCCGCGTTGCGCGCGATGCCGTCGCCGGCGATCGAAGTGGATTTCAAGCCGGCTTCGAGCGCGGAGAGGCTGCGCAAAAAGCTGGGTCCCGCGCGGCGCAATTGGCTGGCGGAGGCGCGGAGCCGTTGGAAGCTGGACGAGGGGGCGGCGGCGATCCTGCAAGGTCACCCGGAAAGCGCTTCCTGGGATTCGGCCGAAAAGCTGGTGCGCGCGGTGAAGGGCTGCCGGATCGAATTTTCCCGGCCGCGGCCGGTGGCGGAGGCGATTTCCTCCGCGGGCGGGGTGCGGTGGACGGAACTCGACGACGACCTGATGCTGCGGCGCCGGCCGGGGATTTTCGTGGCCGGGGAGATGATCGATTGGGAGGCTCCCACCGGCGGATATTTGATCCAGGGCGCCTTCGCGATGGGTAGGCGCGCCGCGCAGGGCGCGCTAAGGTGGAGTCGTGATGTTCGATGAATCGACGCGGCGGGAAGGGCCGGTGCTGGCGCTTGCGCCGATGCAGGACGTGACCGATTGGGCGTTTTGGAAATTGATCGCCGGCTATGGCGGCGCGGACGTTTACGTGACGGAATATTTCCGCGTGACGGACACGTCGCGGCTCGATCGCGACATTCTGCGCTCGGTCACGGAGAACCCGACCGGTCGGCCCGTCATCGCGCAGATGATCGGCAACGACATCCCGTCGCTCGTGCGCACGGCCAGGGAATTGCAGCGATATCCGGTCGCGGCCATCGACCTGAACCTGGGCTGCCCGGCGCCCGTCGTGTATCGCAAGTTCGCGGGCGGGGGGTTGCTGCGCGATCCGGCGCGGGTGGATCGCATCCTCGGGGCGCTTCGGGAGGCCGTAAAAATCCCCTTTACGGTAAAGACCCGCCTCGGTTTCGATTCCCCGGCGGTCTTCGAGGAACTGCTGCCGATCTTCGCGCGGCATTCGCTCGACCTGCTCACCGTTCACGGTCGCACGGTTCTCGAGATGTATCGCAGCGAGGTGCATTACGATTTCATCGCTCGCGCCGTCGAGGCGCTGAAGTGCCCGGTCATCGCCAACGGCAACATCGATTCGGCGCGAACGGCCCTGCGGGTGTGGAGGGAGACGGGCGCGCGCGGCCTGATGATCGGACGCGGGGCGATTCGGAATCCGTGGATTTTTTCGCAGATTCGAGAATTACGTCGCGGCGGCACGGTGACCCTGCCGCGCGGGCGGGAGGTCCTGAAATACGTGCGGGAGCTTTACGAGGCGACCTTTCCCGCCGGCGGCACGGAGAAGCTGCAGGTGCAGAAGATGAAGAAATATCTCAATTTTCTCGGCGTTGGGGTGGAGCCGAGCGAGCTCTTCCTGCGCGAGATCCGTCGGGTGAACACCGAGGCGGAACTCTTCGGCGTCTGTGCGACGCACCTCGGCCACGACCGGCCGATGGCGCTCGAAATGAGCGCCTGATGGTGTTCACGCCATCTTGACGAGAGGAGAATCGCGGGCCGTGCGAGAGGACGCGTCCCCCGCGCCCCGGCGGAGCGGGGCGGCTACAACGGGGGCTTTGGGGCGCGGTTGGCCCTGACGACGCGCCTAGTTGTTCGGGACGAGCGATTCGGTGGCGGCGGAAAGGGCGTGCGCGGCGTGCGAGGCTGGCAGGCGGATTTCCGGCGTGCCGCAGAGGCGTTTTTCGAGCTCGACCGGGTCGCCCACGCGGACTTCCTCCGGATCCACCTGATAGGACCAGACATGAAAACCGGTGAGCGCCGCCGCGCCATAGAGCGTGGTGAAGGCGCTGTTCACCGCGTCGTAGCCCCCGGAAATACGGATGCGGCCGATGCGGGGGACGTTGAAGCGGGCGTCGAAAACCTGCCAGTGGCCGCCAAGAAACACCTCCATGTAGGCGTGAAAATCCATCGGCGTGCCGGGATCGTTGCAGCCGATGTCGGGCACGTAGCCGCTGACGTAGCGGGCGGGAATGTTGAAGGTGCGGCAGAGCGCGACAGCGCAATGGGCGAGGTCGCGGCAGACGCCGAAGCGCCGCTCGATGACGTCGTGGGCCGAGATGTTCGGACTGCCGGAGCCGGTGCGGTATTCGATATGGCGGTGCAGCCAATCGCAAATCCCCCGGACCCGGCCGAGGCCGTGCGGCAAATGACCGAAATTTTTCCACGCGAAATCCAGGAGTTTGTCCGAGTCGCAATAGCGCGTCGGCAACGTGTAACGCAGGATCGAGGCGGGCAGGAGATGAGGGGGAATGGGCTCGTCGAGGTGCAGGAAATCCTCGGCCGTGCTGGGAACCATCACGATGGCGTCATAGCGCAACAAATTCGTGCCGGGCTTCAGCACGGTGCGGTAGACGATGTTGCCGTGATCGTCCTCGAACTCGGTGGCGGGGAGCTCCGGCTCGAAGACGACGCTCTCGTGGCGAATGGATTGATAGGTGTCGTGGCGCGGCTTGAAGGTGACGAGCGCGGGTGTTTCCGAAAGGCATCCGTAGGTGAGCTCGCACCCGACTCGCACGGAGAGGTCGAGCGCGGGGAGGGGCTCGACCGATGTCTGATGAATGTCTTCCCTCATGGGTATGTTGCCGGAAAATCGCGGCGCGGTTACCGTGCGACCGTATCGAACCAATGCAAAGAGAAAGATTTCGCGCCGCTTGCGGCGAGCGACTGGCCGGGATGCTCGAGTTCCTGCGCGCGATGGTGGAGATCAACAGTTTTACCACGAACGTTCCGGGTGTGAACGCGGTCGGTGAATTGGTCGCGGAGACGTTTGCCCCGCTGGGTTTCGCCGCGGAGCGCGTGCCTTGTCCCGGGTTCGCGGATCACGTTTTTTTGCGGTCCGCATCGGGGCCGGGCCATCCGACGATCGTCCTGATGTCGCACCTCGACACGGTCTTTCCCCCCGAGGAGGAACGCCGCAATGATTTCCGCTGGCGGCGCGAAGGCCGGCGGATCCACGGACCGGGCACGAACGACATCAAGGGGGGCACGGCGATGATCTGGCTGATGCTGGCGACCTTGCGGGGGACGGAACCGAGGTTGTTTGCGGGGGTGAATTGGATCGTTGCGTTGAACTCCTGCGAGGAGGTGGACTCGCACCATTTCGGCGCGACGTGCGCGGGCATCCTGCCGGCGGACACGCGCGCGGTCTTGATCTTCGAGGCGGACGGCGGCGAGGGCGACGGTTGGGCGATCGTCGCGGCGCGCAAGGGGCGGGCGACCTTCACCGTGCGGGTCGAGGGGCGCGGCGCGCACGCGGGCGGCGGGCATGCCAATGGATCGAACGCCATCGTGCAACTCGCCGAAGTCGTTACGCGGTTGGCGGCGCTCACGGACTACGCGCGTGGGGTCACGGTGAACGTGGGGACGATCACCGGTGGGACGGTCAACAACCGAGTGCCGCACGCAGCGGCGGCGACATTGGAGATGAGAGCCTTCGACCCGGGGGCCTTCGCGCGGGCGAGGGATGCAATCCTGGCTCTCCGGGGAGAGGGAAGCGTGCGGAGCGCGGACGGGCACGTTGGCCGGATCGAGGTGACATTGGAGGACGAATGTACGCCGTGGCCCACGAATCCCGCGACGGAGGAGTTGATCGCGCGCTGGCAGTCCGCCGGCGCGGAGTGGGGCCTGGAGGTGAGGCGCCAGGAACGCGGAGGATTGAGCGACGGAAACGTCCTCTGGTCAAGATTCCCAACCGTCGACGGATTGGGACCGCGGGGCGGGCATTCGCATTGTTCCGAACGAAGCGCGGACAACACGAAGATCCAGGAGTGGGTCGATGCCGATTCCTTCGTTCCGAAGGCCACGCTGAACGCCGAGGCGATCGCGAGGTTGCTGGCGGAGACCACGCCGCCCGGGGCCGGTTAAGGAGCCGTCGCCGGCAAGGAGCGTCGCCGGCTCGCGACCTCCCGGCGACAAGATTCTTCCTAAGCTCCCCGGCTCGACTCAGGCGGCCGTGCGACTCGGGTGCAGAAGGGCCGCGGCGTAGCGGTTGTCCACCCCGAGTTTTTGAAAGATGTGATCGATGTGGTTTTTGACCGTGTGCGGACTGACATCGAGGATCTTGGCGATGTTCTCGTTGGATTTACCCTGACAGAGCCAATAATGAACCTCGCGTTCGCGCTTGGTCAGCCGGCGGAGTCCGGACGTCTGTTCATTTGCGCGCAGCACGCGAACCGTCGGGGCGGACCGGGAGACGACGCGGGACGAGCGGGAGTCGGGGCTGCCGGGAATCGGGGAGTTGACGAGCGTATCGATCCCGATCACGCCGAGGGTCTTGCCGGCGGCAAGGATGGGAGCGATCTCGCTCGTGATCCAATAAACGATGCCCCCGATGTGAACGGCATAAGGGTCCATGCCGCAGAGTTCGCCGGTCTTTTTGGGAATCCAATACCAATCTCCGCGTCCTTGCGTCTCGTAGCCGTGGACCGGATTCAACTGCAGGCCGTCGTCCGCACGATGCCACGACGGGATAAAACGACCGGTGCTGTCGTGGGCGGGACGATCACGGTATTCGTCGTCCCGGCCGTCGAAGGCATTCGGTTCCCACACGCTCCACACGCTAAAGACTTCCGGATGGGAATCCAGCGCATGACGCAGGATGTCCATATGAAGGGTGCGGCTGACGATCCCCACGGAGTGCAGGGCGGTGATGGTTTGCGCGAGACGTTCGACAAAGAGCGGCATATTTTTACGAGGTGATTAAACAGGATACGTTACTTAGGGAAGAGAAAAGATATTTTTTCCACCGAGGGATGTAATTGAGGACCGATGGGCAAGATGCGGGAGAAACGTCGCGCGGCGTTCCGATCTTGCCACGGCGGTCGGGAGCGTCGGCCCGGCCGCGCGAAGCGGATCGCGATCTCCGGCGCGGCGGTGTTCTCGGGGCTTAAAAAAGCCGCGCGTAGCGGTCGATCTCCCATTGGCTGATCGATTGATGGTATTGGCGCCACTCCTCGCTCTTGTAAGTGATGAATTCCTGACGCAATTCCGAGCCGAGAATCTCCTCCACGAAAGGATCCGCGGCGAAGGCGGCCACCGCTTCGTCGAGGGTGCGGGGCAATTCCTGGATGCCGCGTTCGTCGAGCTGGGCGGAGGAGAATTCATAAAGGTTTTCCTCGTTGCCGGGACCGGGATCCAGGCCTTCGCGGATGCCTTCCAGTCCCGCCGCCAGGGCCAGCGTGGCGGCGAGGTAGGGGTTGCAGGAACCGTCGGCGTTGCGGGATTCCACCCGGCCTCCGCCCATCGGAACGCGCACGGAGTTCGTGCGGTTGTTGCGCCCGTAGGAATTAAAAACGGGCGCCCAGGAGTAGTATGCCATGAGGCCCCGCCGGACGAGGCGTTTGTAGCTGTTCACCGTCGGGGCGAAAGTCGCGCAGAGCGCCGGGCCATGGCGCAGGATTCCGGCCACGAACTGATATCCCAGTTCGGTGAGACCAAGACCGCGGGGGTCCTCGGCGGGGTCGCGCTCGAAAAGGCTGGCACCCGTCCCGAGGTCGCAGAGCGACATATTGAAGTGGGCGCCGGTGCCGGTTTTGTCCGCGAAGGGCTTCGGCATGAACGTGGCGAGCAGCCCTTCCTCGGCGGCGTAGTGGTTGGCCATGAAGCGGAAAAACGTGTAGCGGTCGCACATCGTCAGGCCATCGGCGTATTTGAAGTCGAACTCGAACTGGGACGGGGCATCTTCGTGATCGAAGGAATAAAGCTCCCAGCCGAGGGAATCGATCGCGCTGGCGACCCGGTCGAGCCAGGGATAGCGATCCATGAACCGCTTGACGTCGTAGCAAGACTTGACGAGGTCTTCGTTCGAACCGGGAATCTCGAGGCGACCATCCGGCGTCCGCCGCACGACGAAGACTTCGCACTCGATGCCGAGGTTGAAGCCGAAGCCCATCTTTGCCGCCGCGGCGATTTGCCGTTTGAGGGCGACGCGGGTGTTGATCTCGTACGGTGCTCCGTGGAATTCGTTGTCGGCCGGAAACCACGCGACCTCGGCATTCCAAGGCAGCGGAAAGCCTCGATCGAGATCGGGCACCGAGCTGATCTCGTCGTCGTTGGGGCTTTGTCCCAAGCCGTCGAGCGCGTAGCCGGTGTAGAGTTCGCTCCCGTGAGCAAAGTGCGAGAAATGGGAAAGGGGGACGACCTTTCCCTTCGGAACGCCGTGAATATCCACGTAGGCGCCGATGCAATATTTCACTCCCTTTGCGGCGAGGCAGGACTGAAGGTCGAGAATTTCGGCTTCGGTTTTCATGATTTTCTTTCTAAAGGTCATTCCCGTTCTAGGTTTGGGTCATACCGGCAGCAGGTAATTTTTTTCCGGCTTCCGGCTGATTATTCCACTTCGTCGCCGGCCAGGGTCATGCGGGCCACGGGCAGGTTTTCTTCTTCGGCGACCGCGGCGGACCCATGGATCAACTCGTCGAGGCGGGCTTTCAGCGCCAGAAATTCGGGGGAAACAAATTGAGCGGCGGCCCGGGGGCGGGGGACCGGGTTCTCGATGATCTCCCGGACTCCACCGGGATTGTTGCCGAGGACCAGGATGCGGTCGGAGAGATAAATCGCCTCGTCCAGATCGTGCGTGATGAAGAGAATCGTCACGTCGACTTTTTTCCATATTTGTAGTAAATAGCTCTGCATCTTACAGCGCGTCAGGGCATCGAGGGCTCCAAATGGCTCATCCATCAGCAAGATCCGCGGTTCGTTGGCCAGGGCTCTCGCGATGGCCACGCGCTGTTTCATTCCTCCGGATAGTTCGTGGGGGTAGGAGCCCTCGAACTTCGCCAGGCCGACCAGGTCGAGCCAGGAGCGCGCCTCGCTCTCGGCCGTGGCGACACTTTTCCCCCGGCTTTCGAGCCCGAACATGACGTTGCGTTTGACGGTCAGCCACGGGAACAAGGTGTAGCCTTGGAAAACCATGCCGCGATCGGGGCCGGGGCCGGAGACGGGTTGCCCGTCGAGCAGGATGTCGCCGGCGCAGGAGTCGTCAAGACCGGCGATGATGCGGATGAGAGTGGATTTCCCGCAACCGGAGGGGCCGATAACCGTGATGAACTCGCGGCGGTGAATGTCCAGCGAGACGTGATCGAAGACGACCTGGCGGCTGGAGCCGTGGCCGTAGCTTTTCTCGAGGTCGCGGACCTCGAGGATGACGGGCCGTTGCCGGATGCGCCCGAACCGCTCGGCGACGGCCGGGGAGAGCTGGCGATAATCGGGGAGATCGAGGGACGGGGCGCTCATGGGATCACGCGGCGGGCAGAGGTTTGGCCTCGGGCGCGGGCTTGGTTCGAGGGCTCGATTTCGTCGAGGCCGGGATGGTCTTCGGGCCGACGACGCGACGGCGCTTCCAAGGAAAGAGCCGGGCGCCCAACCAGCCGAGGAGGAAGTCGGTGGTGAGGCCGATGATGCCGATCATCATGATGGCGGCGTAGACGTTGTCGAAATTCCGGTAGCGGGCCTGCTGGTTGATGAAATAGGTGATGCCCGACATGGTGCCGACGACTTCGGCGACGATGAGATAGGTCCAGGCCCATCCGAGCAGGATGCGCATGTCGGTGAAGATGTCGGTGATGGAGGCGGGCACGATGACCTTGCCCACCAGCCGCCAGCCGCGGGCGCCGAGGGTCTGCGCGGCTTCGACGAGGGCGGGATCGACCTTGCGGACGGTGTTCGAAATGACGAGGACCTGCTGAAAAAACGTGCCGATGACGATGATGGCGATCTTGGGGCCGTCGTCGATGCCGAGAATGGCCACGCCGAGCGCCCCGAACGCGGGCGCGGGCAGGTAGCGAAAAAACTCCACGAATGGTTCCGTGAGGCGGGAAAAAAAACGGTAGCTGCCGCAGATGATGCCGAGCGGCAGGCCGACGAGGGACGAGAGCAGGAAGCCGAGCGCGATCGTGCGGATGCTGTGGCCGAGGCTTTCGTGGAGCCAGGGTTCGCCGGGAAGGCGGGGCGGAGTCGTGAAGGCCGTCCAGAAGGCGCGGACGACACGATGCGGCGGGGGCAGATAAACGGGATTCACCCGGTAGCCCTGGGGCGGCAGCGTGCCGGCGGTCCTGGCTTTGTCGACCTCGCGGGCGAACTCCGCCCGGGGCACTTCCATGTCCTCGACGAGATAATCGACCTGCCCGGCATCGGTGATGCGAACCGAGGGATGCCAGATCCCGGGGGTGTAGCTCACCGCGCACCAGATGGCGATCGGGATGAAAAACGAGAGGATGGTCAGGCTGAGCCGCCGCCGGGGCGGCAGCTCGTCCTTCAGTCCCAACCAATCCTTCCGGGCCATGGCGCGCGGCTTTGACCGGTCAGAGCGACTCGGTGAGGCCGGGGGCGAGGTAACTCGCGGGCTTTTGGCTCTCCTTGTAGACGGCGTTGTCGAGGTTGAACTTGTTGCCGGTTTCCATGGATCCGTAGACCGAGTCGAGCCCGGGACCTTTTTTGAACGCGGCCTTGGCTTCCTTGAGCGTCAGGAAATGCGTGCCGGGGACGTTCCGGGCGTAATCGGCCGGATCGGCCCCGACTTTCGCGGCCATGATCTTGACGGCCTCATCGCGCGTCTTCGAGTCGGCGAGGTAATCGACGGCGCGGTGGTAGATGGCGACGATCTTGGACCAGTCTTCCTTGTGCGCGGCGTAGCTGGTGGGATTGACGGCGAGCACGTCGTAGATGAGGCCCTTCGAGTCGGCGCTGGTGAAGAGGGCCTTCGAGCCAGGGACCTGCTTGAGGGCCTGGCCGGAGTTGGGATACCACGCGCCGATGGCGGCCACCTTGCCGGAGGCGAGCGTCTGCGGCGTTTCGTTCGTGGCGGTGTTCACGAGCTCGACGTCGGATTGTTTCAAGCCGTTGGCTTCGAGCGCCTTCAAAAGGAGGAGGTGCTCGACGAGGGTGAGCTCGATCCCGACCTTTTTACCCTTGAGGTCCTTGATGGATCCGATGCCGGGGGCGCCAACGATCATGTCGCTGCCTTCGCTGAAGTCGAGCAGGCCGACGATCTTGCTTTTCGCGCCGTTCGCGCCGTTGACCAGCGCGTCGGTGGCGACGACGGTGACGGCATCGATCTTGCCGGCGGCAAAGGCGTCCAGCGAAGGAAGGTAGTCGAACCAGACGAGATCGACGTCCAGACCGGCTTCCTTGAACCAGCCTTTTTGCTTGGCGACCTCGAAGAGGGTGTAGCCGGGCCAGTCGCTGTAGCCGATTTTCAGCGGCTCGGCCTGGAGAGGGGCGCCGCCGCCGAGGATCGCCGCGGCCACGAGAAGGGGCCAGGCGGTTTGAAAGATGCGCGGGTGGAATTTCATTGGATTTGGATGGTTGTGCGGATGGGCTGAGTATTACGAAATGACACTTTCGTAATACGAGTAGGAGCATCCATCATGCCACAAGCGTCGTCCTCGAGGTGGAAAGGCGGCGAAATCCGGCGATGACAAAGTCACGGTTCCATCGCCAAGTTCCGCCACCCGGGCGCGTTGCGGCGGGAGGCGGCGGGGAAAGGCCGAGCCTCATCCAGGCTGACCCGACAATCCGGGGCGCCGGACCGATCAGGATCAACCCCGACCCGCTCACCGCGAACACCGATCCGCTCACCGCGTGCGCGGCGCCGGTCATCGTGAACACTGACCCGGTCACCGCGTGCGCGGCGCCGGGCGCCGCGAACATTGACCCGGTCACCGCGTGCGCGGCGCCGGGTGCCGTAAACATTGACCCGGTCACCGCGTGCGCGGCGCCGGTCACCACCGACACTCGCCCGGTAATGAGGCTATTAAATAAGCGTTTTGTTCGGTGACCGTTCAAGGTGTGATCGGTGATCGTGCAGGAGCAAGTCTCCTTGTAGCCGCCCCGCTCCGTCGGGGCGCCGGGGGACGCGTGACCTCGCGCGGCACGGCGACGGAGCGCCGTGGCGACAAGGAGCGCCGTGGCGACAGGGAACGCCGCACTGGAATTCACCCTTGTAGCCGCCCCGCTCCGTCGGGGCGTGGGGGGCGCGTGACCTCGCGCCGCACGGCGACGGAGCGCCGTGGCTACAAGAAGTGCAGGGAGCGTTTTGATCCGAGGAGGGACGTCATCGCGGAGGGGAGGGCGAGAAGTGCGGGGGCGTTTTGATCCGAGGAGGGACGTCATTGCGGAGGGAGGGCGAGAAGTGCGGGAAAAGGAGAAAGGGGGAACCAATGGAATCGAAGAAAAACAAGCGAGGGTCTTTTCCCCTTTTCCCTTCCCGCGCGCGTTCCTTCCCGCTTTCACGTCCGGGCCTTCTGATCGTCGGTGCGCCGCGCGGCCTTCCGGCTTGCGGAATTTCGTGGGATTGGTCGCTTTCGTCCGGGCCGTGCGGATCTCGCGGGGTGGACTCCGGCGCCCGCTGATTTCCCGACCCCGGGCTTGCGCCGGCGGTCCGGGATGGCTGAAGTCAACGGCACGTCATGGATCACATTTTTTTCGCCGCGTGAGAGACCTGCTGACCATCTCCCGGGAGATCGCCGCGATCGGCCAGACGGGTCTGACGTTCAACGCGGATAAATTCGATCGGGAGCGGTTCCATCGCTTGATCGAGATCGCGGGCGAGCTGCTCGAGAATCCGGAATCCGCGCCCGGCTTCGCGTGGCCGGTCGAGATGGGGTACCCCACGCCGAAGATCGACGTGCGCTGCGTGGTCCTTCAGGGCGACCGCGTTCTGCTCGTGAAGGAAATTTCGTCCGGCCGGTGGACGGTCCCGGGGGGGTGGGCGGACGTCAATTTGTCGCCCGCGCAGAACGCGGAAAGGGAATGCCTCGAGGAAAGCGGATATGTCGTGAAGGTGCGGGCGATCACGTCGGTGCTGGACCGCGGGATGACGGGGTATCCGCCGCATCCTCACGCGGTCTACAAGATCTTCGTCCTCGCGGAATTGATCGGGGGCGAGGCGCGGGCGAGCATCGAGACCTCGGAGGTCGGATTTTTTCCCGTCGGCGAGCTGCCGCCTTTGGACCTGGATCGGGTGTCGGAGGGAGAGATCCGCATCGCTTACGACGGGGCGAAGAATCCGGGGCAACCGGTGGCGTTCAATTGAAATCCTCCCGGCAGAGCAATAAGCTGCGCGGATTTCCGAAATGATGTCCTACCTCTTCGTCGCGTTCATTCTGCTGTTTTGCGTCCCCGCGGTCTTCATCCCTTCGGCGCGGCTGCCACTCATGATGGGGACGGCGGCGGTGGCGGTGGCGTTGGGCGCCGTGAGCCTGATCTGGGCAAACACCGTGGCCCCGGGATACGTGGCGAGCCACCCGGCGCTGGCGGCCACGCCACTCCAAGCCGGGCTCGCCAATGTCTTCGGCGGCATTCTTTTTCTCTACGGGGTCGGGCTCTTCCTCGCGATCGGCGTGCGGCATCTCCTTATTCTTTCGAAGATGATCGCGCCTCGTTGAGGGGCGGGGACGAACGGCGGCGCAGGCGCTGATTGAGCGCGAAGCCGAAGATGGCGAGAGGCGGAAAGGCGAGGTAGGCCCAGTAGGCTTCGAGAGGCGGGGCGGGCGGTCGAACCTCCGCCGCGACGCGCACGGGGGGAGCGGCGGGATCGACGAGGACGGTAATTTCATGGGGGCCGCTGGCGGGGATGAGGAGGTTTGCGGCGTAGAGAAGCTTGTTTTGGGCGGCGGCGTGGGTGGCCGCGATGGTTCCGGCGGGGGTCTTCATCGAGCAGCAGGGCGGCACCCATGCCTCGGAGGGGGAGGGAGAGGCGGCGGTGACTTCGATCGTGATGCGGCGGTCGAGGACGGGGTCACCGGTTCCGGCGTCCTGCACCAGGACGCTGAGGTCGGCGGGGCCGGCGCGCAGGGGTGACGGAGAACCGAAGACGGTGACGCGATAGGGGCCGGTGATCTGCTGCGAGAGCACGGCGCCGCCGTCGGCGGACGCGGCGGACGTGCACGCGGCCAAAATCAACGCGGGGAGAATTCGGGCGGGGGAAAAGGGGAAAAGGGGAAGGCGGGAAATGAGGAAACCAGGATGGAGGGGAGCGGTGGCGGCGTCCCGGGGGCGCGGAGATTTGTTTCCTTTTCCCCTTTTCCCCTTTTCCCGCGTCGTTGTTTTCATGGTGTCAGGGTGCCTCGCATCTGCATGGGTTGGAAAATAATCCATGTGCCGGCGAGGTAAAGGGCGGTGGCGATCGACGCCCAGGGAAGGGCGGCGCGGATCGGAAGGGCGGCGCGGTTTTTGGCGATGCGCCAGGTGGCGTAGAGGGTGAGCAGGTAGCCGGCTTCGAGAAAGACGAGCTCGACGCCGAGGAGGCCGGGCCACGACCACGAAGCGATCGCCCAGTTCGGCTCGAGGCCGAGAAGTCGTTCGATGACGGGGATGGGCGTGTGCGATGCGGTGAACAAATGAAAAACGAAGTGGGCGAGCCACATGCCGAAGCCGAGAGGGGCAAGGGCGATCGCGTAGGCGGCGAGGGTGCGAGGCAGGGGCTGCCGGGTCCGTTCGCAGGGACGCGTCAGGGCGGCGGCGGGGACGGTGAGGAAGACGGGCACGATGAGGAGGGCGGCGACGAGAAAGAGCGTGGTGAAGACGAGGTGGGAGAGCCCGAGGGCGGGCGCGAGGCTCTGGACGGGAGTGATCATGCCGGCGGCGTTGGCGAAGGCTCCGAACGTGAGGACGATGACGAGGGCGGCGAGGTCGGGGCGGGATTCCCAACGGCCGATCGAGGAGCGGGTTTCTTCGCGCCAGAGGTCGGCGGCGGGGGCGGCGGATTGCAGGGCGACGTTGTCGTGCGGGCAGGCGGAGACGCAATCGAGGCAGAAGGTGCAATCCATGTTGCCGGATTTTTTCGGCTGGAAGAGCTGGAGTTCGCAGCCGCGGTGGGCGGCGTTTCCCTTGATGCAGTCGAACGTTCGGCAGCTCGCGCAGACGTCCGGCTCGCGGATGCGAATCTCGGCGGGCGAGGCGAGGGATTGCACGAAGTGGAATTGCCCGATGGGACAGACGTATTTGCAGAAGCTCGCGCCACGGAAGAGGTTGTCGATCACGCTCGCGGCAAGGAAGTAGCCGCCGATGATCGCGGCGGTGGCCGTCGGGCGGTCCCAGAGGGCGAAACCTTCGTAGGCCCAGAGATAAAGGGCGATCAGGACGACGGGCAGCCACTTGTTGCGGAGGAAGCGTGGCCAGGGGAATCCCGCGCCGCCACCGAGGATCTTGCGGGCGCCGTCCCGGACCAGCATGAACGGGCAGCTCATGCAGAAGAGATTGCCGGCGAAGACGAGGGCGAGGACGGTGAAGCCGCGCCAGTGCGTCCAGGGCAATACGCCGGCGGCGTTCATGGCGCTGACCGGGGGTCCGTTGAAGCCGTCGAAGATGATGACGGCGGCGACGGCGAGGAGGAGAAATTGAAGGGGACGACGGAGAAAGGGAAGGAGGCGGGACGGGGAGACGCGGAGACGCGGAGACGCGGAGATTTTCTTGAATGGGGAACTCAGAAAACCAGGGAGGATGGGAACGGCGGGAAGGGCGGGGGCGGGCGGACGTTTCGGGGAAAGGTAGGTGATGGCGACGACGGCGCAGGGGATGAGGAAGGCCAGCGATCCCGGGACCCACATGATCGGTCCGGCGGCCGCCTGGTCGTGCAGGGCGCTGAAGTCGCCGACGCGCGGGGCGGCGGCGTAGGTGGGGTAGAGCACGCGATCGTAGAAGGAAAAGAACGCGGAAAGCGCGGTATTCTGGAGGTCGGCGACGAGGAGGTAGGGAATGACGGTCCAGCGCGGCCAGGGGCTGTGGGAGGGCCAGGGGTTGACGACGTGCCACCAGAAAAGCGTGGCGGTGCCGAGGAAGAAGAGATGCTCGACGCGGTGCCAGGAGGCGGAGTGGAGCGCAAGTTCGTAGGCGGGCGGGAGGTGCCAGAGGACGTTCGAGAGACAGAACGCGGCGAGCGCCACGACGGGATGCGTGAGGAATCGGCCGAGGCGTTTGAGCGGGTTCCAGGTCAGGAACGGACCCAGGCCGTCGGCGACGAATCGGCGCGGAAGGCCGAGCAGGATCGGCAGATAAGGGGCGCCGAGAAGGAGCAGGGGCGGGACGACCATGGTGAGCAGGAGGTGCTGCACCATGTGGACGCTGAGGAGGAAATTCGCGAAGGCATCGAGCGGGGAAAACAGGGCGACGGCGAGCGTGACCAGGCCGCCGAGGAAGGAGGCGAGCCGCGCGAGCGGGAAGCGCAGCGGGGCCCGGCGCTGGAGCCGCTGCCAGCCGCGGAGGTAAAGGAGGGCGGCGAGCAGCAGCGCGGCGAGCACCCCGGGCTGGACGCGCCAGGAGGCGAACGCGGCCTCGGCGGCGGAGTTCACCGCGCGCGGGCGCGGCGCGAATGGAGCTTCGTCGGCCGGCCCGGGTTAGCCCTCGTCGTCATGCGGAGCGCTCGTGGCCTGCGCCTGGTCGTTGGCCGGCACGTTGTTGGCTGGCTTCGAAAGGGCGCCGGGGGCGAGCGTGGTGTCGAGCGCGGGTTTCACTCCTTTGGGATGCATCGCGACCATGTAGGCGACCACGGCGTCGACCTCCGGGGGAGTGAGGGTTTTTCCGTAGGCGGGCATGTTGCCGCCCCCTTGGATGACTTGCCGGACGAGCTGGGAGTGCGTGAGGCGCGTGCCGACGTCGACGAAATCCGGGCCGCGGTGGCCGCCGATGCCGTCGATGGCGTGGCAGTTGCGGCATTGCTTTTGCTGAATGACGATGGCGCCCTGGAGCTCGAGCGGGGATCGGCCTTCGAGGTATTGTTTGGGGATCGGGTCCTTGGTCCACGCCTTCATGGAGGGCGACCACGGAGAGGTGATGCCCCACAAGGTGAGCAGGCCGAAGGTGAGGACGAGGAAGGTGACGGAGAGAACGGCGACGGGGCGGCGGCTCCAATGTTTTTCGCCGGTGTTGTTGATGAAGGGCAGGATGAGAAGCGCGGCGATGCCCAGGGGCGGGCCGAAAAGCAGCGCGATGGTTTCCATGTAGTCCGGCATGAGCGCGGCGACGGCGAAGATCCACATGAAGAAGAAATCGGGACGGGGGTGGGTGTCGATTTCGAGGGGATTCGGCGGACCGAGCGGGCCTTTCGGGCCGAAGACGAGCGCGCAGACGAGGATGCCGATGATGACGACCGCGCCGGCGACGAGATCCTTCCAGATGCCGTAGGGGGCGAAGGCCATGCCGTCCTTGCGGAGGATGTTGGCGTAATGCGCGTCGTAGGTCTGGCGATTCACCAGCACGCCGGGCGTGGGGTATTCGTTGATGCCCTTGGAGAGCACGAGACGCAGGTGCAGGGCGATGACGGCGAGGATGGAGCCGGGCAGGACGAAGACGTGGAGCGAGAAGAAGCGGGAGAGGGTCTCCGCGCCGATGATCGGGCCGCCGAGCATGAGCTGGACGACTTGTTCGCCGGCGCCGGGGGAGCGGCCCGCGATGGCGGCGCCGATGCCGATGCCCCAGTAGGCGTCCTCGTCGAAACGCATGACCTGGCCGGTGAAAGCGAGGCCGAGCGTGATCACGAGGAGCAGAACGCCGGACACCCACGTGAGCTCGCGCGGGTATTTGTAGGCTCCGAACATGTAGACCTGGATCATGTGCATGAGCATGATCGTAACCATGAAGTTCGAGCCCCAGTAGTGGATGCCGCGCAGGAGCCACCCGAGGGGCTGCTCGTAGGTGAGGTATTCCAGCGTGGTGTAGGCGTCGGAGCCGGAAGGGACGTAGGCGAAGGCGAGGAGCGTGCCGGTGACGAGCTGGATGACGAGGCAGAGCAGGGTGGCGCTGCCGAAGACGTAGAACCAGCTGGCCGAGCTCTTCGGGATATGGTGTCCGGCGGTGTGCTCCCACAATTCCGCGATGTGCAGGCGGCTGTCGAGCCAGCCGAAGACGGCCAGGGTTGTTTTGGTGGCCTTGTCGATCATGACGTCTTGGGGGCTTCCGTGGTGAATTTCGGGCCTTCCGTGCCGGGGCTGCCGAGGGTGAATTGCAGGCCCGCTTCGATGTAGAGCTGCCCGTCCTTGATCCAGTTCGTGTACTGGTAGAGTTCCCGCGGGGGTGGGCCGGAGGCGTGGCCGCCGTCCTCGTAGAAGGCGCCGCCGTGGCAGGGGCACATGAAAAGCTTGGATTCCGCGAACCAGCGGACGGGGCAGCCGAGGTGGGTGCAGTTGATGGCAAAAACCTGGAACACGTCGGCGGATTTTTCGTCAGCGACGTGCCGGACCCAAACAGGAATGTGGGCCATTTCTCCGTCCCAGGCGACGGTGTAGGGGTTCTTGTATTCGGCGAAACGGGTCGTGCCAACGGGGAAGTCCGTCAGCGCTCCCAGGGAGACGGGTTTGAGATTGTATCGCTTGGCGGCGGTCGAAAGCACGTAGCCGAGGATCGGGATGCCGATCGCGGCGCCGGCGACGGCGTTCAGTCCCACGCCGAAAGCGAGGAGGAAGTCGCGGCGCGTGGGTTTGAAGCGCGCGGGAGCCTTGTCACCGTCGCCGGAGCAGGCGCAGGGTGTCGGCGGGTCGGTGTTTTTTTCGGGTGAGCTCATGGGACGGACTGCGTGGCGGAAGATTTTTGGTCGGGCGGCACGGCGGGCTGGCCCGTGGTCGGGGCGCTGATGGGCTGGCCGTATTCGTTTCGGCGGTTCGAAGCGATCCAGGCGACGACGTCGGAGACCTCGGCGTCGGTGAGGGCGCGGCCGGGAACGAAGTTGCGGAAGTCGGGATAGCCCAACTGCGGCAGGCCAACGATGATGAGAGTGCGCAGATATTGGTCGCTGATGGTGCCGAGGAACGCGGGGTTGAGAATGGATTTCGACGGGGGGACGGCCACGCCGTCCACTTTCGCGTAGGGCGACATTTCGAACAGGGCCTGGCCGTTGGCGGCGTTGCCGAGCGGAGCGCGGTAGGCGGGAAGGGGGAGCGCGGCGGGTTTTTTGTTGGCGAGGATGCCTTTGACGAGGATGTCGATCTGCGCGTCGGTCAGTTCGCCGCCGGCCTTGACCGAAAAGCCGGGCATGAGGGTGCCGGGCACGCCGTTGGCGATCACTTCGCGGAGGGCGGCCTCGGGGATGATCGAGAGGAAAGTCGGGTTGTCCATCGCGATGGAGGCGCTGACGCTCGCGGGACCGTTGCTGTGGCAGGCCAGGCAATTGCGGGTGTACAGCGCGTGGAAGTCACTGATCTCCGTCGGCGCTTTCCAACGGTTTTGCTCCTTGGGCTGTCCGAGGAAATACCAGCCTTCGTGGCCGTCGGCGGTCTTTCGCTTTTCGCAGGCGGCGAGAAGCGTGACGGCCAGGCCGCAGACGAGCGGGAGGCGAAGGCCGGAGGAAAGAGGGACGGAACGCATGGAACGCAGGGGCATCACGCTCTGTTTTTATGCTGGGCTTCGACGCCGAGGCGACGGGAGATCGGCCAGCTTTTCTGCACGGCGATGTTGACGGAGCGGTAAACGTAAAATCCGCAGACGATGCCGAAGGCGAACTGGCTGACGATGAAGGCGGGCCAATTGACGTGCTCGGAGAGGGCGGGATTGATGAAGCGCAGGGAGGCCCAGATGAGACCGGTCCACATGAAGGGCGTGATGAAGCCGCCCCACATCCACTCATGTTTGGCGGGGACCATGGGAAGGAGCACGGTGTAGAGCAGGCCCACCATGGCGGAGCAGGTGACGTGGATCACGGCGGCGACGATGAAGCCGATCAGGCTGAAGGTTTGAAGGGTCTCCATCGAGGCGTTGGAGAGGGAAGGAACGCCGGCGGCGGCGAGAAGGTTGACGGGCACCACCCAGCTTCCCATGAAGAGCAGGCCGTAGAGGCAGGCGACGGCGGCCATGGCGGCGCCCCCGATCAGCCCGCCCATGATGCCGGCGGAATAGGGATGGACCGCACCAATGACGACTTGCTCACGGTGGCCGTCCTCGCCCGGATGCAGGTGGCTGACGGTGCGGCCTTCGCGGCAGATTTCCTTCACGCGCTGGTCGACGGGAACGAAGGCGATGGATTCGTGCTTCGGATGCGGAAAGACATCCGTGAACCAGCCGATGGCGCCGGAGAGCCCGCAGATGAAGCCGATGAGCGAAACGTAGAAGTCGGTGACGAGGCCGGCGAAGACCAGCGTGAGGCCGAAGGCGGTGATGATCGGCCAGGCGGTCGGGACGGGGAGCTCGACCGAGTCGTCCGACGAGTGGGAGTGAGGATCGTTCGACATGGCGGATTAGGGATGCGCGTAGACTTGCGGCAGGAAGATCGGCGTGAGGTAAACGAGCGTGACGACGACGACCCAGATGGCGTCGACGAAGTGCCAATACCACGAGATCATTTCCACGTGCTCGTGGTGCTCGTGGTCGATCTTGCCGCGAAGGCTCGAGACGAGGATCGTGGTGAGCAGGATCAAGCCGACAACGACGTGACTGGCGTGCAGGCCGACGAGCGAGTAGAAGGTGGCGCCGAAGATGTTCGTGCTGATGGTGAGGTGCTTCTCGACGATGAATTCGTGCCACTCCGAGGCGGTGAAGTAGAGAAAATACGCGCCCATCGCGATGGTGATGGCCCACCAGAGATGGAAGCCGAGCCGGCGGTTCTGCTTCAGGAACCACTCCGCGGCCATGATCGTGGCGGAACTGCCGAAGAGCGCGATGCTGCCCCCCCAGGGGAAGTGCAGGAATTCGTGGTCCGCGTAGGGCGGATTCAGGCTCTTGCCCATGTAAAAGATGTAGGCGACGACGAAGATCGAAAAGAGCGCGCTCTCGGTGACGATCAGGCAGATCATTCCCGCCTTGCGCGTGGAGGGCAGGCGCCACGGCGCCTCTTCTTCGATCGATACGGGCTGATTGATGAAATCCATTATTCGTATTTCCAGTCGGGATCGTCAGGGTGCTTGAGGTCCCAGAGCGGACGGCGGCTGCGCACGACGGGAATCTTTTCGAAGTTGTATTCCGGCGGCGGCGAGGTGGTGGCCCATTCCAGCGTCCAGGCATCCCAGGGATCGTCGCCGGCGATCTTGCCCCGGCGGTAGGAGTAGATCAGGTTCCAGACGAAGAAAAGAATGCCGACGGCCTGGAAGAAGACGCCGATGGAGGACATGAGGTTCCAGAGCTCCCAGCCGCGGTCGGCGTCGTAGGTGTAGATGCGGCGGGGCATGCCGAGGAAGCCGGCGATGTGTTGCGGGAAGAAGGTCAGGTGAAATCCGAACATGAACGTCCAGAAATGCCAGTGGCCGAGCTTGTTGTTGAGCATGCGACCGAAGGCTTTCGGATACCAGAAGTAGATGCCGGCGAAGATCGTGAAGAGCAGCCCGCCGATGAGGACGTAATGGAAGTGGGCGACGACAAAATACGAGTCGCTCAGCTGCCAGTCGAACGGCGCCACGGCGAGCATGATGCCGGTGAGGCCCGCGATGAGGAATTGAAACAGGAACGCGATGCAGAAAAGCATGGGAAGTTCCAGGCGGATTTTGCCGCCATACATCGTTCCGAGCCAGTTGAAGATCTTGATGCCGGTGGGCACGGCGACGAGCATGGTCGTAATGGCGAAAAACGCGTTGCCGACCGAGGTCATGCCGACGGTGAACATGTGGTGGGCCCACACGCCAAGGGAAATGAAGGCGATCATCACGTTCGCCGCGACCATGATCGGGTAGCCGAAGATCGGCTTGCGCGAGAAAACGGGGACGACTTCGTTCATCACCGCGAAGCCGGGCAGGATGAGGATGTAGACCTCGGGATGGCCGAAGATCCAGAAGAAGTGCTGCCAGAGAACGGCGTCCCCGCCGCGCTGGGTGTCGAAGAACATCGCGCCGAGGTGGCGGTCGAGGAGGAGCATGATCTGGCAGGCCGAGAGCGGCGGAATCGCAAGGACGACGAGAAACGCGACCACGAGGAACGTCCAGACGAACAGCGGCATGCGGCCCATCGTCATTCCCTTGCAGCGCAGGCAGACCGTGGTGACGATGATATTGATGGCCGTGGCCACGGAGCCGATGCCGCCCGAGAGCAGCGAAAGGGTCCAGTAGTCGGTGCTGTGCCCGCGGGAGAAAGTGCTCGAGGTGAGCGGGGAATATGCGAACCAGCCCACGTCCGGGGCGCTGCCCGCGTTGTAAAGGCCAGGGCCGGCGAAGTAGCTCGTGTAGAGCAGGATACCGCTGAAGAAGAACATCCAGAAGCCGAAGGCGTTCAGGCGCGGGTAGGCCATGTCCCGCGCGCCGATCATGATGGGGACGAGGTAGTTCGCGAAGCCGAAGATGATCGGCATGCCGACGATGAAGACCATCGCCGTGCCGTGCATGGTGAAGAAGCGGTTATAGACGTCGGGCGCGAGGAAGTGATTGTTCGGAATCGCAAGCTGGATGCGGATCAACGCGGCCATGATGCCGGCGATGACGAAGAAGAAGAGGCCCGCGCCGATATACATCAGGCCGAGTTTTTTGTGGTCGACGGTGAAGACGAGGTTCTGGATGACGTGGGTCAAAGAGCCTCTCTCCTCGCCGGGGCGGGAGGGTTGTTCCTCCACGTAGTCATCGGAAATGGATGTGTCGTGAGCCATGGCGTTACTTCAGGGTCATGAGGTAGGCGACCACGTCGTCCACCTGCTTGGGAGTGAGTTGCATGTTCGGCATGAGGACGCCGGGCTTGAGCGTGTGAGGATCGGCCATCCAGGTGCGAAGATTCGCCGGGTTCAGGGGGGCGACGCCCGCGCCGAAGGTCTGGCGGATCGCAAAATGCGAGAGGTCGGGTCCGAAGACGCCGACGGCGACGGTGCCGTCGATCCGGTGGCAGTTGATGCAGGAGTTCGCATAGAAAACCTGCCGGCCGGCGATGGCGTCCGGCGCCGTCGGCGCGGGGGCGGGGCTTTGCTGGGCAAGCGACCATTTTTCGAAATTCTCCGGGGTCTGCACAACCACGCGGAGAAGCATGTTCGCGTGCTGGGTGCCGCAATACTCCGCGCAGTTTCCAAAATAGGTGCCGAGCGCGTGCGGCTCGATCCAGGTGGAGTTCTTGTGGTTCGGCACGACGTCGGTCTTGCCGTTCAGTTGCGGGACCCAGAAGCTGTGAAGGACGTCGGCGGATTCGAGGAACACCTCGGTGACTTTATCGATCGGCACGTGGATCTCGTTCGCGGTGGTGAAGACGATCTCGCGGCTGTCCCCGGTGGCGCCGTTGCGGAGATACTGGACTTCCCACCACCACTGGTGGCCGATCACGCGGACCTGAAGCGCGCTGGGCGGAATTTTCTTGTCCTGAATCTCCCCGATGGTGCGGGTCGTGACGAGAATCAGGACCACGGTGATGAGGATCGGGATGACGGTCCAGGCCAGCTCGATCTGCGAGCTGCCGTAGATCTGGGGCGGCTCCTGGCGTTCGTCCTGCGGACCGCGGCTGCGAAACTTGACCGTCACGTAGACCAGCATCCCGGTGACGATCAGGAAAATGACGGCGCAAATGATCGATACGACCACCGAGGACTCGTGAATCATGAGCGCCGGCGTCGAGAGCGGGTCGAACATGTTCGCGATGCGGCGCTCGGGCTCGTCGGCCCCATGGGCGAGGCCGGAAAGGAACAGGGCGGACACCGCGACGGCAAACGGGGACCAGGAACGCGCCCGACCCCGGCGCGGAGCGGGCAAAAAAGATGGAGAGGACGACCTTCGGATCACTGGCGAAACGGATTAACGAGACGAGGCGCGGATTTCAATCATTAGTTCGTCTAATTCCAGCGCCCGGACGCAAATTCCTTCGCGGACATTCGCGAGTTCAGGTGCCGATCTCCAGGAAACGCACCCTCCGGTCGTGACGCGGCAGGCGGATCGTGAGCGTGAGGCCCTTTCCCTCGGTGCTTTCGATGGCCACCTCGCCGCCGTGCGCGCGCACGATGCGGCGCACGATGAGCAGACCGAGGCCGGTGCCCGCGGCCTTGGTCGAAAAATAGGGCTGGAACACGCGGCCCATGTTCTCCGCCGCGATGCCGCCGCCATTGTCCGCGAAGGAGGCGAAGAAATGGGTCTCGTCCACGCCCGTGCGCACACGCAGGAAGCCACCCGCGCGCATGGCCTGCAGGGCGTTGCGAATGACGTTGTAGAACGCCTGCTTGAGTTGATCGCGGTCGACCTCGACGGGAGGCAGCTTCTCGTCGAGCGCAAGGTCCACGAGCACGTCGCGATCCTTCAACTCCGGCTCGAGGAACGCCAGCGATTCGCTTACGAGGAGGTTCAGATTCTCCCGCCGGGTCTCGAGCGGCTGAGGCCGGATGGCGCGGAGAAACTGCATGATGATGTGGTCGAGGCGCGTGACCTCGGCGCGCGCGACGCCGATGCTTTCCTCGAGCTCGGCGCGGGCCTTGCCCGGGAGCTTGCGGGCGCGACGCGCCATGAGCTGGAGGTGGATGTTCAGCGAGTTCAGCGGATTGCCGATCTCGTGGGCGACGCCCGCGGCCAGCAGCGTGAGCGCGGAGAAACGCTCGCTTTCGATCGTCTCCTCGGTCGAGCGGCGTGTCTCGGTGGCGTCACGCAGGATCACGGCGTGACCCTCGATCTCGTCGCCGTCGTCGTCGAGGATCGGCACGACGTAGAAGTTCAACGTGCGCGTCTCGGGGTAGAAGACCTCGAGGTCGCGGTTCACGGTCCGGCCCGAGGCGGTGACGGATTCCAGGTCGAGCCCGCGGACGACCTCCTTGAGCGGGCGACCCATGCTCGTGTCGGCCTCGATCGCGAAGAACCCGCAGGCCGCCTTGTTGAGCCAGATGATCCGGCCCTTTGGATCGGTCACGATGACGCCTTCGAGGATCGCGTTGAAGATGGTTTCGAGAAACCCTTTTTCGCGCGCGAGCTCGACGAGGTAGCTCTGCACGTCGGCGGGCTGGACGACGTTCAGGCGGTGGATGAGCTTGTCGAGAAATCCGCGCTTCATGGGTGAAGGAGTCGATGGTCGATGGTCGATGGTCGAGAGGCAAGTTCCGCGCGGCGTCCCCGCCCCGTCGACGATCAACTTTCGACGATCAACTGGCGCGTTGCGCGCGCCATTGAACGGCCTGCTCCTGGGCGGCGAATCGGACGAAGCCGCGGGCGCCGGGTTTGCCGTTGCCGGAAGCGCCATGGCCGCCGAAAGGCAGCGTCGACGGGGAAAATGTCGTGGGAAGATTCCAGTAGAGATTGCCCACGCGCAGCGCATTCCCGATTTGATCGAAGCGACCGCGATCCGCCGTGAAGATCGAGGCGGTGAGACCGAAGGGGCTGAGGTTGTGAAGACGCACGGCCTCGGCCTCGTCGATGAAAGGAACGACGGCGAGGATCGGGCAAAAGCTTTCCTCCCGATAAAGCGGGGACGTCGCGAGCCGGTCGAAGTCCTCGCAAACGACGACCGCCGGCTCGACGTAATGCCCGCGGCGGCCGGCCGCGTGTTCCGGAATCGCGCCGGGGCGGAGCCAGTCGCCGGCGTCGAGCGACGTCAAGTCGCGGTAGCGGGCGACGGCCGCGGCGCTGATGAGCGGGCCCAGGGTCGTCGCCTCGGACCGCGGATCGCCGGGCTGGTAGCGGGCGAGATTTGCGAGGACGAGAGATTGGAAGTCGCCGAGGCGGGCGCGGTCCACGAAGGCGAGGCTGGTGGCGTTGCAGCGTTGGCCGGCGGTGAGGCAGGCCGCGTCCGCGACGTCCCGGGCGGCCGCGGCGAGGTCGGCGTCGGCGCAAACGAGGGCGGCGTTTTTTCCCCCGAGCTCGAGGGCGAGGGATTTCGAATAATCCGCCGCGAGATCTTTTGCCAGGGCGGTGCCGACCGGGATCGAGCCGGTGAAGCACACCGCGCGCACGTCGGGATGCACGCAGAGGGCGCGACCGGTCTCGCCTCCGCCTTGCACGATTTGAAAGGCGCCGGGTGGCAGGTGGGCGGCCATGAGCGCGCCGTACTCCGCGCCCGTCACGGCGGCCAAAGGTGAGGGCTTGAAAAGAACGGGGTTGCCGGCCAGGAGATAGGCAACCGCGGCGCCGTGGCCGAGATGAATCGGAAAGTTGAACGGCGCGACGACGGCGGCCGGTCCCCGTGGCTTGGAACGCACGAGGGCGGGGTGCGGCCCGTCGGCGACGACGCGATCCGCGATGAATCGCTCCGCGTCGGCGATGGTGAGGTCGAACTTCGCGACGACCGCGCCGAGTTCGCCGCGAGCCTCCGCGAGCGGCTTGCCGGTTTCTTCGGCAATGCGGCGGGCGAGGGATTCCGAGTTCTCCCGCATCGCGGACTGGCACTCGCGAACCGCGGCGATGCGGCCGGCCAGGGAGGCCGAGGCCCAGTGGCGGGAGGCGTCCACGGCGGCGGCCACCGCCGGGTCGACCGGCGTAGCGTCGACGGCGGGAAGGGTTTCGTCGAGGTTGGCCGGATTTCGATTCTGCCACGTCCGCGGGTCAACCATGCGGGAAAACTAACCCCGGGCGGGTCTCGTTTGCACGAGCTTCTCCGCGGGGGAAGCGGCTTTTCGGCGGGGATCGATGATTGGGCCGAGAAAAAGGCAGGCCCCGCCGGGAACGTGCTGGATCGCAGATGGAAAGGGGTGGTCGAGGCAGACCTCGACGGGCTTTCCCATCGGGGTATCGGGGCGCGGAAAGGGTTCGCCGCTTCTCGGAGCAGGGAAGATCCTTTGGTCGGAACGGACGAGATTTGGAGGTCGGATGCCTTCACTTCCGTCCGTTCTTTAAACGCGGTCTAAAGACCCGAAGCGTTCTTTGCCTTTTCGATCAAGGTGAGGAATTCCGCGCGGTAGGCGCCGGGATCCTCCCCGAGGCTGTCGCGGGCGATCTGCCGAATCGCGCTCCAGTCCATCGTGGCGTCGTTCCGGTCGCCGCGCAATTTCATGCCAAAGGCCGCCACCGCGCTGGCGAAGCGGAAGTCGCCGGAGGCCTTCGCGAATTCCTCCGCGCCGGGGCTCACGACCTTCTCGATCAATTTGCTCGCGTCCCCGTCGGGAGCCTTGGAGCGCAGCTTGACGGTGAAGAGATCGGCGGAATTTCCAATTTCTGATTTTCGGTTTCCGACTGGCTTTTCGGACGCCCGGTATTTGAGCGGATCGACGCTCGGCTGACCGGGGATTTTTCGTCCGGCGGGCACGATTTCGTAGAAGGCGGTGACGGCGTGGCCGGCGCCGATCTCGCCGGCGTCCTTCGTGTCGTCGTTGAAATCCTCCTTGGCGAGCAGGCGATTTTCGTAGCCGATGAGGCGGTAGCCGGCGACGGTGGCGGGATTGAACTCGACCTGGATCTTCACGTCCTTCGCGATGGTGAAAAGCGTGCCGCCCATCTGCTCGACGAGCACTTTGCGGCCCTCGCCGGGCGAGTCGATGGAGGCGTAGTTGCCGTTGCCCCGGTCGGCGAGATTCTCCATCGTGTCGTCCTTCACGTTGCCCGTGCCGAAGCCGAGCACGGAAAGAAAGACGCCGGACCTGCGTTCACGCTCGATCACTTTCGTGAGTTCGTCGCGACTGGTGACGCCGACGTTGAAGTCCCCGTCGGTGCAGAGGATCACGCGGTTGTTGCCGGCTTTCGTGAAATGCGAGCGGGCCTGGTCGTAGGCGAGCTGGATGCCAGCGGCGCCGTTCGTGGAGCCGCCGGGCGCGAGCCGGTCGATGGCTTCGAGGATGCGGGCCTGGTTCTCACCGGCGGTCGAATCCAGGGCGAGGCCGGAATCGCCGGCGTAGGTGACGATCGCCACGCGGTCCTGCGCGGTAAGACGTCGCACGAGCTCGCGGAGGGAACGCTTGAGGAGCGGGAGCTTGTCCGGCTCGTCCATGGAGCCGGACACGTCGATGAGAAACACGAGGTTGCTGGGCGGGCGGTGATCCGCGGCGAGGTCGCGGCCCTTCAGCGCGATGCGGGCGAGCAGATGGGCGGGATTCCACGGCGCGCGGCTGACTTCGGTCGTGACGGAGAAGGGTGCGTCGCCGTCGGGCGGCGGCAGGGCGCAGGGGAAATAATTGATCAATTCCTCGAGGCGGACGGCGTCGGGCGGCGGAAGCTGGCCGTCGCGGAGAAAGCGACGGACGTTCGCGTAGCTGGCGGTGTCGACATCGACCGAAAAGGTCGAGAGCGGGGCGGCGACGGAGTCGAGGAAGACGTTGCCGACGACGGATCGGTAGGATTCGTCCCGGACGTCGGTCACGTCTTTCCGTCGATCGAGATACGAGTAGAAGGACCGGGAGGCGATCGCGGGCTGGCCGGCCACGGGGACGCCGAGGGGAACCTCCTCCGTGGGGAGGGCGGCCGCGCCCGCCTTTCCGGTGGCCTTTTCGGGTGACCGGACGGCTTCGGCAGAGGCCTCGACGGAAGGCGCCGCCGGCGGGATCTCGATGCGCGACCCGCCGAAAGTTTCCTTGCGGGCGGGCGAAGATCGTCGCGTGAGAAGCTCCCCGCCACGGGAGGCGTCCAGGGTCGCGGGGCGGCGCGTTGCATTTGCCGCGAGGGCGGCGAACCGTTGTTTCGCAAGATCGATTTCATTCACGAGCCGTCGCGCCGGAACGTTGTCTTTGTCGACCGCGAGAACCTGTTCCGCGCGTTTGATCGCCAAGTCGTAGCGGCCGGAGGCGTAGAATTCATCCGCTTCCGCGAGGAGCGGCGGAAGGGTCGACGACGAGGCGGGGCCTGGCGCCGCGATTGCTTTTGGCGCGTAGTCCGCCGCCGCGCGGAGAGCCGGGGAGGGATCGCGGATCGTCAGAAGAATTCCCAACGCCAGGGCGAGGCAGGCGGCGAGGGCCGCGAGCAGGGGCGCAATCCGGCGCGGGGCCGGCGGGACGACGCTTCTTTCGCGCAAGCCACGACGTTGCTTTTCGGTGAGAAGGTCGGTTTCTTCGGGCAGGGTTTTCATGAGTTCGTCGCAGAGGGGGATGAGGTCTTGCAGGTGGGCCTGGAGCGCGGGGGAGGTGGCGAGCTCGCGCTCGAAGGTTTCGCGTTCGGCGGGGTCGAGCTCGCCGAGGGCGTAGGCGGTGAGGCGGGGATCGGGATTCATGGCAAGGGGAGCGTGGTGGCCGCCCGGGGGTTCTGAATTTGCCGCCACTGGCGGCGCAGGGTCTCGACGGCGTGGTGAAGTTGCACGCCGACGTTCGAGACGCTCATGCGCATGACTTCGCCGATCTCGCGGTAGCTCAGGCCGACGTCGAACTTCAGCCGCACGAGTTCGCGCTGGGTTTCGGGCAGGCGGCCGACAAGCGCGCGGAGATGGGTGGCTTCCTCGTCGGTGCGGGCCTGGTCGGCGGGCGAGGGCCCGCCGTCCGGCGTGTCGTCGTCGAGGCCTTCGGCGGCGAACCGGACGACGCGTCGTTTCTGGTCGATCGCGCAATTCCGGCAGACGCAGAAAAGCCACGCGGCGAGGCGTGGCTCGAGGGCGGGGAGATCCTGTTTGCTCAACCGCAGGAACGTCTCCTGGACCGCGTCGCGGGCGGACTCGAGCTCCCCGGTGATGGTGCGCGCGTAGCTCACGAGGGGGCGCTCGTAGCGGGCCAGCGCGCGGTCGAACGGGGCGGTGAGGGGATCCGGAGCCATGGGTCGTCACCGGGTCAACGGACCGGAACGACTTTTCTTAACGGAAATTTCGACGCGCGGCGAAATTCAAGCGCGGGCGCGCCGGCGGCGGAGACGCGCGGCGACGGCGAGCGCGGCCGCGATGGCGCCGGCGCCGCCCGCCCAGCCTGGCTCGGGCACGGCGGTGGTGTTGGTGATCGCCCGGATGTCCGACGAGTAGTAGCTGAGCTGGTCGAGGTAGGAGTCGTTGGTGTTCAGGTCGATGGCTTCGAGCAGGCCCGAGAGCTCCCACCTCTGGGTCGCGGAATGATAGATGAAGCCGGCGCCGCCCGAATCGCCGTTCACGACATGGGCGTCGTTCGTGACGGTCGTGGCGCCGTAGGTGTGCGTGCCGTAGGCGGTGGAAAAGTCCGCGGTGACGTAGCCGGAGACGCCGACGGCCTGGTTTTTCGCGGTCACGGTGTTGGCGCCCCAGCTCTTTCCGCCGCCATTGCCGATCATGACGACGGGATTGGGGGAAAGAAGAACCGGGCTCTGGCTGCTGATGGTGAGGCTGGGAAGAAGGGGAGCGGTGGAAATTTGGAAGAGGACCAGATCCGCCGGATAGGTCGTCGCACCGATGGTGGTGGAGAACGTGTGCACGGAGCCCGAAACGAGCGAATAGGTGACGCCGTCGAGGAGGAAGTCGTGCGCGCCGATGTGGCCCGCGGTGATGACCCAGTTATTGCCGAGGTAGACGCCGCTTCCCCCGCCGACGGTGCCGACGTAGTCCCATCCCGTGGCGGTGGTCTCGCCCCAGCCGGTGGACCAATTCGTGACGGTCGGAGGCGTCGTGACGGTGCCGGAGCCGGAGGATACGGCCAGGGCGGGAGCGATCGACAGCATGACCGTTCCAAGATAAACCAGAGGGAGTCGCTTTCGTGCCCACATTGCTGGGGCCCAATATCTCAATTTTTCCGAAAGTTTGCCGGAAAAATTTCTGGAAAATGACGATTTCATGATTCCCGGCGCCAACGAGCCCGGAGCGCGAGCGGGAGGACGGCCGCGACCAACAGCCAGAAGGGACGCGGCTCGGGCACGGGGGTGGCGGTGATGGCGTTGATCTGCGCCGCGTATTTGTCGAGCTGCACGAGGTAGCTGTCGCCGTTGGATGTGACGGCTTCCAGGGTCCCCGCCAGTTCCCAGCGCGCGGCGCCGGAGTCGTAGATGAATCCCGCGCCGCCGGAGTCGCCCGGGACGACTTTTGCCTGATTGGTCACCGTGACAAGTCGCGCCCCGTTCAGATATTGGGAGTCGCCGTACTTGGTGGCGAAGTCGATGGAAGTGTAAGGCTGGCCGCTCGGGGTGGTCGAAGCGTTCTTCGAGGTCACCATGTTGGCGCCCCAACTTTTCGATCCGCCGCCGAAACCGATCATCACCACGTTGCTGCCGGGCGCGTTGAGGGTCAAAACCGCGGGATCGGAATCGCTGATCGGCAGGCCGGGTAAAGCGGGTGAAGACGCGAGTTGGAAGAGCCGGAGATCCGGGGTGGTGCCGCCGGCGCCGGTGAGCGTCTTTACGGAACCGGCGACCAGGGCGTAGCTCACGTTGTCCAGGAGAAAATCTTCGGCGCCCACGTGGGCCGCGGTCAGCACCCAGCCATTCTGGAGATAGACGCCGCTCGCTCCGCCGACCTGGCCCACGTAGTCCCAGCCGGTGGCGGTGGTGTCGCCCCAACCCGACGACCAGTCTTCGACGGCGGGAGGCGTCGTGACGTAATGGTCGTCGGTGAGCACCGCGCGGGCGCTCGACGCGAGAAAGATCGCGATAAGGCAGGCGAGCGGCAGAAGGCGGGGAAGCATCGGAGAGGGAAAGTCGTCAATCTTTGGGAAAACTCCAGCGAAGTTTGCAACGAGAATGCGGAGATCGCGGGGGCGCGGAGGGCGTTTTCAAGCGGCAGAAAGGAGAGAATCCGGAACCCATGAAAACAGGGAACAGGAGAGAAGGCGGAGGGATTTTTCTGGCTTTTTGACTTCCGGATTTGATCTTCCGGCACTTTTCAGGGTCGAAATTCAAGGCTCCGCGAAATGGCGGCGGAAGAACGCGGCGACTTCTTCGAGTTGTTCCGGGTCGAGCTTGAACCAGTGGCCTTTACCGGGCACCTCGATCAATCGGGATTCCACGCCCGCGCGTTGCAGCCGGCGATCTAAGTCGCGACTGTGCTCGGGCCAGACCAGCGTGTCGGCGGCGCCGTGGATGAGCAGGAACGGCGGACTCGAGGCGCTGACGTGGTTGATCGGACTGGCGGCGCGGGCGAGGGGAAGGCGCTGTTCGATCGGACCGCCAAGCAGGCGCTCGATGTCGCTGGGGTTCGCGTCGGCGTATTGGCGGCCAAGGGCGACGAGATCGGTCGGAGGGTAAAGCGCGCAGACGGCCCGGATTTTTTTGCCTCCTTCGACGGTCCCCACCAAGGCGGCGAGGTGTCCGCCGGCCGATTCCCCGCTGACACCGATGCGGTTCGGGTCGAGGCCGTAGCGCGCGCCGTCGCGCCGAAGAAAATCGAGGGCGGCTTCGCAATCCTCGAGCTGCGCGGGATAGATCGCCTCGCCGCTGAGACGGTAATCGATGGCCGCGACCGCAATGCCCGAGCGCGTGAGGTCGCGCAGATTCACGTGATAACCGCGGCTCCCGAATTTCCAGCTCCCGCCGAAGATCCAGACGACCACGGGTGCCGGCTTTTCCGGCGTCGCTCGTGCCGGCACATAGAGATCCATCTTGAGCGGATGTCCTCCGGGCGCGGCGAAGACAACGCGGCGATAATCCTTTTCGCCCCAGCGCGGAAGGCCATACGAGGAGCAGCCGGCGATCAAAGCGGCCGTCGCGATCAGAAACAGCGCGGAGCGGAATTTGAGGATCAACGAACGGGAATCGCTCCGCGTTGGTCGACCGGCCTTATCGACCGGCCTGTGAGCGGGAAGCGCGGGGTTGATTTTCATTCATTGAGAGGAGGTGTGGGCGCGGAAAAAGGGGAAAAGGGGAAGGTTGCGAGGATTGAATCTGGAATCCAGGAATCCAGGAAAAAAGATCCGGCTTTTCCAGGGTTCCTGGCTTCCAGATTTTCTTTCCCCTTTTCCCCTTTTCCCGCGCTCGGAATCCTACGGGGCGAGAAGGCTCTCCAGTTCATCCACCCGGTCCGCGAAGAGCGCGAGCGCGGCGTCCACCGGCGCGGGCGTCGCCATGTTCACGCCGGCGGCGGCGAGCGTGTCGATGGGAAATTGGGTGCCGCCGGATTTCAGGAAGCCGAGGTAGCGCGTGGCGTCGCCGGTCGCGAGCACCTGCTGGGAGAGCGCGACCGCCGCGCTGAGGCCGGTGGCGTACTTGTAGACGTAGAAGGCGTTGTAAAAATGCGGGATGCGCAGGCACTCGAGCGAAAGGACATCGTCCAGCGTGAAGTCGAGGCCGAAATAGGCGACGAGCAGCTCACGGTAGATCGCCTGCATCGTGTCGAGCGTGAGCGCCTCGCCGGCTTCCTCGGCGGCGTGGATCGCCTTCTCGAACTCGGCAAACATCGTCTGCCGGTAGAGCGTGCCACGGAAGTCGTCGATCTGCCGGCTGATCAGGTAGGCCCGCATTTTAGGATCGCTCGTCCCTTCGAGCAGATGGTGCGTGAGCAGCATTTCGTTGAAGGTGCTCGCGACCTCGGCGAGAAAGATCGGGTAGTGGTGATCCTGGTAGCTCTGGGCGCGGGTGGAGTGCCACGTGTGCATCGAATGGCCAGCCTCGTGCGCGAGCGTGAACACGTCGGAAAAGACGTCCGCCTTGTAGTTCATCATGATGTAGGGCGGCGACGTGTAGGTGCCGTAGCTGAACGCGCCGGAACGCTTGCCCTTGTTCTCGTAGCGGTCGCACCAGCGCCCGTCGCGCAGGCCGTCGCCGAGCGTCGCGACGTATTCCGCGCCGAGCGGGGCGACGGCGGCGAGCACGCGATCCACCGCGCCGTCCCATTCGATGTGCGTGTGGATGCCTTCGACGAGCGGCACGTAGGTGTCCGCGGCCCGGATTTCGTCCAGGCCGAGGGTGCGGCGGCGCAGGTCGTAATAACGATGAAGCGCGGGCAGGTTTTTCCGCACGGAAGCGATGAGGCTGTCGTAGACGCTCACGGGCACGTCGTCGCGGAAGAGCGCGCCCTCGAGCGCGCTGGGATAGTTCCGCGCGCGGGCGGAAAACACGTCGGCCCGCACCGAGCTGGCGAGGGTCGAGGCGATGGTGAATCTATGGTTTTCGAATTCGGCGTAAAATTTCCCGAACGCATCGAGGCGCACGCCGCGATCGCGCCGGTGGAGCAGCGAGGAGTACGAGCTCTGCGTGAGCTCGACGTCGTGGCCGTTCTCGTCGCGCACGTGGCCGAACTTCATGTCGACGTTCGTAAGCTGGGAGAAGGTTTCCTGGTGGCCGGCCATCGCCGCGGAGCCCAGGGCCATGAGGCGCTCCTCGGCCGCGGTGAGCGTGTGCGGCTTCAGCCGGCGCAGCTTCTTGAGCGAGATCGTCCATTCGGCGAGCGCGGGATCGGCGACGAAGCGGGCGAACGTCGCGTCGTCGAGCGCCTGGATCTCGGGGCTGAGGAACGAGAATGCCTCGCCGACCTGCACCAGCGCGGCCTGGAAGCGGGATTCGCGGGCGAGGGCGGCGGAGTCCGCGCTGTCCTCGGTGGTCCGCAGGGCGACGAATTGATTGAGCGTCTCGACGCGCTGGTCGATGCCTTTTTCGAACTCGAGGGCGTCCCGCAGCGAGGCGGCGGATTCCCCGATGCGACCGCGGAAATCGGCGATCCTCCGGGCATCGGCGATGAGCGATTGGAATCCCGCCTCCCAGGCCTCGTCCCCGGCGAAGAGCGGCGTGAGGTCCCAGGTGTCTTCCGCGCGCACCTCGGAGCGAAGCGGCCTTTTTTTGGCGGTGGCGGGAGGTTCGGCAACGTCGGAGGCGAATTTCATGCCGCGCAGCCTAGCGCACGCCGCCCGCCGCGCAACCGCGCAACGGCCTCAGTCCCTCGGGAATCGCTCGAGAAAGTAGGAGACCGCCATGTTCTGCGCGGGCGAGTCGCTCCAGCGGGCCCGAAAATCCGGGTCGCCGTCGCTCTCGGCGGTCCAATCGACAAGCCGGCCGGTGGCGTCGAAGACGTAGACGGGATTGCCCCTCGGGAAGGCCAGCGGCGCGGCGATCTCCCCGATGACCCGATAATAAACACGGCTGTTGATGAAGAAGCTCTCGACCGCGGGCGGGTTGCCGTAGCGGGCGTAGAAATCCTGGATCGTTTCCACGCCGCGCGGGATCACGCGCTCGTGGTTGTAGACGACCGAGCCAACGTAAAGCAGGGCCAGAACGACGGGCATCGACACCAGGAACTTGATCGATGATTTGACGGTTTGAAGCATTTTGGGGAGGGACGCTTTTCGTGCGGACGGATTTCCTCTCGAACCTCTCGATTCGAGGCAAGTCTTTTTTGCGGCCGGGACGGTCTGCGCGCGGAGCCTTGAACTCCGCGCCCTCATTGACCGGTCGTGGCGTGAATGGTATCCACGTCGGTTCCTCGATGAGCGACTACAAGAACACCTTGAATCTCCCCCGGTCGGATTTCCCGATGAAGGCCGGCTTGACCGAACGCGAGCCCGCGCGGCTGGCGAAGTGGGAGGCCGCCGGCCTGTACCGGCGGATTCAGGGCCGCCGCGCCGCCGCCCCGCCGTTCATCCTGCACGACGGGCCGCCCTTCGCGAACGGCGACGTGCACATGGGCACCGCGCTCAACAAGGTGCTCAAGGATTTCGTCGTGAAATCCCGCACGATGCTCGGCTTCCGTGCGCCGTTCGTGCCGGGCTGGGACTGCCACGGCCTGCCGATCGAGTTCAAGGTCGTGAAGGAATCGGCCGGACTTTCGCCGGTGGAAGTGCGCCGCCGTTCCGAGGAATACGCGCGGAAATTCATCGACATCCAGCGGCGCCAATTCCGCCGCCTCGGCGTGCTGGGCGACTGGGAAAATCCCTACCTCACGCTCGATCCGGCCTACGAATCGCACGTGATCCGCGCCTTCGGCCGCTTCGTGGAAAAAGGCCTCGTCTACCGCGGGAAAAAACCCGTGCTGTGGAGCACCGGCGCGCAGACCGCGCTCGCCGAGGCCGAGGTGGAATACGCGAAACGCACCGATCCCGCGATCCACGTGAAGTTCCCCCTCGCGAACGGCTCCGACGTGCTCGCCGGCGCGTCGATGGTGATCTGGACGACCACGCCGTGGACGCTGCCCGCCAATGTCGCCATCGCGGTCGATCCGCGCGCGGAATATGTCGTCGGGGATTTTGCCGGGCAGAAACTCGTGGTCGCCCGCGCGCTCGTGGAGGCGTTCTCCCGGGCGACCGGCCTCGTGCTCGACGCCGAGCTCGGCGCGATGAAAGGCGAGGCGCTGGCCGGCCTCGAGGCCGGTCATCCGTTCTTGCCGCGCTTTTCGAGGGTCATCATGGCGGATTTCGTCACGATGGAGACCGGCACCGGCCAGGTCCACATCGCCCCCGGCCACGGCAAGGACGACTACATCGCCGGTCAGCAAAATGGCCTCCCGACGCTCTCCCCGGTCGACGATCAGGGCCGGCTCACCGCGGATTGCGGCATGCCGGCCTGGGCGGGCAAATATGTTTTCGACGTCAACCGGGAGATCGTCTCGTTCCTCGGCGACCAGGGCTCGCTCCTCGCGGTGGAGGAATACACGCACGATTACCCGCATTGCTGGCGCTCCAAGACGCCCATCGTCTTCCGGGCGGTCGAGCAATTTTTCATTCGCGTCGGCGACATCCGCACGCCGGCGCTGGACGCGGTGGACGAAACGACGTGGCATCCGGCCTGGGGTCGCCACCGCATCGCCGGCACGGTCGAGTCGCGGCCGGACTGGTGCATCTCGCGCCAGCGCACCTGGGGCGTGCCGCTGCCGGTATTTTACGACGCCGGGAAAACGCCGATCCTCGACCGGGCCGTGATCGAGAAAGTCGCGGACCTCGTCGCCGAACACGGCACGAATTTGTGGTTCGAACACGACGACGCCTGGTGGGCCGACGCGCTGGGCCTGCCCACCGGCACCACGCGTCGCGACGACACGCTCGACGTCTGGATCGACTCCGGCGTCTCGCACGAGGCCGTCCTGCGCCAGCGGTCCGAACTTTCCTTTCCCGCCGACGTCTACCTCGAGGCGACCGACCAGCACCGCGGCTGGTTCCAGAGTTCGCTCATGACGAGCGTCGCGCTGAACGGCTGCGCCCCCTACAAGACGGTCATCACGCACGGCTTCGTCGTCGATCGCGACGGCAAGAAGATTTCCAAGTCCGCCGAATACAAAAAGCCCACGCACGCCGAGCATTTCGTGGATCAATACGGCGCGGACATCCTCCGCCTGTGGGTCGCGACGGTGAATTACACGGATGAAGTTCCCTTCGGCGAGGAGGTCTTCAAGCAAGTCGCCGAGCGTTACCGCGGGTTCCGCAACGTGCTCCGCATCCTGCTCGCCAACCTGAGCGATTTCCCGCCCGCGGCGCAAGCGTCGCTGGCGGGCGCCACCACCATCGACCGCTGGATGCTCAGCCGCCTGCAGGACGTCATCGCGCGAAGCCGTTCCGCCTACGAAGCCTATGACTTCCGCGCCGTGTTCGAGACGCTCAACCAATTCTGCGCCGTCGACCTCAGCGCGGTCTACGTCGACATCACGAAGGACCGCCTGTATTGCGACGAGGCCGAGAGTCCGCGCCGCCGCGCCACGCAGGCCGTGATGAAAGCGTGCTTCGACGCCATCGCGCGCCTGCTCGCGCCCATTCTCGTCTTCACCGCCGACGAGGCGTGGGAGTCCGCCGGATACGCCGAGAGCGTGCACCTCGCCGACTTTCCGACCGCGGAAGCCACCCGGCGCGACGAGGCTCTGGAACAACGGGTCGCCCGCTGGCTGGCGCTGCGATCGGCGATCTACCAGCAGGCCGTCGAGCCCGCGCGCCAGGCAAAGACGATCGCGAAATCGCTCGAGGCCGCCGTCACCCTCACGGTGCCCGAGGACGAAGTGGCCGGACTCGAGCGCGATCGCGGAGAGTTGGAGGAATTTTTCATCGTCAGCGCCCTCCGCGTCGAGGCCGGGGAATCCCTGGCGGCGGTCGCGGGGAAATCCGGCGACCCGAGTTGCGCGCGTTGCTGGCGTCACCTGCCGGCCGTCGGCCACGATCCCGCGCAACCCGGGCTCTGCGATCGTTGCGCCGCCGCGGTGCTTACCTGCGTGCCCGCGTGATCCGCCTTCTTCTCTTCGTCACGCTTCCGCTCTACGCGCTGGACCAGCTCACGAAGTGGCTGGTGCTCCGCCACATTCCTCCCGAGGACGCGATCACGGTGGTCCCGGATGTCTTCCTGCTCGTGCAGGTGCACAACACCGGCGCCGCGTTCGGCCTGCTCGCGAACAATAATCTTTTCTTCGTTGCGCTGTCCGCCGTCGCCCTCGTCGCGCTGGCGATCTTCTGGCGGCGCGGCGCGTTTCGCGACCGCTGGCTCGGGGTGGGGGCCGGTTTGCTCGCCGCCGGCATCCTCGGCAATCTCACGGATCGCCTGTGGCACCGATTCGTCGTGGACTTCCTGCTCTTCGACCTGCACGTCCCGTTTGCGAATCCCTGGCCCGCCTTCAACGTCGCCGACTCCTGCATCTGCGTGGCCGCCGGCATCTTTTTGCTCCAATCCTTCTTCGAGAAGAAAGATCCCTCGCCGAGCCGCGAAGCCGCGATGTAGCGGAGAATGACTTCGCGCCTTCGCGTCCGCGCGTGATATTCTGAGCCGATGAAGGTTCCCTGCTCTCCCTACGCGTCCATCGAAGGCATCGTTTATTTGCCGCGCATGCTGGACAAGATCCGACTGCATGCGCTCGGCGAACTTCGCGAAGACCTGCACGCGAACCTCGGCAAATCCTTCGACGCCCGATGCTGCTCGTTCTTGCAGATCGATTACGAAGACATCGCCGACCGGGTCCGCGTGGGCCTCGACGACGCGGCCGTGCTCGAATGGTGCTTCGCGCAGGGATTTCGGCCGACGGAGGAACAGGTCGAGGTCTGGGGCGACTTCATGCGCAAACGCGGCTGGAACGACGAGGTCGCGGCAAAGCTGGCCGAGCGCAAGGAGGAGAGCGGCTTCACGGATCGCGACGACATCGCCGTCATGTTCGACTACATCGACGCGGACGAGGGGCGCCTCCCCGGCGGCCGGGCCGTCACGTGAGCGCGCCTACGCCTCGAGCGTGAAGCCGGCCTTGATCGTGACCTGCCAATGCGCGACCTTCCCGTCTTCGATGTGTCCGCGCGTCTCGATCACCTCGAACCAGCGCAGATGCTTGATCGTGGCCGACGCGCGGGCGAGGGCGTTCTCCACCGCTTTCTCGATGCCGTCCGGAGACGTGCCCACCAACTCGATTTTTTTGTAGATGTGATCCATGGTCTTTCGACGGGGGATCGCGCGCCAGCGGGAACTTGACCGCCTGAAGGCCGCTTTGCAGGATACCGCCCCTTGAAAAGTTATCAGCCCCTCGATTGGGACATCGATTTTCTGGCCGACAATCCCGTTGTCCGCACCAGGCGATTCGGCATGCCGGAGGAGGCGAAATCCGTTCGCTACCCCATTCGCCTGCTGCGCTACTGGTTCGGCTACCACCTGCTGCGTCTCGCCGCGGAGACCGCCGGCCGCCCGATCGACGTCGCCGAGATCGGGGTGCACACCGGGCAATTCCGCGAGTTCGTGCGCTCCGCCCCGGTTCAGCCCGCGACCGGCCGATGGACCGCCGTGGACGCCGTGATGCTCACCGAAAAACTGCGGAAGGCAGGCTACGACGATTTCGTGGAGGCAAACCTCGAGCACCCGGCGTTCGACCTGCCCCACGACTACGATGCGGCTATTCTCCTGCACGTCCTCGAGCACCTCTTCGAGCCGGAACGCGTGCTGGCGAAGGTCGCGAGCCGCGTTCGTTCCGGCGGCGTGCTGATCGGCGGTTTCCCGGTGCTGCCGGATTTTCTCGTCGATCACCGGCAGTCGGCCGTGCGGAAAACCGCCCAGCCGATGGGCCACGTGAGCATTTTTTCTCCCCGGCGCGTCGCGCGCATGGCGGAGAGCGCGGGCTGCGACCTGGAGTTCCACCGCGGCGCGTTCCTCATGCGCAGCAAGGGCAGCGCGCTGGAAAATTCCGCCGCCTGGATGCGGCTCAACCTCCGCTGGGGCGGCGCGTTCCCCTGGTGGCCCGGTGAAATCTACTGGCTCATGCGCAAACGCTAGGCCGCCGTCGCCGCCGAATTCCCTTTGGCCGCGCCGACGCGTGTGCTATCCGCCCTCTTCCTCGAATGAAACCTTCCCGCCTTCTCGCTCTCGGCGTTCTCGTCGTTCTGCTCTCCGCCGCCTTCCCGGGCTGCGAAACCACGCCCTCCGGGGACAGCCTGCGCCGCGAGGCGATGAACGCCGCGATCCGCACCGAAGCGCCCGGGGACTACGTGATCGGGCGACGCTTCTACAAGCAGGACTACAAATTTTGGGGCTGGATCCGCCAGCCCGGCCAGCCTTGGAGCACCGCGAAGCTCGTGATGCTCAACGAGCAGAAGATGCTCGCGCCCGATCGCCAGCAGAACCAGATCGGCGCCGACAACAACTTCGAATACCGGCTCTCCGGCCGCTTCTCCGGCGACACGGTCTACGAGCCCGCCAGCGACAGTTTTTACCCGGAATTCATCCTCACCGGCTACGAGATCCGCAGCCTGAGCCCCGCGAATATTTTCCTCGATCCCCGCGAGCTCAAGCCGGAGGTCCGGCTTCTCACGCCCCCGCGGTAGCCGCCTCAGGTCCCGTAGTAACGGTCGCCCGCGTCGCCCAGGCCCGGCACGATGTAGCCGCGCTCGTTCAGCCCGTCGTCCACGGACGAAAGATAGATCGGCACATCGGGGTGGCTGGCAATCACGTGGGCCACGCCCTGCGGACACCCGACCACGCACACCAGCCGCAGCTTTTGGGCCCCCGCCTTCTTGAGTTGGTCGATCGCCGCGACCGCGCTGTTGCCCGTCGCGAGCATTGGGTCCACGCAGACCACGTTCGCGCGCTCGATCCCGGGCGGCACGCGCAGGTAGTAGGCCTGCGGCTCCAGCGTTTTTTCATCGCGGAACATGCCGATGTGCCCGATCGGCGCGTCCGGCAGCAGCTCAGAAAGCGCTTCCGCCATGCCCAGCCCCGCGCGCAGGATCGGCAGGAGAAAGATCGGGTCGCGCAGCCGGATGCCCGCGCACGCCCGCAGCGGCGTGGCCACGGTCACGGGTTCCTCCTCGAGGTCGCGCAACGCCTCGTAACCGATGAGCAGGCTGAGCTCGTGAAGCGCGTCGCGGAAGCCCTTCAGCGGCGTGCGCGCGTCGCGCAGCGTCGTCAATTTTGCCCTCACCAGCGGATGGTCGATCACATGGCAGCCCATGCGCACTGGCATAGCAGGGCCGCAAACGCGTCCGCAAGCGTCCCGGTCCAATTTCCGCCCACCCGTGGTATCCGTCCTATCCGTCCTATCCGTCCTATCCGTGGTATCCGTGGTATCCATGGTATCCGTGGTTCGAATTCCGCCTTGGAAGAACCACGGCGACCACGGACTCCGCGGATGAATGAAGGGACGGGGATTGACTTTGCCCGCGCGCGCGTTTTACATTCCGCGCTCTTCACCACGCCGGTGTAGCTCAGTGGTAGAGCACGTCATTCGTAATGATGGGGTCGTCGGTTC
>CAXTSM010000027.1:0-31109 GCA_964247025.1 uncultured Chthoniobacterales bacterium
TGGAAAGCGTGTATACCGCAAGGTATCGGGGGTTCGAATCCCCCCCCCTCCGCCATTCGTCGGGCTTTCCTTTTGAACCGGCTGCCGTTAAACAGAGCCAACCCTCCGCCATGAACATCCGCTCCGTTCTTCTCGTCCCCGTTCTGACCTCCCTCGTTCTCGCGCTCGGCTCCGCCTTGACCGGCTGCGCCAGCATGGAGGCCCACCAGAAAGAATCCCTGTTGTCCGCGTCCGGGTTCAAAAGCCGCGCGCCGGAAACCGCCGCTCAGAAGGCGATTTTCCAAAGCATGAAGCCCTACAAGATGCAGCGCCGCACGGTCGGCGGGAAGGACCTCTACGCTTACGCCGATCCGAAAAAAAATCTCGTCTACGTCGGCACGGTCACGGAATACCAGGCCTACAAAAAACTCTCCGTCCAGCAGGACGTCGCCGAAGAAAACGAACTCGCCGCCGTGGAGACCGATCAGGCGATGGATTGGGACGGTTGGGGCGCCATGGGCCTCTGGTATTGAGGCGGGTTCGGGAGCGAAACCCAGGATTCGGCGCATTGCTGGTTGCACATTTCAAAACTCTTGGCATGTTTCGCGCTGCCTGATCCTCGACGATGCTGCTGAATCGACTTGCCTTCGCCCTTGTTCCCGCCGTCATCCTGCTTGCCGGTCCCGTCCGGGCGGAGGTGGAAAACTCCTCCGCGAGGCACGTCGAAATCGTGGTCAGCGTCGCGGAGCAAAAACTCGCGCTGATTCACAATGGTTCCGTCTTGCGCACCTATCCCGTTTCCACCTCGCGGTTCGGCATCGGCGACGGCTATGGAACGTATCGCACGCCGCTCGGCCGATTGAAGATCAGTGAAAAAATCGGGGACGGGCTGGCTGCGGGCGCCGTTTTCCGGCATCGCTCTCCGACCGGGGAAGTGCTCGCTCCCAACGCTCCCGGTCGCGACCCCATCGTCAGCCGTATTCTCTGGCTCGATGGGCTCGAGTCGGGCAACCGCAACGCCTTCGGCCGGTGCGTCTACATTCACGGCACGCCCGACGAGAAGCACCTGGGCCGTCCCGTCAGTTACGGCTGCATCCGCATGCGCTCGGCCGACGTGATCGAACTCTACGCCTCCGCCCCGGTCGGAGCGGCGGTCTCCATCGTCAGGGGCCGCCTGCCATCCTCCGGGGACGGCTTTTTCGAGCTGATTGCATCCGCCGCCGCGCCGACGATCCGCGCCCTCAAGCTCTAGAGACCGGATCGTCGTAGCCGCCCCGCTCCGTCGGGGCGTTGCGGTAAATCTTCGGGCAACGCGCCACCCGGGGACACGGCGACGAAGCGCCGTGGCGACAAGGACGGCCTTCGGAGAGCACGCATCCCGGTCGCCTTGGCGCCGTTGTAGCCGCCCCGCTCCGTCGGGGCGTTGCGGGTGAATCTTCGGGCAACGCGCCACCCGGGCACGGCGACGAAGCGCCGTGGCGACAAGGAAGGCCTTTGGGGAGCACGCATCCCGGTCGCCTTGGCGCCGTTGTAGCCGCCCCGCTCCGTCGGGGCGTCGCGGGTGAATCTTCGGGCAACGCGCCACCCGGGCACGGCGACGGAGCGCCGTGGCTACAAGGAGAGCCCTTGGGGAACAGGTTTCCCGGCCGTGGCCCCGCCCTTGTAGCCGCCCCGCTCCGCCGGGGCGTTGCGGGTGAATCTTCGGGCGACGATCGACGATTCCACTTGATCCCGATGACGTTGATAAAACCATCTCGTCACTGTAGAGAATGCGGCAATGAGAGCTTTTTCTTACCTCCGGTGGAGTTCGGACAACCAAACCAAGGGGCATTCCCTTGAACGCCAATTGGCAGCAACCCGAGAAATTTGCCGCGAAAAAGGATGGACGTTGGACGAGTCAATTTTTCCTGACGAAGGGGTTTCCGGCTACCACGGCGACAACATCGAGAAGGGACACCTTGCACATTTTATCGAAGCCGTTGAAGCCAGAAAGATCAAAACCCCGTGCGTCTTGGTTGTCGAAGCTCTCGACCGACTGACCCGCTTGAAGCTCTCCCAAGCTCGGAGCCTTTTTGACAGGTTGCTCGGAAACGGAGTGATGATTTGCACGGCGCACAACCGGAAAATCTACGACGCGACCAGTCTCGAAAACCCGTTTGAAATCATCATGTCATTGATGGAATTTTCAGCGGCTCACGAATACTCGAAAAACATTGGCAGGCGGTCTCGTGCGGCATGGGAGGCGAAAAAGCAGAAAGCCCGCAATGTTCCTGCGTGAAGCGGTGAAAAATGCCGTTGAAGCAAAATCTGACGATGGACAGTGGCCTTTTGCGATTCTGCATGTGGTTCAGGCATTGGAGCTTACTTTCAAAGCAATGCTCGAAAAGCATCATCGCCTTTTCATCTATGAAGATATTGATAAACCTACCAAAACGGTTTCAGTATCAAAGGCTATCGAACGTCTTTCTAACCGTGAGCTTGGATTCAGTGATATAACCGAAACGGAAAAGAAGAAGATTTCTAAAGCTATCGAGTTAAGAAATAAAATCACACATTTCGAGTTTGATTGCAGCGCAGAATACGCCGGAGCAAAGTTTGCAGAAGTGTTCGGGCTTGTTACATTTCTGCAAGCTAGACACCTAGATATAGAGCTAGACGCTTTAATTGATCGAAAAGCACTCTATGCGATAATTGAGCACGAGAAGAGCTTTGATGAACTTCATGCCCGGGCCTTAAATCGTATTAGAGAGGAAAAGATATGTTCTTCACTCATTTGGAATTGCCCTGAATGTAGTGAAGAAACCTTTGTCGCCGAGAATGGAATCGATACCTGTTATCTATGCAGGCATTCGGTTGGTGTGACCTATTGCCCGCAATGCAAAGAACTTCTTTTTGCTGACGATTTAATCGATTTTTCAAACTTGTTAGATTACAGCGAATGCGAAGGGCGTTATTCGCTCGAAAATGACTTCGGCTATTCCGAACATGTTGCCTGCCCGGAGTGTTTAGAGAAAATAAAAGATGATGGTCAAAACAAACGCCTAGAAGAGCATAATCACTGGGAGGAAATGGAAAATCATCTGCGGGGGTTGTATTGAGGAATCTAAGATGACTCTTTCAAAGATCATTTACGAACTTAGGAAAACCGAAGAAATGTTCGGCGATATTCCGCTGGAAGTCATGATCGAGGATTCGACTGATAGACGAAATAAAGGGATGCTTGCCACCGGCTTTGTGGATGTTTTCACCAATATTCGACGTGGCGAAGGTGGCCGAGTTGCGATTCTGCGAGTGGAAACGCCCTTGCCTCTGCCCTGATCAAACCAACTTTCGAAAAGACAGAAAGTAGGCGTTGCAGAGCAGAACAGGAAGCGACTCCGGTGTTTCCGAATTCATCGTCATCACCATTCGGAGAACGGCATCGTCGGAAAAGCACTCGCTCGCAGTCGGGTATTTTTTCTGGGTCTTCTTTTCTGCGAATGCATTCACGATCCGCAGTTCCCCATTGCTTTTCCTGCGGCATCGACAATTCGTGTCTTCGAGTTAAAGACCGTCCATCCCGGCGAAATGAATGTCATCATGCGAGAGCCATTGCCGAACGTGTCTTGGGTGTAGCTCAGAAATCGGGATTTGATCGTGTTTTCGATCCCGGTTTCCGAATCGTTGATCACGCATCGGGGGTGAAATCCCTTCATGCCGTTTCCTGCAATCGTGCTCACGGAGTTTTCATTTGAATCGAGTAGAACCGATTGGAATCTCCTCGGCACGGCAGAGGCAGAAACTCCGGTCATCGCGACATCAGCCATCGAGCGCGGAGATTGCCGAAACGTGTAAATCACCGATCCAGTATCGGCATCAACGACACGGAAATTCTGGGATAGGAATGTTCCAGCCTCGTCTTTGAACTTCAGGAACAGAAAAGTTTTCACCGGTTGGTCAAATCCCCTGCGGCTACTTCGAAACGATTTGCTGGTAGAGATAGCTCAAGACCGCCAACCCGATCCCCAGACAGATACAGACCACAACCACCATGATAACGATTTTGATTACCGTGTGGATCGCTCGCCTGAAGAAGAATGCCGTTGCCGTTCCCACGACAGCGATTGGAATCCAAATGTTGTGAAGGTTGGGGTGAAACTTTTCGACAAACATCCCCCCGACTATCGAAATGATGGCTCCACCAATGGCGATTTGTTGTTCAGCATCGGCATCATTTCCTTCCTGTGAACGCGGCTCCCGGACTGGTTGGGATACCGGAGCCGGAGCCATGGATTGCGATCTTGACTCTTGGGATGGGGAGTCCGTTTCGACCGGAAAAACTACGTGCCTATTTGTCGGAGAATCCCCGCAACTCCCACCTCCGTAGGCTTCTCGCCCGCAGTATTCACAAATGGTTTTTGAAGACTTTCCCTTAACCGGAAAAACGATGTGCTTTCTGGTTGGGGAATAGGGGCAATTACCGCCTCCCCAAGTTTCTGTTCCGCAATACTTGCATATTTTCCTGACCACGGTGAATTACGCAGCCGCAATCAGGCGTTTCAGCCGCTGCATTTTCTTCTGGATGGCACGAGTGACCTTTTTCCGACGGTCTGCATTCTGAATGTGCTTGGCTGCGGCCAATTTCTTTTTCAGGGCGTGATATTGCCGGGTGTATTTGGCGATCAAGACCGCATTCCCGGTTGGTGTCGGTGTTGGTTTTGCGAGTGCTGGCAACTCGATCACACCGTAGATCGAGAAATCGAGAAACGGAGACGGGACATCATCCCAACCACCTGCTGTGGCGGTATTTGGAGCGTTGATGTAGATGTAGTCTTCGTTCGTTCGAGCGTTGTTCGGTGAACCGTCCTGCCAATTCCCGTAGGTGACAGGCTCTCCGCTGATCCACTCGTAAAAGCCTTCCGAAACTCGGTCCGAGAGGCCGATGAAAAGCGGTCGTGACGCACCATTCAAATATCCGAAGGTGACGAAAACCCAATTTTGCTCGTTCTGGTTTCGAATGGTGGCCAGATGACCGCCATAGGCTCGTGCCTCGGATTCCGCTTCCGTCCACGAGCTATCGCATTCGACCAAAGCATACCTATGGCCGTTGGATGGGTTCTCGATGAACCCGCTGATCAATGTTCCCTGTGCAGATCGAGAGCTAAAGGAGAAGACGAGCGCAGCGAAGAAGAGGAGTAGGCGCATACAGGAAGATTGGTCGGAAATTCGACCAAATTAAAGCCCTTTCCTGCGCGATTCTGGCCCAGTTGAAACCGAAAAATCTGATCGGATCGCACCTACGGAAAATCCGTAACGATCAGGGGCTTTCGCAAGAAGCACTTGCGGCCAAATGTCAACGTCTCGGATGGGACGAAAGCCGAGAAATGATCAATCACATCGAAATGCAGATTCGGCTTGTGCGGGACTACGAACTAGTCGCTTTGGCAGCAGCGTTGGATGTTCAAGCGCACGAATTGCTCACCTCAAAGGCCCAAGCTTTCAAACGATTGAAGAGTGATTGAACTCGTCGGAAGATCAGGGCCAAAGCACTACACGGTCCTCAAGGTCAGGAAACTCGATCTTCATCTGTTCGACTTCCTCTTCCGAGGTAACAAAAACAGCCTCGATGTCAGCGAAATCTAGTTCCAATCGATGCGCCTTCGAAAGCTCATTGCAATCGTCATCTAGGATTTCACGCCCGTAGCCGAACCTCCAAGTGTTTATCAACTGGTGCGGGGAGTGCCGCCATTCAAGTTCTTCTTCAAAAGGAAGAACTTCCAAAGTCCCGTCTCTAGTTGCCTCTCGATCAGGTTGAACCCCAATCGTAGTTTTTAAAAAAGGCAGTATAGGCTTGAGAGGCGGTGGAACCGTTTCGAGAGTGAACCGTGGTTGGTGCGCGAAGATTTCCTTTAGATGCCGAGCAATGAACGATTCTTCGAGGAGATACCAAACAGGATTGATGTCGTAATCGGGCGCAGCCGCTTTTGAAACGGCAACAGCATAGCTTCCGTATCGTACTCGATGTCCATGTGCAGCCGGAATTGGAATGTCACAGAAACATACGATAGGAAAGGCTATGCACGGGATTCTTCCCTCGATCAGCCAATCAAACTCCTCGACGCAATAACGTGGCCAGAATCCATTGCGCAGGATGTCAATCAAATAGCCAAGCTGCGATGTGTAATGAAAGAGGCGAAAGTCTTTTGGGTCCATAACGTGCATTCCGCACTTTTCTTCGTTTCAATGTGATCAGTCGAGTCTCAAAAACGGTCAATTCTGGGCACTCTCTTCTACAACTCCGAAACAAGCTGCAAAAGCAGCATTGGGGGACTCAAAACTCATTTCAAAATGAAAGTCTCTAAAACTCTTCTGATAATTGACTTTTGAGACAATTTTGACCATTCTCAGCCCATGCGAATCGGCTATGCAAGAACATCCACGAGCGACCAGTGCCTCGACCTACAAATCGATGAACTCAAAAAGGCCGGATGCGAGAAAATTTATAGCGATGTGGCCAGTGGCTCGAAATCGGATCGACCAGAACTGAAATTGGCTCTCGCTAATTTGAGAAAGGACGATGTTTTGGTCGTGTGGAAAATGGACCGGCTAGGTCGATCCCTAAAACATTTGCTCGATACTGTCACAGTTCTTCAAGCCAGGGGTGTCGGTTTCCGTAGCCTCACCCAAAATCTGGACACTACCACAGCCGGAGGAATGCTGATCTTTCATGTGTTCGGTGCTGTGGCCGAGTTTGAAAGAGAATTGATCCGTGAACGCACGCGAGCCGGATTAGATAGTGCGAGATCGAGAGGCCGTTTGGGTGGAAGGCCGAAAGCAATGGACCCAAAGAAGGAAGAATTGGTTTCCTCTCTCTACGATTCAAAAAAGCTTTCTATCGCGGCCATATGCGAAACAGCGAAAATTTCCAAAGCGACTCTATACCGTTATATTGCCGCGCGAAATCGGAGTATGGTGTATCAATCAAAAGATCATGAGCCTTGATCGAACGGTTTACATCGATGAGTCCTTCTACCAGTGGACAAGTCTCTCTCACAAGCAGGTGAATCTCGCTTATGGGGCGGTATCCATTCCTGATCGGGCGTTACTGCCTGCCAAAAAGCGTTGGAAAGCATTTGAGAAGCTTGTTCACGAACTCGTGATTGCCGACACGGGAGCTATTTTACCTGCCGATAAAGAGGTAAAATTTACAACGCTTCGTTCATTAAAACCCGAATCGGTCGATAAAATCGGGCAATTCTGGAAGGCTTTTTATATAAAGCACCACATTCGAGTCTTCGGATTTTTTTCGTCTGCGGAAGGTTTGAGTAACAACAGCATTCGGAACGATGCCTATGATGCAACTCCCGAAGCGTTTACTGAGATCGCAGAAAAACAGGAGGAGCTTTATCAAAACTGGTTGTCCGATTTACTTGCTCGGAAAGAAGAGATGAAGAATGCGAAAAATGGTGATCTCGGTGTTCTTGAAACCGTAATCAAAAATTTGTTGTCATGTATTTTCCGATTCCATCTAGACTTACGTATCCGGCAGCCATTCCGCCTCGTTTGGGATCAACGATCTGGCGAGGATGATGGTCTAAGAAACATCATCAACAAGCTGGTTGATTTGGTCCGAAGGGACATGGGGCTTTCCGAGCTTGAACTTGGACGATTCTATCTTGGCTTGACGATGGAAGTGTCTGAGAAGCAAGTCGGGATCAGATTTGCCGATCTTATCGCGGGCAGTTATCGACAGTTGTTCCGAAGCTATCCCGAGCTTCTGAGTGATCAAACGAAGTTTGAAATAAAAACAGCGAAGCTTAACGGTGCGATGCTCAGTCCAAATCTACCATATTATCGTGCCCCGATGAGCAATGACCTTGCTGATCAACTCCTCTCAAACTCCCGGAAGATTCTTTTCCCGCATTTTCTGCCAAGCTTAGCTCGTGATCTTTTCAGTTACATTACCAAAGATGGTGAGGCGCGGCATTGCAGACTTTCTGAAAGGGCATACTTCGACCTCCCTGACTGAATTAACTTTCGTATTGGTTGGGCCAGTATCGAGATTCCAAATATTTTCCATCTGCGAATTTTGTGAGATACCCTTTTCGCAAATCAGACGGTGGAGCTTGCCTTGCGACTAGCTGAATAATCGATTTTGCCACCCTGATAGACCATTTCGCGGCTACATCGTCATCCTCAAGAACGAAACTCCAATGATCCGGGTCGGCTCCCTCTGGTCGATCAATCAATTTCTTTTGGCGAAGGCGTTCCAAAAGTTTTTTCGAGCGAGAAGGCCCATCTAGGCCGCGCTCTAAACCCACAACATTTTCCGGCTTGGGATGGACGATTTCATTTCGCAATCTGAGCAGCAGATCAAAGTCATCCCAAAGTTGTTCGCCTACGGGCAAAGGTGCTTGGCCAAAATGTAGTATAAAACTTGGTATTTTGTTTTGGTCTGTGCGCGTTGCTCTTCAAGCTCGGATAGAATTTGAGACGCTGCGACGATCTCAGGAACCGGATTTTTTTGATTCTCATCCAGAGGGAAGATCGAGGCCATGTGTGCAAAATCATTGGGAAAAGCCTCTGCTGCCATCGCACTGTAAATCACAGCATCTACGCCACCCAGACCACCATGACTCTTACGCTCAACTGCAACTTCAGCGCGAACCATGAGTGGGGGAAGGCCGAGACTGATGTAAGTTGACATTGAGAAATGGATTACAAGAACTGGTGAGTATCTGCAGAAAGCTCCAACGAGGTTTTAAGTTCCGCCGAACAATTCCACCCTGACCAACATGTGCTCCAGACAAGAGCGTCGCAGTTTCTCGAAGAGCATCCAAAACCTCGTTTAGCGGCTCGACCGGGTTGAATGCTGCGACGGCTTCGCCTGCGTCGTTCTGAATTAGCAATGTTAGACTGCCTTCATTCTTCAACTGGATGGTTTCGTAGAACTCCTCCAAAGGAGTGCTTTTGATACCGGACTTCACATGGTCTTTGGAAGAATCTTTCGTAATCGGATACCGGAAAAATGTGCTGTTATTATCGTGGTTTTCAATCGTATCCACCCATTTTTGAAAATCGGAGGGCAGGTCCCAATTTGATTTACTTTGGCGTTTGAGGAATTCGTCATGATCTTCAAACAGCTGCGAATAATACGCTGCGAGGTCTCGAATGCTGTGCGTTCGATACATCCTTTCCCATTTACCACGAACTAACACCATTGGATCGCCGTCCCACGGATCAGACCCGTATGGCAGCTGGAGCCGTCGGTGAAAAATCACGATTACCGACTTCAGAAACAACTCAATTGCGTGCCGATAAAGGTAACTGATTGGAAGGTGTTGATGGAAGTTGACGGTCTCTTTCTCTCGCGATTCCAGTTCCTGAGCGGCACTCAAAAACGAGTCTCCCATTACGCCGAAGCCGCTGTCACAATGCAGATGTAGCGGAGTTAGAAGATATTGCATTCAACGCGATCTTAACCGATGAAACAGCCCGATTCTGAGCTAAAAAACGGATTGCTTTCACATTTGGCGACCAAAAGACTGCCCGCCGAGGAAATACCCTGTGGGAAGGGTAAGACGCCGGACATATTAATCTGCAAGGGAGAACCAGACGAAGTGCTGCTCGAAATCAAGCAGAAGCAGGACGACCAAGATGAAATAGCTGAACTGGATCAGGATTTAGAGGCAGGAGGAATTGTTGCACGCAACAAATCGCTATCGAAATGGAATCGAGCCGACCAAGTGATTCGTGACGGTATTCGTCAAATGAAAGCGGTCGATCCAGAACGCCATTCCCTCCGTGTAGTATGGGTTCATTGCGTCGGCCACTATGATCAGGTTTATGCCGCCCGACTCGAAGCGACGATATACGGAACCCAGAAACTTTTCAGTTCAGAAGTCGAGTCACTCATCACCTGCTACTACTTTCATGAGAGCACCTTTTATCGAAAAAAGAACGAACTAGATGCCGTGGCCGTGTCGGTCAGAGGAGAAGCGTGGCTCTATTTGAACGACTACTCACCTCGTTTTGAACGGATGCTTCAATCGCGATTCGCCAAAATTTTTACCGTCGGCCTCTCTTACCCGTCTAAATTTTCTGACAATCCAGCCGTTCTGGTGCATGACGGAATCGAGGCACGGGGCGACGACGATGTCTCCCTAGCGCATTTACGAAAGAAGTATTCCCTCTCTCATCTTCAGCGAATGGATATGGGGCACCATTCAGTCCAGATGAGACATCCTGAGAATTGAAATCGCCACTTTCCGAGGGAACACCGCATGGCTCGTTGCTCAACAGCAATCGCGGTTGAAATGACTCTCAAAAACATCGGTTCAAAAACTTTCGGTTGGAGGGAACTTGATGCGCAATGAACCGATGGTAGTCGTAAAAATTTCGTAAAGGCGTAAACACTCGATTTTGTCGCTGTTCCACTATGCCTCTATTGGTGCCTAATATATGGCCGATCTCCGTCTGCGCCAAGTCGAACGCTACGACTACCACGATGCGCATCAATTCTTGAAATCGCTCCGCGAAATAGAGGCGCAAATCGCTTTGAGTGGTCTCAGTTACAAGGTTCGCTCGCTTCACACGCGGAAGCTTCGAAATTCACACGAACAGCGGCAGGCTGCCCTTTTCACCTGCGGAATGGCGCAACGTTTTCCAGAGTTCAAATTTGATTTTAGTCAGGTTGAACACGCAGACTACGATGCAGTTATCCGGTGGTATCGGCAGGGCGAGTTGAATTACACGCCAGTGCAATTGAAGGAATTGGTGCCAACGGGTCTGAACGCCGATTGCACTTTTGACGATGTCATCGCCGGATTGGAAAAATACGCTGACTCCAAAGATTTGGTGGTGGCCGTGTTTCTGAATCGAAGGCTGAAGGGATTCAACATCGCCAGTTACAAACTGCCCTTACTCAATCTAGCCGGATTGTTTTTGTTTGGTGCTGCACGTCCTGATCAAAGCCAATGGAATCTGATCGGGGATTTGCTGCATGACCCAACGATCACGACGTTCGACTATCCTCGTTAAGGTTGATCATGTCAGTCCTCCAATTCCCCCTTAGTAAATTTGGAACCGTGGATGGTGCGGTGAAAATGTTGACGCATAACAGCGTCTTCATCAGTTCACCACTGGACCTCAACGACAGCTTCGAAATGCGCCCGCAATGGACGCAGGATCATCAGAACGGGGATCAGGCTTCTCGGATGGAGCGTGATCGGACCATAGCAAATTTCCCCATCTACGCCGAAGTCTCTGGAAAAATTCAGCAGATAGGCAACATGCCGACCCCGCCAGCAGGGGATGAGAATGAATTCAATCCCAAGATGAAGGTAGAGGATCAATACGGCATCGCCGAGGGCTACAATTATCCAGTCGCTCGATATCTTCATGAAACATATCGAGTTTTGAGCTTGGTCGAGAATGTCATCGACACTCATCAGCAACTCCAGCGTTCACACGAAGGTGATGTGCTCATGTGGGCGCATTATGCCGACATGTTTCAAGGCGTAGCCATTCTCCTCGATCCAGAGCAATTCCCGAATGGCCTCGAAAATCCAAATGGCCGTCTTGGATTTCCGATTAATTACAGACCGGAACGCGTTTCTATGCCGTCTTGGATATATCGATATCTTTCCATCGATCCGTCACCCCTTCTTCATCCCGACGCCGTGGAAGCACTCGATAAGGCAATGACGACGCTTCTGACCACCAAGTCCGAACGCTGGAACTACGAACGAGAGCTTCGCATGCTTTACCCGATGGACATGATCACGACTCTCGAAAAGTTTCCCGAGATCGAAGACAGATGCCCCGATTGCAAGGCGAACGGAACTCCGTTTGAAAAGTGTGCGACCCATACGTATCGCGATGCTGTCCATATTACCGGGGACGCCATTGTCGGAATCATTTTTGGCCCTGAGGTTACGAGCGACTCTCTTTCGAAAATTGCTCCAATTTTAAGGGAGAAGCGTTACGAGCATTTGAAGCTCTATCGGTCCTCACACAATGGTCAGGAATACCGCATGGACTATATCGAGGACTCACTCGACGATATCGAAATTTTCCAGCGCGAGTTCACAAACAAGGTCGGCCTGATAAAGAAACACATCAAGTATGCCCCTGACGACAGCACGAGCATGATGCGGTTCGCCGCTCAAAAAACCGTCAATCTCAATCAAAGGAGATCATCGTGACGAAACTAGATCACAAACCTTTGAGGAGAAAAACGCGAGTCTCGAAAATCAACCGAGATGCAAACAAGCCACGGGAAAAGTCACCACTCCACCCCGATTTCGACGGTGAAATTGTCCCCAAGCCTGCGTTTCGGAAATTTGAGTTGGAAGACGAATGGCATGGAAGGCGGCGACTGCGAGGCTTCAGTAAATTTATTGACGAGGCGAAGTCTGCTCCCAATTGCGTTCATGAGATTTTTCAAGCTTACCGAGAGGCCCTCAGCCGAGCGGAGAAGTTCACTGGATACCTCAACCAAGCAGGAAAACTGATTCTGCGGGAAAAGCGGAAAGCGGTGTCGCCAGAACAAGCGGCGAAGGATTTGTTTACTGTCGCCAAAAACGCTACCTACATGCTTTCTCGGTTGGTCGAAAAGCAGCCAGAACTTTGCCGAGAGATTGCGGTTACGTCACCGGAGTGGCCAGTCATGGCAGACCTGACAGAGAAGAATTGGCTCACTCCCATTCGGGATGTCATTGAGGGAATTGAACTTGGAAAGGATATCAAAGGCTTCCTTTTGTCCGCGAGAACGGCGGATGAAAACGTCATACGCTGCTGGGCAACCGCAATTTACGAAACCCTTTTTCAAACCCGGTTTGATTACAAAAGGGCGAAGTCGGGGAAGAACCGATACAGCACAACCAAGGGTTGCCCTGAATGGGTCGCAAAGACCTTGGAGCTTCCACAGTTTACCAAAGCCACATCGGGTGCATGGGCACGAATTGGAAGGCAAATGCTACTTGAGCAATGTCCCGATTTTCTGGAATCCCCGGACCTCGTGGAGAAACGGCGAAGTTGGGAGCACCGGGCCAAAAACGATTCAAGAACCGGGCGTGTCACGATAAAGGCGATCCAACGGGAAGCATTTGATGACTTTGCAAAAGACATGAGAGCGATTGCCCCAGAGAAGGATATTTACCAAGGAAACTGGTAAATAAATTTGCCGGAAACTTTTGCGCCGGAATTTCCGGCAACAGGAAGAGAGGTGACTCCTTTTCTGGAGTGGTTCACGCGGATGCCTCTCATTTGAACGTCTGAGGCACCTTGGAGATTATGAAAAGCGTCGAGTTTCTCCAGTGGACTGCAATCGTGCTTCTGCTTGCTACCGTCCTTGTTTCAGTTGTGGCAGTATCTCGTGGAGTTCCGGCAGACCGGCACCTCGCGGAATTACTTCGGGAAGTGTCGCCAGCAAGGGAAGCATCCGATGAGGCGAGATAAACCGTCTCTCAAAAACACCGGTTCAAAAAATCTGGATTTGAGGAAACAGGGTGTGGGATCAACGACGCCCGAGCCGTAAAAATATTGTATAGGGCAGGGCGGATCACCTTCGAATGTATCCGACCATGCTCTAGAACGGCCCGGCACGGTTCCGATTCCGTGCCGGGTAATGTCCATACGACGAAACCGTCAGCGAGGAAGCGCAGTAGTGAGCGATTGTGCATGCATGCTGGTTTCTCACAGAGTAAAATGGAGGTTATTTATTCCACTTGATGCCGATCGCGTGCTTCCAGCAGCCCAGCAACTCCGCGCCGCCTTCCGTCGACCAGTCCACGAGGGCGCGAGCCGAACCCGGGTCGCCCGCGGCATCCAGTTGCAATGCGAGATGCGTCGCGACGCGCACGGCCGAATCGTAGCTTTCAAAGCGCTCCCCGCAATGGAGCAACCCAAATTCGGCCGCCTGCAGCCACCCGGCGAGTTTGGCGCCGGCGCGAGTGTCGCCGCCGTTTCGTTCCTGCAATTCCCGGTAGACCGTGAGGGCCGCTTCGGCTTCGGGGTTCGAGGCGAGCATCTGGAAGTCGTCCCAATCCGGGCTGCACAACGCGATCATTCCCCCTGGCCGAAGCACGCGCCGCGCCTCCGCCAGCGCATCCGCCGGACTCGAGAGGTGCTCGAACAAGGCGTGCGAAAACACGAGGTCGAACGAAGCGTCCGCGAAGGGCAACTCGTAGACGCCGGCCGTCGTGAAACGCACGTTCGTCAGCTCCCGGCCTTGGGCGAGCATCGAGGCCCGGGCGACCTGCGACGGGTCGCGGTCGATGGCCGTCACCCGCCCCGGCAGCACGTGCTCGGCGAGACCCTGCGTGATCGTGCCGGGTCCGCACCCGATGTCGAGGACCTCGAGGCCGCGCTCCAGGAGCGGCAGCACGAAGGCGGCGTGGGACTCGAGCGTGCGCGCCGCCATGAAGGCGGCTGCGTTCGTCGTGGATCCGGGTGTGTCGGTTTCGCGATTTCTCGATCGCGGTCGGTTTTCGGTGGATTGCATGTCGGTCGTGGTTGTGAGAACCCCGAGCGTGCGAACCGCGGAAATAAAAATCCCACGGCCGCGGAGCCGTGGGTTTCTTTGTTTCGGTTGATCAATGAGAAATCATCCCAAACGAAGCGAGCCCGCGGCGTCGCGCTTGGCGACGACGGAGACGGCTACGAGAATGGAAAGGTGCTTCAACACTGTGCCTGGAGATCTACGTGCATGACCATGCTTTGTCAACCCTCCGACGGACGGAAAAATATTTCGCCGTGAAGGCCATCGCCCCTTAGCTTCCCACGATGCTTCGTTCTCTGTGTTTTCTCCTCCTGGCGGCCGGCTCCGCTCTCGCGCAAGCCGTGCATCTGTCGGACGCGGAGGCTCAGGCCATCGGCCGCCGCATCTGGAAAAACGAGTGCGCCGGCACCGTGATGGGACTCACGTCGTGGAACCGCGGCGAGGAATTTGCCTCCCTTGGCATCGGGCATTTCATCTGGTATCCCGCCGGAAAACGCGGCCCGTTCGAGGAAAGTTTTCCGCCGTTGATCGAGGCGCTGGCCCGCGACGGCGTCAAGATCCCCGCGTGGCTTCGCGGTCCGTGTCCCTGGACGACGCGGGCCGCGTTCATGGTGGATTTCGAGGGCCCCCGGCTCAAGCCGCTCCGGGCGATCCTCGCGACGACCATCGCCGAGCAGGCGAGATTCTGCGCCCAACGGCTGGAACGCGCGCTGCCGACCATGCTGGCCGCGGCGCCGAAAAACGAACGCGAGCGCATTCGGGAAAACTTCTACCGCGTGGCCGCCGAGCCGCTCGGCATGTATGCCCTCATCGATTACGTGAACTTCAAGGGGGAGGGCACCAAGGCCTCCGAGCGGTACGCCGGCCAGGGCTGGGGGCTGCTCGAGGTGCTCGAAACCATGGGTTCCGGCCCCGCCCTGCCCGCGTTTTCCCGCGCCGCGAACGAAGTGCTCACCCGCCGCGTGGCCAATTCGCCGAAGGCCCGAAACGAAGCCCGGTGGCTGCCCGGCTGGCGCAATCGTCTTGCCACTTACACCGGAGGCTAGCGGTAGCCCTTGACGTCCAGCTTCCCGTCAAAACTGTTGTCGGAGGACGTCACCTTCGCGGTCATGCGCGCGGCTCTCCCGACGAACACGACCGTCCCAACGAGACTGATCGACGACGGGCCCGTTCCACCAAGACGATAGGTCAGCGAAAACTTGAGCGTTTTCCCCGCAAGGCTCACCTTGCCGGCGCCCAATCCCTGTCGATCGCCGACATTTACCCGCCCGCTGATTCCGCCCCGCCCGCTGAGGTCGAAAACCTGGTTGACCGTGACGGCCATGCCACTCTGGTTCAAAGTCCCGGCATAAAGAAAAGTGCCGCTCAGGTCTTTGTCCCGCCCCGTGAACGTGAGGGTGACCCCCTTGAACTTGAGCGTGCTTTCCCCCGAAGTCGCCGATCCGCCCCCGCTGTAAGATCCGGCGAAAGGCCCGAGCCCCTGCCTTTTCGCCTGCGCCGACGAGCCGAGGAGGGCGAAGAAGACGCTCATGAATACGGCGAGGCGGAATCGATCCATGCCGCCACGTTAGCATCGCCGATCCGCTGTCACAAGGCCGCTTCGATGGACCTGCGAATGCGACTTGTCACCGAAGCCGTCGGCGGAGAAAACAATCGCTCCCATGACGAAAGAGGACATTGCCGCCATCCTCGAAAACTTCGGCCGCCTGCTTGAACTCCAGGGCGAAAACCCCTTCAAGGTCCGCGCCTACGCGAATGCCGGGCGGGCCCTGGAGACCCTCGCCGAGCCCCTGGAAACCCTCGTTGCCGAAGGCCGGCTCGACGAGGTCGAAGGCATCGGCAAGGCAATCGCGGAAAAGATCGCCACCCTCGTCCAGACCGGACGGCTCCCCCAGTACGAGGCCATCCGCGAGTCGTTCCCGCCCGACATCCTGCTGCTTTTCGAGCTCCAGGGCCTCGGCGCGAAAAAAATCAAGGCCGTCCATGATGCTCTCGGCATTTCCTCGCCGACCGGGCTGGAGCGGGCCTGCCTCGACGGGCGCATCGCCGCGCTCCCGGGCTTCGGCCAAAAAACCGCGAACAACATTCTCGCCGCCATCGAACACCGCAAAAAACACATCGGCACATTTTTGCTCGGCGACGTGGCGCCCCTCGCCGAGCGCCTGCTCGCCGATCTGCGTTCCCATCCCGAGGTGCTCCACGCCGAAGCCGCCGGCAGCTACCGTCGTTCCCGGGAAACCGTGCGTGATCTCGACCTCATCGTCGCCACGCGCGAGCCGAAGCTCGTCGGCGAAGACTTCGCCGCCCACGAGCTGGTCGATCGTGTCCTCGTCGCCGGGGCGACGAAAACCAGCGTCGTCTTGAAAAACGGCCTGCAATGCGACCTGCGGGTCGTCAGTGCCGCCGAATACCCGTTCGCCATCCAATACTTCACCGGCAGCAAGGAGCACAACGTCCGCCTGCGCGGCCGCGCCCTCGAACGGGGATGGTCGCTCAACGAATACCGCTTCAGCGCCGCCGGAGGGCGGCAATTGCGCGAGCCGCTGCCCGAAATCCGCGAGGAATCCGACATCTATCGCGTGCTCGGCCTTCACCCCGTGCCGCCGGAGCTGCGCGAGGACCGGGGCGAGTTCGCCGTCGCGGAACGCGGGGAGTTGCCCCGCCTGATCGAGCTGCACAACCTGCGCGGCACCTTTCACAATCACACGACCGCCAGCGACGGGCGCGCCACGCTCGAGCAAATGGCCGCCGCTGCCCTCGAGCTCGGCCTGGAATATCTCGGCATCGCCGATCACAGCAAAGCCTCCGTGCAAGCCAACGGGCTCAGCGCCGAACGCCTCGCGCAGCAGCGCGTCGAAATCGATCGCCTCAACGCCGATTTCGACGGCTTCCGGCTGCTCGCCGGCACGGAATGCGACATCCTTCGCGACGGCTCGCTCGATTTTCCCGACGAAATCCTGGCCTCCCTCGATTACGTCGTCGCCTCGGTGCACGCCTCCTTCACGCTCGGCGAGGCCGAGATGACCGCGCGCATCATCCGCGCGATTTCGAACCCCCATGTCACCATGCTCGGCCACCTGACCGGCCGCCTCCTCACCACGCGCGAACCCTACCAGGTCGATGTGCCCGCCATCATCGAAGCCGCCGCCGCGACCGGAACCATCATCGAGTTGAATGCCAGCCAGCGCCGCCTCGACATGGACTGGCGCTGGTGGCCGCTGGCCCGGGAAAAAGGCGTGCGATGCGCGATCAATCCCGACGCCCATTCGACCCGCGGTCTGCAGGACCTCGCCTTCGGCGTCCGCCTCGCCCGAAAAGGGTGGCTGACGCGGGACGACGTCATCAATTGCCTCCCGTTGAACGAGGTCACCGCCGCGCTCGGGCGAAAAAAGACCTCATCGCGCTAGCGGCGGGAGCCCGGAAACAATGACGCCGGGCAGAATGCCATTCCGGGTGAACCAACCCTGCGGCACTTCGATCGCGTAGGAGATGGTGTCGAACTGACTGGCCACCGGACGCTCGTCGCGCGGTCGCAGATCATGAATTTCCATGATCATACCGCCCGGATTGAGGTAGGCGACGGAGAGGGGAACGAGCGTGTTCCGCATCCAAAACGCCGCCCGCTGCGGTTGCTCGAGCACAAAAAGCATGGCGGTGCCATCCGCCATGGCCTTCCGAAACATCATCCCCTTCTCCCGCTCCGCCTCCTCGTCGGCAACCTCCGCGGAAAGTTTCTTGTCGGCGATGGTGAGCGAAATCGTCGGGAGTTGTGCCTGCGGTAATTCATCCGCCTTGACGAGTTCAAACCCGCCAAAAGCGACGGCCCACGCGAGAATCGAAGCCAGTCGGACGCTCGAAAGGATCATCGCCGGAAGCTAGCGATTCCCCGCAAGCTTAATCCAGTCGAATGTGCGACGTTACGCCCGATTGCGCTTGCGCCGGAACGCGGTAAACGCCGCTCCCGCCGCCACGGCGAACAATGTCAACGTCGCAGGTTCGGGAACGGCCACGACCGACAGAACCTCGTCGAAAGAATCTGCCACCGCGAGTCGATTGATCGAAAGATCCGAGCTCTTGGTGAACTGGGAAATCACCAAGGCTTGAAATCCTCCGACGAGAGGAGTCCCGGCGTTGACGATGCTGAAAGCGGAGGGGTCGCCGACGGACGTAGGATTGACCCAAAGCTGCACCGTGTCAGGGTTGCTTCCATCGGCAAGAGTAATCCCAATGACGAACGAGATGACCCCGGACCCGAAAGCAAACGATTCTGGCGCGGAAGAAAAAGGGTTCGATGATTGGCCATTGATCCGCGCGGCGACTTGGTAGGAAATATCGTCAACGTTATTGAACCCGGTGCGGATATCGGCGAACGGAGTCGCATTCTGATCGAGTAAAGCGGTTAGATATGAGGAAACGAATCCCGAGTTGTTGTTGCCCTTGCCCGTGACCGAAAGCTGAAAACCTTCGTAGATCGTCGTGCCGGCCAGAGCACCACTCGGCGTCGAGAAAGCTTTTTGAGCATCTTGGTTGTCAACGGTGTTGCCTACGGGGTTCGTCGACACAAGCTTCCCGCCCGCAATCGTCAGAGGGCTCGTGGAAGAAGTGCCAAATTGAGCCCAACCCTTTTGCCCAACAAGGTCGCCATCAGCATAGGTCGAAAAATCTTCATTCAGATAATAAGCCGCAGACGAGGAAGAGATGCAGGCTAAAACAATCGCTGCGAAAAAGGAGATGATTTTCATGGATGCATATTCAAACGTCAACGCAAACTAGAAGCAAACTTCGCGCCATATATACCAAAAAGTCGTAACAGCCTTCGATTTATCTTTGCGACGCAGGAGTCGGTGTGGGTGTGGGTAGCTTAGCTTCAGGTTCGTCGTCGGGTACCGACATCATGTCCGTGAAAACGCGTGCGTTGTAACCCAAAGGAGCAAAACTCGGCTCGATATTTCCATCTTTATCCAGAGTAAAAATAACTGCCCAGCGTTTACAATCTTTTGTGTCGATAGGAATTGTGAAAGGTATAGGACGTGCTGAACCGGGCATATTAATCACCGCATTTAGAGAAGAATCGTTGACGAATCCTCCAATCACGCAACTGGTGCCGTAGCCATTTAAACTCTGAGACGCATCCCCAGACAGAGCACAGGTCATTTGGACTTGGGGTGCATAGTTGTATACAGTTACGCTTCCCGGATCAGTAGCTTTGAAAGAGTAGGTATCATCCATTAAACGCGCAATGGGCAGACCCTTCTCATCGAGTTGAATCAAGAGCGTGGTCCAGTGCAAACGAGACATTTTAAAACTGATCGGGGCCAAAGTCTGCTTTCCGTCTGCCGTCCGAAGTTCTAATTTATATTGGCCAGGTGTGCTCGCTGAATAAGCCGACGTATAACCCGGGCGTAGAGGGTTTATCGATTGCGATAAATCGGGACTTGCCATTGTCCCGACAATGGGAGAAGTGGATGCCGGGCAGAGGTTCCATATCTGGAAGTAACTTAAGGTGTCGGCATTGTTTTTAATAAGTTTGCCCGATGCTCGATGAGTGACAGCAAAGCTCAAAACACAAAGGACGATTGAAAAATAAATCCGGTGCATACGTGTCAGTTAGTAACTTGTAATATTTCGATATCGTAATTCACTGGTGCTTTAAACCGCCGTTTAATGTCCGGATCCGTAGAACTATTTGCGGTCCAGTCATTGATTTGTTTGGAATCGTTACTATCCAATTTGGGATCTTCAAACTTTGGGATGAGTTGAAACGTGATTTTGCGTTTGACGCTGGAGATGACTTGGGGGTCCACTCCAATTTTAGTGTCATTGAGAGCTTGTCCGACCACGTAAGCAGTAAAGACGTTACCTTTAGTGGTAATCAATTCCGAAAGACGCCGAAAAAGCTGTTCTCTGGATCGATCCATTTCTGAGTTGAAGGTAACCCCATCCACCAAAGATCGATTTTGCGGACTAGAACGGTTGAAGAATGATAGCTCAGATAATTCGCCGCGCTCTCGTAAAGGGCGATCGTTTCCGGAATTTTTGATATAGTCGATCAACTCAGCTACAAGGGTCTTTCCATTGTCGCTTAAAGCCTTTTTGTCGATATTTAATTCTCCTTCGCCGTTTGTTCTAGTTGAATCCACCGTATCCTTGCCGCTCATGCTAAATCCATTGAGCGCCGCCAGGAGAGCCGAACCATTGTCGCGCTGAATGCCATTTATGTTAATTGTGCCGGGAACTGCGGCAAGGTCGTTCGTCGCAAAAATATCACAGAGTCGCCAAGCAACTCGGGACCGGCTTGCGCTAAATTCGTTACCATCCCATTGTGAAGCTGGATCATTTGCAAATCGAGGCGTTTCGCTCTGACCAATGCGAAGTGTTCGACCGCCACCTCGCGCATATTGTGGGAGACCCGAGGTATAGAAAGCGGGATCATAGATATTCCCTAATTCACCAATGTTTTTAAGGTTGGCGTCTGCGATTACCGCCAAACTGCCTGGTTTGTAAGTTTCCGTAGCCGACATGGTCGCCAAATCGAGGCTGGCTCCGGCATCATCCCATCGGTATATCGGGTTGACATCGAACGGATTTACGGAGGACGGAAGTTGAGATCCGCTCGTCGGACCAACATTCGAACCGGGAGGCGGCTTGGCAAACCCCATTACTGAATATATGCGGTAGCCGCTCGAAGATTGTTTGGAGGCGGCTACGGTATAATCATCACTTCTCCAAGAAGTAAACACCGGAGAATCCACCGGTTGCGGGGTTCCGTATTTTTGAGTGCTTCCGGCGGCATAGCCAAGTGGATCACAACTTGCGCGTGGATCCCCAAGCATATAGGAATACGCTCCATGCGTTTGGGTTGCCATGTCAAAGCCGGTTGGAAGATTTCCCGGCAACGTTCCCCCACGAAAATGCATTGTTGAAGTTGTATTTTTATCGCCGAAGCCATCGATAAAGATGCCGGGCTTTATGCTCACGGCAGCCCGCTGGCTGTCGAGAATACCGGCGGAATCACCGAGAAGAACATATGTTCCCACATCTTCTTTTGGTTGGCTAACAGGAGAATCCTGCCTCCCTCCTTGGCTATTGCGAAGAATGCAATCCAATGTACCAAGTTTTCCATAGTTCGGGCCATTATTCGGCACGACTACAAAGCCGTCGAAAAGTTGAAAGGCTGGCGTATCAAGAGTCTTAGTTGTCAAAAAAATCCTTTTGGGAGTGGCAGATGATAGAGGATCGAAATGCAAAAACGCAGATGATGATGCATACGCGGGATCGGTGGTAAGAACAGTCAGCGTGCCGGGGGCGAATTCAAGACCGGGAAACGTGTTTAATTCTATATTATAGGGCCGGTCAACGGGAATACCCTCGCCTGGCTTCATATAATCCTCCCAAGCGGGTTGATTTCCGATTCGAATAAATGCTTCTTTGTCGAGGTAAGTCGTATGCTCGTCCGAGACTTCGGATCCAGTGCCAACTTTAATCGTTTTAGTGCCCATGTTCCAAAATTCTAAATAATAAGAAATTCGTATTTTATAGGATATTTTCTTGTCGGGATTCGACGTCACCTTGGTCATTGGTGTTAATTGGGCGACATGAACCATTGTCTTAGTGAGACGGGGCACGTTTTCTTGCCCAATTGCCCAAAAGAGATTGGTAACGGCTGGAAATCCGATTGTGAATTTTCCACCGACAGGTAGGGTAGGGGGAGCTTGCTTCACATTTCCGAGCGTGTCTACCTGCGTAGGTGAGCTATCCACATCAATATAATCTCGAATATTAGCCGCAATTTTGGTGACATAGATTTCCCGGTTGGGCGTGGCCGCATCATTAGTCACAACCTCGGTATTTTGAACATCAGGTAAGGTCCGATAGAAGCGATTTCCAAATTGATAATCGCTTGCGGCTGATGTTTCTGGCCGATAGTTTATGGCAGCTTTGATCTTATCGATATCGGCTTGAACATCGGGTATGGTATTCTTCGCGGGAATTGATGCGGCATTCAAAGCGTTTAAATTCATGCGCCGTGAACCGGTTCGTGACAGATTCGAACCGCTGGAATTTAAAGTTAAAAGAAACCGGGACTTTTTGAAATCATCGTCCTTCGGCGGCACGAAGGTGTAATTGATTTGGGAGGTGGTTAAAATTTTCTGGTTTTTCTCATCGGCAGGATCCATTGCGGTCCGCATGTCGACAACGTTACCAGCGAGAGTCGTGGCAGCTTCTTGCGTGATGCCGGCCCCAGTAAAGGCTCCTTGCATAGGGATTTCTTTCGGCGAAGTTCCGGGCGTATCGAGACCGCGAATTGTTTTCCCGGCGACATTCACGTTGACGCGGAAGCTTTCATCTTCGATCCAAAAGGCATAACGCGCGATTCGTTTGGCGGCCGGTGTATTATCTTTTAGATAAACCCAAGGCACTTTGATGACTGGTGCCGTTTGATTAGGAACACTGCCGATCCAACGTTCTCCGTTTTCAAGAAGGGATCGGGTATTAAGCGAGTTCAAATCAACTTCCGTTCCATCTAAGTGCAGGGATTCGTCTTTTGCGCTTTGGAGTTGAGACGTAGCGCCTGAAGCTAAGGGCACATAAAAGGAGTTCGCTGCAATTGCTTTAGTAGAATCCGTTGCCGCCTCGGTTGCATAATAAGAAAAAACCGTGCCAGCCACTCCTTGGTCTGCGAGGTTAGGATCCCACCACGTCACGGAGTCCGGGTATTTGGTAAAAAGATTGCGCACGAGGTAAATTGCGTCGTTTTGAGCGGCAGTGGCAGCGTTTTCTGCTTGATAGTGAGACAGATAGCTCTTTGCCGTTTGTCGCTCGGTTGTCATGCTTTGCAGAAAGGCGGTGACGATGACGGCTAGAACGACGATGACGAGCAATGTCGTCACGAGAGCGGAGCCGCGGGAGCGGGGGTTTTGTGTGGGGCGGAACATTATTTTTCGGCCGGTTTGGGCGTCGGAGAGGGAAGCACGGAGATTCCCGCGATGACCGAATCGGTGAAGATTCGCACGCGGGTGGTGAAGGTGCGGGCGTTTTTTTTGCGATCGGGTGTCGTCGTGTCTCTCCAATCGCCGAGGGAGGTGAGGCGCTGAGCGGCTTCGTTGTTGATCACCGTGAGTTGGACCTCGATGACATTCGGGACGGGCGAAGTTTTGCTTTGCTTGAACTTTTCCAATTTCCCGTCGGGTTGCGCCGTGAACGCGGCGACATGGAAGGCGGTCACGTTTCGGGCGAGCAACTCCTCGCCCGCGGGAAGCGCGGCGGAGGGAGCTGTGGGCACGAGGTCCCCGGTCTTGATGGAATCCTTGAAGGTATCATCGCTATTTCTGAAATACCGGTAGAGGTTCAGGGAGCTCGGGGAGTTCGTGCTCGTTTTTTCGAAAGAAAGGAAGTAGCCGATCACACAGAGGTCGCTATGGCCAAGGTTGGAATCCTGGGCGTCGGAAGTTTGAGCGGACAGAAAAAACAAATGATCGACTCCGTCCGCCGGCAATTGAATGGGTGCGGCGAGATTGGTAAGGGAATTCCACTTGAAGAACGCCGGATTGGTGTTTGGGAGAATCGACGACAAGTCGGCGGCGATGATGTTGATCGCGGCGCGGGCCTCGCGGAAACTATCCACTCGGTTCTCGCTTGCCCGCCAAAGCTTGGTCGAGCTGTCCACCATCGAGAGAAGGATGACAAGCAGCACGACGAGAAGCGTCATGGACACCAGAAGCTCGAGGAGAGTAAATCCTCGATTTCCCAATGGCTCGGGAGTCGGCGATTGGCGGGGAAACGGTGTTTCCCTCCGGTCCCGCTCATTCATGGTGGAAGAAGGCCATTGCCGACGAGCGTCACGAATGGATAGGTGGTCCGGTTCTTGAGCGGAGCGGCGGCGGGCGCAGAGACCGTAACCGAGATCTGGGTGAGGCCCACGGGAAGACCGGCGGTCGTGGTCGACACCTCGGCCAGGTAAGCGGCATTTGGATTGCCTCCCGTGTAGGCGTCGCCGCTACTCTTATCTTGCGTAAAACCATCGCCGGTTGGAGAGACGACGTAGGAAAAATAGTTCGAATCAGCGGTGGTAAGATCAACGGCGATCTTAGGGCGGCTGTCCTCTCCCCCTTCGTCGGGAGAAGCGGAAGAAAAGCTGTTGGTTCCATACACCAGGTAGCGAGTCTTGCCCGTCTGGGCCGCTACATCCGATAAAATGGATCTCGCGATAATCGCGGCCTGTGTTTCACGCTGGCTGCTGGTGGCGGAGTCCAGGGCAACAGGAAAAAGCCCAAGGATGCCGACTAAGGCAAATGAAATGATCGAGATGGCAAGGACAATCTCGATAAGCGAGAAGGCGCGGATTCCTCGACGCAAGACTTTGGATGAAACGACCAACGGCATGGGATTATAAGCCGGCGACGGTCGATACGTCCAAAGTGGCTCGTCCGGTGAAGCGGCGAAGAGTAATGACATCGAATAATCCGGAGTCCTTGTTCGCCGTGATCAGAGTTTCGTTGCCATCGGAACCACGAACGCCTTCTCCCACGAGAAGCTTGCAGTCGTTCTTTGTGGGATGCAGGACGGCTCCCGTCGGCCCGAACTTCACGCAGGCCAAGGAAGACGGGTTATTTGGCTTGCCTCCCGTGGTCGGGAGGGCGGAAACGTCGAAGGCACCCGAGATGCCAGCCTTAAAGATATTTGCCCCTTTCGGCGTGTAAAGCAGGATGCCTTTCGGCAGCGCGATCCATCGCGTCAACAAAATGAGGTTCTTTCCTTTCTCGTCCGGATTCCATTCCACCGCATCCCGTGCCACCATGATGCTGTCCTGATCGGGAAATTGGCGCTTCCTAAGCACCACATAAACGTTCGTGCCCGTCGATAAAGCGACGGCGCGCGCTTGTTCGAACGTGTTCATAATGACGTTGATCGCACCTTTTCGGCCGGCGGTGCTGGAAAAGCTATTGATCAGGGGAGCAAGAAGGGAAAGCAGGATGATAATGATCGCCAGGACGGCGAGCATTTCCACCAAGGTGAAACCCCGCGGCGACTTCGGTCCAACGGAGTTGTTCATAGAAGAGGAGGCCCCATCGCTTCTTGCTTGTCGTCCCCTGCGGCGATCCGCAAAAAGCGAAATGTGACAAGATAGCCACCTTCCCTTTTTCTGGCCCTTTTGGAGGTCCCCCCAAGAAAAGAAGGTAAGGGAAGCAACCGGAAGTTTGACTTTTCGATCCCGGCGGGTGCTTGGCATGGAACGAAAACCAACATTTGCGGAGTAAGGGAGTTACGAAGGAGCCCCGGGAATCTCATCGGTTTTTGGCCGGATCGACGCGGGGAATGAAGTTCACCGAACCGCAGCTTTCGTGCCACTTCTTTTCTGAGACCGGCGGAACGGGACGCGCCAAGCCGCTGGAGTTTTTCCGTGGGCTTGCTATCAGAGTGCGTCATGCACGAGCTGCTTCCTTTCGATCCTGCCACTCATCGCCTTGAATCCGACAGCATGGGGGAGATTGCGGTGCCGCGCGACCGGTATTTTGGGGCGCAGACCGCCCGGTCGCTCGTTCATTTCGACATCGGGGACGATCGGAAGCCGCCGGAACTCATCCGCGCGCTCGGGGTGCTCAAGAAGGCTTGCGCGCTCGCCAATCGCGATCTCGGGAAACTTCCGGCCGAGAAGTGCGACCTGATCGTCCAGGCCGCGGACGAGGTGATCGCCGGCCGGCTCGACGACCATTTTCCGCTGCGCATCTGGCAGACCGGCAGCGGCACCCAGAGCAACATGAACGCGAACGAGGTCATCTCGAACCGCGCCATCGAGATCGCGGGCGGCGAGCTCGGCTCGAAGACGCCCATTCATCCGAACGACCACGTGAACATGTCGCAGTCGTCGAACGATACGTTCCCGACCGCGATGGGCATCGCCGCCGCGGGCGAGGTCGTGCGGACGCTGCTGCCGGCGGTGCGGGTCTTGCGCGCCACGCTCGCCGCGAAGGCGGGGGAGTTCGCGGACATCGTGAAGATCGGCCGCACGCACCTGCAGGACGCGACGCCGCTCATGCTCGGACAGGAATTCTCCGGCTACGTGCAGCTCCTCGACGACGATCTGCGCCGGATCGAGATGACGCTGCCGGGGCTTTCCGCGCTGGCGGTCGGAGGAACGGCGGTCGGCACGGGGTTGAACTCGCACCCGGAGTTCGGCGACCGCGCCGCGGCCCACATCGCGGCGATCACGGGGCTGCCGTTCACGTCCGCGCCGAACAAGTTCGCCGCGCTTTCGTCGCACAACGAGTTCGTGTTCGCGAGCGGCGCGCTGAAGTCGCTGGCGTGCTCGCTGATGAAGGTCGCGAACGACATCCGCTGGCTGGCGAGCGGTCCGCGCTGCGGCCTGGGCGAACTGACGATCCCGGAGAACGAGCCGGGCTCCTCGATCATGCCGGGCAAGGTGAATCCCACGCAGTGCGAGGCGATCACGATGATCGCGGTCCAGGTGATGGGGAACGACAACACGATCGGATTCGCCAGCTCGCAGGGGAACTTCGAGCTGAACGTCTTCAAGCCGGTGATCGTGTTCAATTTCCTGAATTCCGTCCGTCTCTTGGCGGATGGCTGCCGCTCGTTCGACGAGCATTGCGCCCGCGGCATCGAGCCGAATCGCGGGAAGATCGCGCATTACGTCGCGGATTCGCTGATGCTCGTCACGGCGCTGAATCCCCACATCGGCTACGACAAATCCGCGCAGATCGCGAAGAAGGCGCACAAGGATCGCTCGAGTCTGAAGGAGGCCGCGGTCGCGCTGGGGTTTCTCACGTCGGCGGAGTTCGACGCGTGGGTCGATCCGGTTGCGATGACGCATGCTTGAGCGTGGACCTGAAACGATCACGGCCAGGATGGCCGCGTCCGTGGCGGGCCGGTGGGCGGCTTACCTCGCCGATTCATAGAGCGCGGCGAGGTCGAGGAGGAGCGGCTCGAGCTCCGCGAGGTAGCGGTCTTCCGGCATTTCGGAGCGGCGGGCGCGCACGGCGGCGAGGCGGGTTTCCAACTCGGCGCGCCGGCGTTCCTGCGCCGGGGTGAAGACGAGCGCGGCGGGGGCCGGGGAAAAACCGATCCCGCGGGCCGCGGATCCGTCGCGGCTGGCGGGGTCGGCCAGGGCGGGGATCTCGGTGCCGAGGCGGTCGCCGTTGTCGTCGAGCAGCGCGTGCTCCGGGACGATGCGCTGGGCGCCGTCGTAGAATTTTTTCGTGTCCGCGGCGGCGCGGGCGGCGAGCTCGACGAGGGAGACGCGGCCGTCGGCATCCAGGTCCGCCCCGGGGTCGGCCAGCGCGAGCGCGAGTTTTTCGCCGAAGCGCGAGTAATTGCGCTCGGCGCCGTCGCGGGTGGCGGTGACGACGACGCGATTCGCGGCCGACAGCTCGGGCAGGAACGCGCCGCCGGCCGAGAAGAGCGCGAGCACGATCACGCGCCGGCGGAACGGCTCGAGCCACTTCGCGAGGTCCGGGGCGGCGAGGTCTTCGCCGCGCAGATTGAACTTCGCGTTGCGTCCGTCGAACGTGCCGTGGCCGATCAGGACGAGCCAGAGGTCGCCGCCGCCGCGAGGCAGGGCGGCGAGTTCCTTTTGCAGCGCGTCACGGGAGTGGGCCGTCGGCTCGACGGCGTGAAAAGCGAGGCCGGCGTCCTTCGCGGCGGCGGCCCATTGCCCTTCGGCGGTGCGAAACGCCTCGCCGTATGGCGGTTCGCCCTCCGCGCCGAGGGCGACCACCACGTCGCGGGCGGGCCCGGCGGCGAAGGCGGCGCCGCACGCGGCGGCCATGACGCAGAGGGCGATCCTCACGCCAGTCCCCTCCCGCGGCGAAGGCTCCATTCGCCGGCGAGGCACGCGAGGGCGAGCGCAAGCCAGGCGCCGTGATGCCACAGCGGCTCGGCGCGCGTGCCGGTGACGGACGCGGGGCGCTTCTTCAATTCCTCGATCAACGCGGGAAGTTCGGCGGCGGCGACGACCCGGCCGCCGGTGGCGCGCACGAGCGCCTGGATCGCGCCGGGATCGGGACGGAGGGAGCGGAACTCCGCCGCCTCGGCGTCGATGGCCCAGCCGCCTTGCGCGCGCTGGCTCGAGCCGTCGCCTTCGTCGGTGACGACGGCTTCGGCGAGCCACGGGCCAGATTTTTTCGCCGGGATGCGGGCGGTGAACCGGCCCGGACTTTCGGGGTCGGGCGCGACGTCCACGGGCGTCCACCTTCCGTCCGGATCGCGCACGCGGGCAGTGACGATCGAGCGTTCCGCGGGGCGGAAGTCGGGGCCGAGGGCGGTGACCGCGAGCTCCGTGCCGCCGTCCTCCGCGGGGCGGGTGGCGAGCGCGGCGCGGCGCGGGGTATCCGCGAGCAGGCCGCGAAGGGCCTGGCGCCAGAATTTGTCCAGGTCGGCGCGCTGCGCGGGACCCCGCAGGCCCCAGCGCCACCAATCGCCGACGAGGAACGCCGTGGCGCGACCGAGACCGAAACGCTGCGAGGCGATGGCCGGCCCGTCGCGGCCGTCCGCGTCGGTGAGCGTGGCGAGCGCCTCGGCGCCGGGCTTGAGCGCGTCGAGGCCGTTGGCGACGAGGTAGGCGGGCATCGTGGCAAGGCGGGCGGCCTCCTCGCGCTCGCCGGCGCGCAGGCGCATCCACGGCTGGAGCATGCCCTCGCGGGTGAGCCGCACGCGGACGGGGAGCGCGGGGGGGCGGGCGTGCGCGGCGCCGAGGTAGACGGGCAGGGCCTCGGCGAGGGGGGTGCCGTCGTAGCCGCCGGCGTCGAAGGAGTCCGCCCCGCCGAGCATGACGAGGCTGCCGCCGCGCTCGGCGACGTAGCGACGCAGGAGGGCGAGCTGGTCGCGGGTGAAGAAAGCGGCCTCGATGCCGTCGAGGATGACCTCGTCATACGGGAACAACTCCGCCGCCGTGCGCGGGAACCCGCCGCGCAGCTCGGCGGCGTCGCGCGTGCCGAGCCGCAGGAAGACGGGCTCGTCGGAGCGCTCGGCGGCGTCCGTCGTCGAGCCTCGATACAGCGGGTTGGCGGTCCCGCCGCCGGCGCGCCAGTCGACCTTTGCCTGCGCCCGGGCGATGCGGAGCAGGCTCACGAGCTTGATCTCGGGGTCGTCGGCGAGGGCGCGGGCGAGGAACTTGTGCTCCCAGTTCGGCTGCCCGCCGACGTAGAGCACGCGGCGGGGGGCGCCCTCACGGTTCGCGACGACGTTCCAGGCGTTGTTTTGGGGGATCGTGTCGCCATCCATCCCGACGGTGACCCGGTAGGCGGCGGGGCCGGGGGCGGCGGGGGCGTCGAGGAAGCGCACGCCGATCTCCTCGTCGGCGGCGCGCGGGGTGCGCCGCTGCTCGGCGAGGACGGCGCCGCGGGCGTCGAGCAGGCGCGCGGTGAGGGGGCGGCCCTCGGCGCCGACGGCGTGGATGGTCGCGTCGATGGTGACGGGCGCGCTTTCGAAGGCGGAGTTCGCGGCGGTGACGCGCTCGATGGCGGCGTCGGCGACGCGGGCGCCGGGGGCGGTGAGGACGGCGTAGACGGGCGGGAGACCGGGCGGCCGGGGCTGGTCGAGATCGGTGGCCGCGCCGTCGGTGAAAACGATGATCGCGGAGAGCGGCTGGCCGGCGAACTGGCTGGCGATGCGGCCCAGCGCGGCCTGCAAATCGGAGCGCGGGCCGTCGAAGGTGAGTGCGGCGAGGTTTTCCGCCCGGCGCGTGCGGCCGTCGAACGCGTAGTCGCGCCACCGGAAGGTCCGGTCGTCGGGCGGGCGCCAGCGGGGGTCGGCGAGGGTCGCCTGCAGGGCGCCGCCGCGGGTGCGGCCGCCGGGTTGGTCGGCGAGGCCCATGCTGGCGCTGTTGTCGGCGGCGACGGCGATCCAGTTCCGGCCGGGCTCGACGATTGTCCGGAGGATCTGCGGGTCGAGCAGGAAGAGCAGAAGGAGGGCGAAGCCGGCGATCTTCAGCAGCGCGGCGAGCAGGCGGAACCACGCGGGCAGCGCGGGGGCGCGGGCGTAGCTCCAGGCGACGAGGGTGGCGGCGAGCGCCAGGGCGAGGGCGGCGGGAACGATCCCCCGGCTGTCCGGCCAGAGGAGGTTCATTGGCCGAGCGCCTCGTAGTAACGCCGCACGGCGTCGGAGTATTTTTCCGGCACGGGATCGCGCTCGACGGGTGCGAGCGGGTCCTTGTGGTCGAGCTGGTTCAAGGCCTGCTGGATCCGGGCCTGCGCCTCGATCAAGGGCTGGATGACCTGCTGCACGACGAGGGCCGGGCCCGGGGGGCGGGCGTGGCGGCGGGATTCGGCGCGCAGGTCTCGGGCGGCGCGGCGGGCGTTCTCCAACGCGGCGCGGGCTTCGGGCACGTCGACGACGGCCTCGAGATCGCGGACCTGGTCGGTCCATTGCTGAAAGTTCGCGGAATCCGTGAAGGGCGATTCGCCCGGGCGGCCGCCGCCGCCGGGGCCACCGCCCGAGGGACTGGGGGCCGTGGGGGAGTCGCGGCGGGTCGTTTGGGGACTACCGGGCGCTCCCGGGGAGTTGCCGGGGGTGGTCGGGGGGTCAAGGGAGGTCTTCGGAGGGTCGAAGGAGGTCTTCGGAGGGTCGAAGGAGGTTTTCGGAGGGTCGAAGGAGGTCTTCGGAGGGTCGAAGGAGGTCTTCGGAGGGTCGA
>CAXTSM010000027.1:31209-51834 GCA_964247025.1 uncultured Chthoniobacterales bacterium
GGAGGTCTTCGGAGGGTCGAAGGAGGTCTTCGGAGGGTCGAAGGAGGTCTTCGGAGGGTCGAGGGAGGTCTTCGGAGGGTCGAAGGAGGTCTTCGGAGGGTCGAAGAAGGTCTTCGGGGGGTCGAGGGAGGCGGTGAGCGCCTGGCGGAGGCGGTCGAGTTCGTTTTGGGCGAAGCGGAGGGCGTCGGCGTCGCTGCCAAGGACGCTGGCGGCGGCGGCGTCGATGCCCTGGCTGAGGGCTTGGATGTTTTTCTCGGCGGTTTGCTGGGCGGCGAGGGCGTCGGCGCGGTTGTCGACCGAGGCGGCGGAGCGCATGTTTTCGAGGGCCTGCGTGGTCTCGGCCGGCTGGTTCTGGCGGATGGCTTCGTCGAGGCGACGGGCGACGAGGGGCTCGCCTTCCTCGGCGAGCCGGGCGGTGCCGGTGACGGCGTCCGCAAGGCGCTGGAAATCCTCGGCCTGCCGGGCGGCCCGGGCGGCGAAGGAGTCGGGGTCGTCGCGCAGGGTGCGGCGGGTGAGGGGGCCGCTGCCCTGGGCGATGTCGCGGCCGAGGTCGCGCTGCCGGTCGAGGGCGGCGCGGGCGCGGGCGCGCAGGTCGCGGAGCTGCTGGGTGAGCTCGCCGGCGGTGCCCTGGCGGTAGGTCTGCTCGGCTTTGTCGAGGGCCTGCTGGGTGCGGGCGCCTTCGGCGAGGGCTTCGGCGAGTTGTTTGGCTTCGAGGCGCCGGGCGCCGCGCTCGGCGGATTGGGCGGCTTGTTCGAGGGCTTTTTGCCCGGGGGTGGGGGCGGATTTTCCACCGGAATCGGCCATGCGCTCGCGGCTGCGGTCCATGTCTTCCTGGAGCTCGCGCTGCTGGTCGCGGAGGCGCTTGAGCTGGCGCTCGGCTTCGGCGCGGTCGGCGTCGGTGCGGGCGAGGCGCCGGGCATTTTGCAGCCGGTTGAGTTCTTCGTTCAGGTCGCGCTGGCGCTGGGCGAGGTCCTTGAGGCGGTTGAGGGTTTCCTGGATCTCGCGGCCGCGTCGGTCGGGCTCTTCGCGGGCTTCGGTCTCGGTCTCGTAGCGGGAGGGCATGTTTTTGAGGTCGAGGTCGTCGAGGGCGGGATCGCCGTCGTCGGGGGCGCCGGGGCCCTCCTTGGCGAGGGCGATGTCGAGGTCGGAGGAGAGCAGGCGGTAGAGGGCGGCGAGGGCGGCTTGCTCGGCCTCGAGGGCAGGCGGGAGGTCGGCGCGGCGGCCGCGTTTCAACCGGTCGAGGGCGCGGGTCATCTGCTCCTTTGCTTCGCTCGCGTGACGGCGGAGGTCGGGGTCCGGGAGGCGGTCGATGAGCGCGGCGGCCTGATCGATGGCGGCGGCCTGCGAGTCGTGCAGGGTGCGGATCTCGGCGGCGGGGGGCTCGGCGGGGGCGGACTCGCGTCGGACGCCCCAGGTGCCGTCGAGAATCCGGGTTTGGAGGCGGATCAGTCGCATGCCGGGGTTTCCTTCGGGTGGGCCGCCGCCGCTCTGGTGCTGGCGGGCGATTTCGTCGAACGCGCGCACGGGGAGAAGATGGATGTCGCCGTCGGTGCGGCGGGGTTTCCCGTCGGGGCCGAGGTCCTCGCCCCAGGCATGCCAGACGATGAGGTCGTTGGGCCGGGCGCCGAGGTCCTCGAGCCGCACGAGGTGGGTGAGGGTGGTCCGGCGGGCGCCGGGACCGAGGGGCGGGGCGGGGATCTCGATGGGGCGGCCGACGCCGACCTGCACGACGAGGCCGGCGGCGCGGAGGCCGAAGTCGTCCTCGACCTGGGCCTCGAAGCTGACTTCCTGCAACGCGCCGGCGCGGTCGCGGGAGGAGGGGAGCCGGGCCTTCACGGTCGGGGGGCGGTTCGGCGAGACGCGGATGCGGAGCGCGCCGGCGGCGGGGGCCTCGTGGCCGGCTTCGTCGCGGAGGGCGATGGCGAAGTCGCCGCTTTTGTCGAGGCGGGTGGTCGATTCGTAGCGGGTCGGCTGCCGCGGGTCGCGGGCGAGGGGGATGACGCGGCCGTCCCCGGCGCGAAGCTCCACGGCCTGCATCGGGCCGTTCGTGCGGACGTCGAGCGTGAGCTCGGTCTGCTCCATGGCGGTGATGGTGCGGGGGTCGTGGATCTTCGCCTCGGCCTGGCCGGTGTAGGCGGGGAAGCGGAGGGCGGCGTCGACCTGCTCGACCGTGGGTGGATCGAAAACCTTCAAGGTGAATTCCCGGCTGCGTCCGCGGCCGAAGTCGACGAGGTATTTCAGATCCCGCCCGACGGCCGGGAGCGTGCCGGTGAACACGGGGTCCTCGAGCAGGCGGGTGAGCGGGAGGTCGGCGGACGTTGGCGAGCCAATGAAGTGGATCGCGGCGAGGGCGGGCAGATCCGGCGCGAACCGAGCGGTGAACGTGACGGCGCGGCCGCGCTCGATCTCGGCGTCCCCGGGCTGGACGTCGAGCATTTCCGCGACGCGGCGGGCGGCGAGCCGACCGGAGAGATCGAGGGCGAAGAGGAGCGCGATCCCGCCGAGGGCGAGCAGGGCGGCCGCGCGCTGGAGGATGGCGCGCCGGCGCACCGAGGCCGCGGGCACGACATCGTCCCATTTTCCAAAGCGCGCGTCGTCGAGGGCGGCGTCGAACACGCGGCGCTGGAGATACGAGAAACGATCGCCGTCGCCGGGCCGCTGGCCGACGGCGGTGAGGAGGAGGGAGTCGAGCCCGGGGTGGGCGTGCTCGATGCGGCGGGCGATGGCGGGGAGGTCGGGGCGGAGTTTTTTTACGCGCGCGCGGCACCAGAACCAGCCGGCGCCGAGAGCGAGCGCGAGGGCGAAGGCGGACCAGATGCCCGGCCCGCCGAGCCAATGTCGCAGGGCGAGCAGGCCGGCGGCGGCGGCCGCGCCGGCGGCCCAGAGCGCGAGGAGATGGCCGTGCCAGCGGTGGGCGTGCTCGCGTTCGGCGACGCGTTCGAGCTCGAGGCGGAGGGGGGGGATCATGGCGTGACCGGCGCGGGGCGGGGGCGCGGGAGCCTTGCGGCAAGGGCGCTTTCGATGAACAGAACGACGGTGGCGGCGAGAATCAACCACCACCATGATTTCTGGCGGCGCTCGAGTTCCTCGCGGGCGAGGGCGCGGCGGTCCGCCTCGGTGGCGGGGGGGGCGGCGACCGTTTCGAGCGGCAGGCCGAGCGCATGGAGATCGGCAAGGCCGAGGGGCGTGATCTCGCTCTCGGCCGGGCGGACGTTGACGGCGAAGGAAAACCGGCCGTCCGCGGTGCGGTAGAGGCCGGGGGCGTCGGTGGCGAGAAACCGGTGGCCGGGCGCGTCGAGGGTCCGGCCGGCCGGCGTGACGACGCGGGCGGCGGCGTCGACCGGGAGCGAAACGGGGTCGCCGACCCACGCCTGGTCGGGCGACGCGGCGAGCGACAAAGATTGATCGAGGATCGAATGGAGGAGCGGCAGGAATTTCGACGAGAGCGCGAGCTGGCTGTCGGCGGGCCGCCAGGAGGTCGTGAGCACGAAGAGCGTGCCGCGGGCGACGGGCACCCGGAGCAGAAGCGGATCGCCGGAGTCGAACGAGGCCAGGGCGGCGGCGCCGGGGAGGGTCTTGGGATCGAGGCGACGGTAGCGCCAGGTGACGACGTGGCTGAAGTCGGAGTATTTCGGATCGGCGAAGGGGCGGAAAACCGGGTCGTCGAAGTTCACGCGACCGATCCGCGCGGGCTCGTCCGGCGTGACTTCGGAGATGGCGGCGGCGCGACCGGCGAGCGCCTCGAGCGCGCGGGCGGACGCGGCGTCGCCCAGGACGAGCAGGACGGACGCGCCGGCGGCCAGTCTCGCGCGGAGCGGGGCGGCGGCCGCGGGGTCGAGCGGGCCGTCGACGATCGCGAGGGCGGCGTCGGGCGAGGGAGTGGAACGGAGGGTGATCGTGTCGTCGGGGGTGGAGGCGAGCGCGCGGCGGAGGAAGAAAAGGCCGCCGGCGGTGTCGTTCGCATCGGCGGCTCCGAGGTAGTCGACGGTGATCGCCCGCGGCGCGAAGGGCGTGAACCACGCGTGGTCGTCGAAGTCGAAGTCGTCGCCGGTGAGCGTGGCGACGTTGGCGGCGGTCGCCGGGGGCACGACGGATCGCGCCTGGCCCGGGGGGACGTCGATTTTTTGGCCGTCGAGCTGGAATGCGCTTCGCTCGGAGCCGGCGGCGTTCGTCACGCGGACGGACGGCGGCTCGCCCGGCCGGGGGCGGGAGCCCGGCGGATGGACGCCGGCGTTCGTCCATGCGCCGGCGCCGACGAAGGCCGGGACGACCTGGATGCGCGCGGGCCATTGGTAGCCGGCGAGAGCGGTGGTGGCGGCGCCGCGTTGAAAATCGCTCACGACGACGAGGACAACGGACGTGTCGCCGTGCTCGCGGGATTGGTCGAGGAGGTCGGCGGCGGCGGTGAGCGCGCCGCCGAGGTCGGTGGCGGACCAGCCGGGCTCGATGGCGCGGAGGGCGGTGAGCGCGGCGGCGCGGCGTTCCGCGGCGGGAAGCGACCGGCTGCGGTCGAAGGGCAGCGCGACGCGCAGGGAGCGGTCGAAGGCCGCGACGGCGACGAGGTCGTCGGCGCCGGCCTGCCCGATGGCGCGAGCGGCCTCGCGGCGGACTTCCTCGAACCGGGGGCCGCGCACGCTGGCGCTGGTGTCGACGAGAACGAGGCGATGGACTTCCGACGCGGAGGCGAGGGCGGCGCCGCGGCCGAAGAACGGACGGGCGAAGGCAAGGGCGAGCAGGGCGATGACGAGGCAGCGGAGCAGGAGGAGGAAGAGGTGCTCGAGCCGTCGCCGGCGGCGCTGGGGGGGCGCGCCGGCGTCGAGGAATCGCACGAGGCTGAAGGGCACGCGCTCGCGGGGGTTCTGGCGCCGCACGTGCAGCAGGATCGGCCCGGCGAGGGCGGCGAGGGCGGCCAGGAAGAGGGGCGCGAGGAATGACATGCCGGTCAGGCGTTGAGGCGGGCCCGGCGCGGGCCTCGGCGGCGGTGGGCGCGGTCGTGCAGGTGCGCGAAGAGCGCGTGCTCGAGCGGCTGGTCGGTGGGAAAGAGGTGGTGGAGGATGCCGGCCCGGGTGCAGAGCCGCCGCACGCGATCCTGGTGGGCGGCGAGGCGCTCGAGGTAGCGCCCGCGCACGGCGGCGGGATCGACGTGCCGGCGCTGGCCGGTTTCCAGGTCCTCGAACATGGCGGCATCGGTGAACGGAAAGGCGATCTCGGCCCGGTCGAGCACCTGGAAGATCGAGACGTCGTGCCCGCAGGCCGCGACGGAGGCGAGGCGGGGCTCGAGGGCTTCCAGCGGGGCGAGCAGGTCGGAGACGAAGATGACGAGGCCGCGGCGGCGCTCGGTGCGCAGCAGATGGTCGAGCGGGACGTCGAGGGCGGTGGCGGGGCCGCCGGGCGGTTTTTCCAGGGCGGCGAGGAGGTCGTGCTGCTGGCGGTGGCGGCGGCGGGCGGGGAGGTATTCGCGGATGGCGCCGGCGAAGGTGACGAGCCCGACGGCGTCGCCCTGCAAGCGGAGAAAGCGGGCGAGCGAGGCGACGAGGGTGCGGGCGTATTCGAACTTCGAATGGGCGCCCGAGCCGAAGCTCATCGAGGCGCTCACGTCGAGGACGAGGTGGCAGGAGACGTTGGTCTCCTCCTGGAATTTGCGGATGCACGCGCGGTCGCGGCGGGCGAACAATTTCCAGTCGAGGTAGCGCGGGTCGTCGCCGGGGACGTAGGCGCGGTATTCCACGAACTCGCTGGAGAAGCCGTGGAACGGGCTGCGGTGAAGGCCGCGCAGGAAGCCCTCGACGACCGCGCGGGCGCGCAATTCCAGGCTGCGGATGCGCATGAGGGTGGCCGGGTCGGCAAAGGCCGCGGAAGGCGGGGCGGGCATGGGCGGCGGGAGGGCGGCTAGGGGCGGGGCGTGGCGGCGACGAGGCGGCGGATGATTTCGTCCACCGAGATGCCCTCGGCCTCGGCGCGGTAGTTCGTGAGGATGCGGTGGCGCAGGGCGGGGGCGGCGAGGGCTTGGATGTCCTCGACGGTGACGTGGGTGCGGCCGTGGAGCAGCGCGCGCGCCTTGCCGCCCAGCACGAGGCATTGGGCGGCGCGCAGGCCGGCGCCCCAGTTGATCCAATCCGACACGAAGTCGGGGGACCCGGGGCCGGGGCGCGAGGAGGCGGCGAGCCGCACGGCGTGGCGCGCGATCTCGGGCGCGACGGGCGTGCGGCGGACGACGGCCTGGAAGGCGCGGAGATCGTCGCCGGTGAAGAGCGGCGCGACGGGCTCGGGGGCGGCGCTGGTCGTGCGGGTGATGACGGCGACCTCGTCTTCCTCGGGCAGGTAGCCGATCTCGATGTCGAACATGAAGCGGTCGAGCTGGGCCTCGGGCAGCGGGTAGGTGCCCTCCATCTCGATGGGGTTCTTGGTCGCGAGCACGAAGAAGGGCTCCTCGAGCGGGTAGCGCGCGCCGCCGGCGGTGACCTGGTGCTCCTGCATGGCCTCGAGCAGGGCGGCCTGCGTCTTCGGCGGGGTGCGGTTGATCTCGTCGGCGAGCACGATGTGCGCGAAGAGCGGGCCTTTCACGAAGACGAGGCGACGGCCTTCGGGGGTCTCGGTGAGGATTTCCGTGCCGGTGATGTCGGCGGGCATGAGGTCGGGCGTGAATTGGATGCGCTGGAAGTCGAGGTGGAAGAGCTCGGCGACGGTCTTCACAAGCAGCGTCTTGGCGAGGCCGGGCGCGCCGGTGATGAGGCAATGCCCGCCGGCGAGGAGGCCGACGAGCAGGAGGTCGATGACGTCGGACTGGCCCACGATGACCTTGCGAAGCTCGGCGTGGATGCGCGGGCGGGCTTCGGCGAGGCGGCGGACGGTGTCGCGTTCGTCGGGGGAGGAGGCGGCGGGGTGGCTCATGGTGAAAAGAAATCAGTGCGTCATCAGGTAGGTGAGGATGTTGATGCCCATCGGGTAGCCGAGTTTCTCGGAGAACTGGTGGAAGAACCATTCGTTGTCGCCTTCGCGCTCCCAGCCGTCGCCAAGGTCGGTGTCGCGGCAGATGACGACCATCATGCGGCCGCGGTCGTCGAAGATGGCGTAGTATTTCGCGCCGCGGGCGTCGTCCCGTTCCCAGAAAATGCCGGTGAGGCGGTTCGCGTTCGCGATGTCGATGGAGGGGATCTGGGGCTTCCCCTCGAGGTCGAAGACGACGTGGAAGATCGGGTGGTCGAGCTCGAGGGGAACGGGGGCGCGGTCCGGGAAGATGCGCTTGAGATTGTCGGTGACGTTTTGCCATTCCTCCCCGCCCCAGAAGTCGTCGAGCAGGAGGCAGGCGCCGTTCAGCAAATGCCGGCGGAGGATCTCCACCTCGCGGTCGTCGAGGTGCATGACGCCGGGCTCGACGATGTAGACGAAGGGCCAGTTCACGAGGTCGGGGTTGTCGATGTCGATGGCGCGGGCCTCGGTGTCCACGCGGATGGACGTGAGCTGATGCACGCGGGAGCTGAAGTTCAGCTCGCTGTCGGGACGGTCGATGTACCAGCGGTAATGGTCGTGCGGGCGCAGCCGGACGAACGTGAAGACGTCGTGTTGGAACGGGGGGGCGTTTTTCCAGGCGGAGTTGGAGATGACGTCGGGCGCGTCCGGGTCGTCGGCGAATACGGGGATCGCGAACAGGGCGAGCGCGAGGAGCAGCGGGCGCGGGCTCATGGGGCGGGGGATGCGCGGTGGATGGCCTGGAGGAGCGCGAGCGCGGGCGCGAGGCGGGGATTTTCCGCCAGGGCGAGCAGGACTTGCCGGCGGGCGCGGGGATCGTGGCGGGCGTGGAGGGCGCGGGCGAGTTCCAGCCGGAGACGCGGGGCCTCGATCGGATCGGTGGACAACAGGGCCTCGTAGTGGTCCACGCCGGCGGCGAGATCGCCGCGCCGGATCTCGCCGCGGCCGAGCGCAAGCAGGGCGTCGGGATTGGCGGGGTCGATGGCGAGAACCATGGCGGCGGCGCGGGCGGTGTCCGGGACGTCGCCGGATTTCACGGCGATGTCCAGGCGGCGTTCCGCGGCCGGGAGCGCGCCGGCGTCGAGGCGGAGGCGCTGGTCGAGGGCGGCGCGCTCGGCCTCGGGATGGCCGAGGGCGCGCTCGGCCCGGGCGAGCAGGTCGGAGGGATTGTCGTCCTCGCGGTTGGCGGGCTCGGCGGCGAGCAGGGGATCGAGGCGGGCCTTTACGTCCGCCCAGCGGCCGGCTTTCGCGAGGTCGTGGGCGCTCTGCATCGCGGCGAAATAACGGAGCGGCTCGCGGGCGAGGAAGTCGTCCGGGGCGGCCTGGAATCGGGCGAACTCGGCGTCGGCCAGCGGGGTCCAGTCGAGGGTCGGGCCGTAATTTTCGGCGAGGCGCCGGGCGTAGGCGGTGAAGTCGGCCTCGAATTTCGCGGGCGATCCGGCCACGGCCGCAAGGGCGTCGGCGATGGGGTGATCCCGCCGCAACGACACGAGGATGCGCTTCAGGCCGTCGATTCCGTAACGCGCGACGAGGAAGTCGACGATGAGGCCGGATTGAAAATACGCGAGCGAGATGTCCTGGCCGAAGGCGGCGTCCAGGGCGCCGACCCGGGCGAATTTGCCGTCGAGGATGGCGGCGCGGCGGGTGGAGTTCATGGCCATGCCCCAGCCCGGGTTCGCCTGGCTTTCCTCGTGCACGCTGATGCCTTCGCTCAGCCAGCGGGGGATGCGGTGGCGGGTGGCGGTGAGCGTGACGGTGTGCGTCATTTCGTGCCAGAGGACGGCCTCCCAGTTCGCCCGGCCGATGCGGCCGCCGGGGCTGCACGCGGTGATGAGCGGGCCGAAACAGACGCCGAGGAATCCCTCGCCGCCCGGCAGCGAGAAGGTGCGCACGGCGAAATCGGATGGGGTGGGCAGCATTTCCACGGTGACGTCGAAGGGCAGCGCGGTGCCGTATTTTTCGGAAAGGGTGCTCCGCGCCCGGATGCACAGGTCGAGGGCATGGCGGCCGAAAATCGCCGCGTCGCCCGGCGCGAGGCGCAGGTGAACGCCGGAGCCGGAGAGGGTCGGCATCTTGTCCATGACCTCGCGGAGGGCCATGAGATTGAAGGCGGCGACGTGGTAGGGGTCCCGGGCCTGCACGCGCGCGATGTGCTCCCAGCCCTCGCGCTCGTTGCCGCCGTCGGCGAAGCGCAGCAGGTCCATGCCGAGCTCGAAGCGGGAGGGAAGGTGGTCGGGGTCGCTGGCCAGAGCGGCGCGGAGAAACGGGATCGCCTCCTCGAAGCGGTAGCGGCGCGCGAGGGCGGAGCCGATGGCGAAATCGACCTCGGGATTTTCCGGCCATGGGGCGAGGGCTTTGTCGCGGGCGGCCGCCGCGGCGGGGGCGTCCCCGTGCAGGTTCGCGAGCACGGCGCGGCCGGCCCAGGCCGCGGGGCTGGTGGGATCGACGGCGAGGGCGGCGCCCAGCGCGGCGCCGGCCCCCGCGAAATCGCCGGCGTCCGTGAGGCGCCGCGCCTTGAAGACAAGGGCATCCCCGTGGCGCGGGTTCGCCTTCAAGGCGGCGTCGAGGTGCCGGTCGACGATCCGGGGATCCTCGAAGGCCTGCGCGAGGCCGAACTCGATGTCGGCGTCGCCGGGAAAATGCGTGGCCGCGGCGAGGAGCGTCTCCGCGGCGAGCTGGCGGTCGTGCTCGAGCAACGCGATGCCGGCCAGCGCGAGGGCGGGTTCGCGGGCGCCGGGGGATTTTTTGACGGCCGCTCCGAGGATGCGATCGAGCATGAGCTTCGGGTCGCCGCCGAGCAGTCGCAGGGCGAGGGCGCGGGCGGCGGCGGCGGCGGGGGTTTCCCGGGCGGGATCGTATTCGCCGGGCTGGCTGCGCGCGGCGGCCACGAGGGCGTCGGTGGCGGTCGCGCGGGCGCCGATCGCGTGGAGCGCGCGATACATGGCGAATTGCGCGGCGGCGTCGGAGGGAAAGCGGCGCAGCGATTCGCGGGCCAGGGAGCCGGCCTCGGCGTAACGGCCGACGGCGAGGAGCGCCTCCAACCGCAGCCGGGTGGCGGTGGCGTCGTTCGACGCGGGATCGGCGGTGGACGCGAGGACTTGCTGGTAGTTTCCCCGGAGCAAATCCGCCTCCGGAGCCGGCGCGGCCAAGAGGGATGCGCCGAGGGCGAGGCTCCCGCCGACGATCAGCAGCCGGGGGGAGGCGCGTGGCATGAGGGAAGCTCTACTTGCTTCCGACCGGCGCGCAATGCTCTTTCGCGGCCGAAGATTCAGGGTTGAAAAAATACAGGCCGCCGCGACGAATGCCACGACGGCCTGTTGTTCCCCCCGGAACACGCCCGAAGAAAAGCAGATTCTCGCCGTCAGGCAACAAAAAACGACTAATTTGGTCGTATTATGACGAGAAGGAGGGAAACGGCGCGAACGGCGGGAGCGAAAAGGGGTCTCAGGCGCGGGAAATCGCCCCCCGTTCATTCGTCGAAGGCGTCCCCGGTCAGCCGACCTTGACGACCGCGCCGCCGCGTTGGGCGGATTCCATCACCGCCAGAATGACGCGCAGATCCAGGAGACCCATCTCCCCGGGGGTGCGAATGGGCTGGCCATTCCGCACGCATTCCGAGAAGGCGTCCATCTCCGCCGCAAATTGGTTGATGGCGGGAAGGCGCCAGTCCGTTTTGGTCGGGACACCCTCCATTTCACTTTCGGTCGAAAGATGCAGGCCCTCGTAGGTGTAGGCGGGATTCATCGTGATGGAGCCCTTCTCGCACAGCACCTGGTAGCTCGAGCTGCGGGCCGTGCCGAAGGAGCACTCGCACTCGGCGATCACCCCGGAGGCGAAGCGCAGCAGGAAGCTCACCGATTGCGGCACCTCGGTGAAGCGCGGGTCGGATTTCGGCTGGGTCTGGATGGCGAGGGCCTCGATGGGCTCCTCTCCGATCATCGTGCGGGCGGCATTGATGCAATAGATGCCCACGTCGCCGACCGGCCCCCCGCCCAGCGGGCCGCTCAGGCGGATGTTCGGGGCCTTGACGTCCTGGCAATTGCTCGCGGTGAACGTCTTCACTTCGCCGAACTTTTTCTTCCGGCACATTTGTTCCACCGCGAGGTTCATCGGCTCGTAGTGGAGGCGGTAAGCCACGCCCAGCTTGCGGTCGGCCTTCCCGGCGGCGGCGATCATCGCCTCGCACTCGGCGACGCTGGTCGCCATGGGCTTCTCGCACAGCACGTGCTTGCCGGCCTGCAACCCGCGGATCGTAAAGTCCGCGTGCAATGAATTCGGCAGCACGATGTAAACGACGTCGACCTCGGGGTGGTCGCGGAGCCGGTCGTAGCCCGCGTAATCGTAGACCGCCTTGGAATCGACGCCGTAGACCTCCGCGAGGCGCCGCGCCTTTTCGGCGTGTCCACTCACGAGCGCCACCGGCCGCGAGTGGCGGCACTCCCCGAACGCGGGCAGGATTTCCTCCAGCGACAGCTCGCCGAGGCCGACGACGGCCCACCCGAGTTTTTTCCGCGGCTCCGGCACGTCCAACGTGGGTGGCTGCTTGTCCGGAGGCGCGAGCGGAATGGCGCCGGGAACGCCCGGCGCGGACGGCCGCCTCAGGCTCGTGACGGACGGAGCGGCCTCGACCGGGGGATCGCCCAGCGCCCCGGGCGCGGTCCAGGCCACTGCTCCCGTGAGCGCGGCGGTGCGGAGAAATTTCCGGCGATTCATGCCTTCGGCGGCATCGGTGGGTTCGAGGTTCATGATTCTTGTTCGAACGGGCCGGGCTTTCCGACTCCCCCGGCGGAGCTGTCAGGGGGCGCCCGTCATTCCGCGACGCCGCAGAAAATCATCGCCGGCGAGGCATGCGAAAAAGGCGCGCCGTCATAGCCGCCCCAGGTTCGTTCGAGCCGGAAGCCGGCCAGGGTGAAAAGCAGGCGCAACTCGTTCGGAAAATAAACGTGGGCGTCGTAGTCCTCGACGAGACGGTCCGGCTCCCCCGCGGCCCGGAAGCGGTCGTAAAGGTAGCGCACGCGCAGCCGCTGGAGGTCCGCGCGATAGCTCGCCGTCCGGTAGCGAAGCAGGCGGTCGTCGTCGGTCCCGAGGTCGCCGTCGAACCGCATCGCGACCCGCGCGGGCAGGCGCATGGACTCCGCCATCGTCGGGTAGTCGGGCGCGAGCTCGGCCACGACGAACCGCCCGCCCGTCGCGACGGATGCCCGCGCGTTCTTCCACGTCGCGATCTGGTCGTCCGGCGACAAAAGGTGGCTGAGCGATCCGCAGGCCGCGATGACGAGGTCGGCGGAAGCGGCGGGTCGCCAGCGGGTCATGTCCCCGGTCTGCCAATCGATGCCATGGGGATTGGGATGGCGCCCCGCGTCGTCGAGCATGGGTTGGCTCGAGTCCAGGCCGACGATTTTTCCGCCCCAGCAAGCCGCCGCCGCGGCGAGCGGAAAGGTGAGGCGGCCGTTGCCACAGGCGTATTCGAGGATGCGCGCCGGCCGATGGCGGCCCATGAATTCCTGAAAGAACCCGATGTCCTGCTGGGGGCCGGAATGTTCGAGATCGTAGATTTCCGGGTCGTCGTAAATGGAAGCCACCCGGCAGTTCGTTTTCGCGGCGCCCGGCGCGCGGGCCCTTTCACCGGCCCAACGCCCTTTCCCGTTCGCGTGAATTCGCGTGCGAAACTCCGCGTTCTATCGGCCAGGCAAAGCGATCGAGGCGCGTGCGTGCCATCGCGAGCGGGACACCTGGGAATGCAACCGTCCACCGCTCGAAGCCTCGTTTTCGCTGAACCCCTTTCCCGCCAATTCCGACGGGAGCAACCAAGAAAAACCAATGAGACGACACACCGAAGAATCCCTCACGATCACCGCGCTGATCCTCGCCGCCTTGTGGGGCAACGCGAACCTCACCGGCTCCATGAAGGCCGATAACGCCAACGACGTCGAAACCCTGCGCAAGCAGGCAACTGCCGGAACGCTACGACCTGCTGGGCGAGGCACAGGAACGCTACCAATACGGCACGAACACGCTTTTCAACGTCTTCCTGAATCCCGCCTTCGTGCGGCGCTACAAGGCCGATCCCGCCTTGATCTAGGCGGAACGCATCTATCGGGCGACGGGCGACAAGCGCGCGCTGCCGGGCCGCGTGGAGACGACGATGCAGCTGAAGGGCTACACGATCAAATTGACGAACGAGGAGATCGCCGCCTACCAGCAGCTCAAGGGCGATTTCTCGCGCCGGGTGATCACGCACCTGCTGGCCGCGCCGGGCTTCGCCAGCGCGACGATGGACGGCAAGGCGGCCGTGATGATCAAAGGGCTCTCAGCGGCCCACACGGCCGCCAAGATGCGCGTGCTGGGCTCGCAGCCTACGCTGGGCCAGAAGTTCCGCGCGCAGGCGGCGCTGAAGCAGCAGGCGCGGGAAGAGGTGCCGGAGTTCGCGGAGTAGGGATTACGGCGGGAGGGAAGGTCGGGAGGCTGCTGGCAAGTTGCTTGACATCGTTACCTGTGGCACCGTTAAAACACTCCGCTAAGAATCAAATGAAAAACGTCATGCACATTCGTGCGAAACTTGACTGGAAATACAATGAAACCGCTGCTGGCTTTTACGTTGCCGCTTGCGATGCCATTGGCCAGACCGTTCAAGCTGAGCGATTCGACGAGCTGATTGCGACCATCAACGAAGTCTTGGAAAGCACTTTTTCTGAACTGCTTTCAACTGGTGATCTCGATCAATTTCTCGTGGAAAGAGGATGGTCGAAACAGGCTAATGAACCTGCTCCGGCTCGTCTATCCAACGTGCGCTTCGACGTGCCTTTCAATCTGACAGCAGGGAGTCGTGCACGTGGTCGTCGAGAAGAGGCACTTTGTTAATAAGCTGAAAGAGCTGGGCTACGTTTTCAAAGATCAGCTCCATTACACGGAGAAGTATCGATTGAAGGGTGGGACCCACCTCGTCCATGTGCCTCGCAAGGGCAAGCTGGACGTGGAATGGGTGCGATCCACGCTCAAACAAGCCGGCCTTCTGAAGGCCGACATCGAACAGTTTATCCGCGACGCAAACGCCTAGGCGGCGACAAGGACGCGGAGGCGATCCTTCGCACCGACCAGCGTCTCGCCGTTCACGCCGGCATCCAAGAGGGCCAGTAGCTCCACGGCCGCATTGTGAAGGGGCAACGTGCCCTTCGGGGCCTCGATCGCGGCGGGGCCGGCGGCATCCACGACCTTCAACCATTTCGCATACCACTTTTCCGCCGTGGCCATGCTATCGCCGAGGAAGGCGGCGGCTTCCGCGATCTTGCCCGTGCGCGTCAGGACCTCGCTGCCGGCGTGCTTGCGCAGCTCATAGGTGCTGCCGACGCGATCGGGGATGAATTGACGGAACCACGCGGAGAGGGTGCGCTGGATGAAGCGCTCGCGGGCGCCCACGGTGCCCTTTGGCATGATGATGAATTCCTCGGACTGGAAGCCGGCGAACAGCTCGCGAAACTCGGGCGGCACGACGATGAAGCGGACGCGGCCGTTCTTGACCTTCGATCCGGTCTCGCCGCTGCGGGGATTCCGCGCGCGGTTCCGGACGGTGAGGACGACGCGGCCGGGATCGTCGGCGGTGGGCTCGCTGGTGAACCATGACCCGATCGCTTTCTGGACCTCGATCGTGCGCAGGCCGAAATTTCGCACGAGCACGTAGCCGCGCAGCATGTCCGGCTGCAGTTCGCGGAGGAGGTGCGCGGCGGCATCCATGCGCTCAATCAGGCCGGCGGGCAATGGCTCGAAACCGGCTTCCTCGCCCGCGTTCTTCTCGCCCTTCGCTTCGCGGAAGCCCGTCAGGTCCGGCAGGGTGAGACCGGGGAAGAACAGCTTCGGCTCCGTGAATACGCTGCGGGCGTTCGTAATGCGGGAATTGACGCCGATCTTGCTGATCTCCTCGCCGGCTTGTTTGCAGGCGGCGCGGTGGTTTGACCGGAATTGATAGATCAAATCTTCCGTGAGAATGTCCGAACGCAGCTCGCGGGCTTGTTCCTTCGTGCAGCCGCGGGCGATCATCACGATCCGCAGCAGGGAGTTCACCGGGTGATTCTTATCGGCCACGGTGGCATTGACTTTGTAAAGGTCGCACAGCTCGCCGATCTTCGGGAAATCATTGCGGCCAGAGGTGGCTTTCAGGGCGTCATGGCGGCCAGCGTGGAAGGCGTCGAACTTCAGCTTCGCGCGTCGATTCGCTTCCGGCGCGCTAGTGGTGTCGAGACTGATCCACGTGCTGTTTGATTTTCCCTTTTCTTGAAATCTGAGGTAGTAAGACCTCCGACCCGATGGAATTCCGACCCAATAGGACGACAGAGACTTGTTCGATGTTTTTGTGCTCATTTTCTGCTACAAACGAGCCTGCTACATTGCTACAAACTATGCAACATTTATTTGTGTTCAGCGTTGTCTCGTTTTGTCTAATGTTGTCGGAATTCACAGAGGAAAAACACAAATTGCGCCCGTAGCTCAGGGGATAGAGCAGCGGATTTCTAATCCGTTGGTCGCAGGTTCAAATCCTGCCGGGCGTGCCAGTTTTTCGCGTGAAATTCTCGATCCACGCGGGCTCCGGGCGGGCGTAGGGTCGGAACGTTTCCAGCGTGCCTTCGTGCTCGTTGTAGAAGAGGGCGCGGTGCAGGCCGAGGCCGCTCGCCGCGGGTGAATCCACGAGGCTGGCGGAGTCGTTGGCGCTCATTTGAAACACGACGCGCATTTCGAATTCGCTCAGCGCCTTCCGATTCAGGAATCGGTTCACGCTGTTGAAGGTATCCACGGCGACGAGCAGATGGATGCCGTGGGCGCTGCCCTCGGCGACGAGCTCCGCGAATTGCGCCCCGGGCTTCGTGGCGCCGTCGGATTCGCCGGCGGAGAAATCGAAATCGTCGGCGGGGCGCAGTTTTTTGAAACGCTGCAGGCCGTGGATGAAAACGAACGTTTCCACGCCGCCGCCCGCGAGGTCGGCCGCGGCGCGGTTCTCGAGGTCGCGCGCGAGTTCGCCGAGCGCGTCGATCACGTCCGGGCCGGCGGCCGCGAGGACGTCATGCCGGCCGGCCGGCGCGATCCGCCCGATGAATTCCGCCTCGGCCGAGCCGGGCGGGGAATGGTGCAGGAAGAGAAATCGCGCGGCGCCGGCGGGGAATTGCGCCGCGAGGGAGAGAAGCGCCGCGGCCAGCATCGTGAGGGCGGCTTCGTCGCGCTGGCCCACGATGAGGAGATTGCGACCGCTCTGCCGCGGGAAGGCGGCTTCGGTCGGGCCCTTGATCGAGTTCGGCGCGCCGAGCCACGCGCGGGCCGCCGTGGGCGGACGCGTCGGCTCGTCGCGCCGCGCGGCCTCGAGGAGCGGGTTTTCGCCCAGGTCGGCGGGGGCGTTGCCTTCGAACACGATCGGGCTCGCGTCGAGCGCGGGGTGCCGTCGGGCGAGGGCGCGCACCTGGTCGAGCCACGTGTCGCGTTCCTCTTCGGGCAGCCAGACGACCTGGAACGGGCTGTTGCCTTCGATGGCGCCGGCCGAGTCGTTGTAGATGCCCTCGCCGGGCCGGGAAAGCAGTCGCGGCGCGGGATTCCCGTCGTCCATGATGAGGTAGGCGTCGGCTTCGTTGCATTGGAGCGCGATGCGGATGACCATCTGGCCAAGCGTCGCGCGCGCCAGCGAATACGCGCCACCGAGCGTCTGCGAGCCGAGCACGACGTGGATGCCGAACGCGCGGCCCTGCCGCACGATGCGGTCGAGGAGGACGGAGGCTTCCTGGGCGATCGCGTCGTCCTCGACGAAGAATTCCTGGAACTCGTCGATGAGCAGCAGCGAACGCGGCATCGGCCCCGCGCTTCCGGTGCGCTGGTAGCCCGCGAGGTCCTGCACGCCGAGCCGGCGAAACGTGTCGCCGCGGCGGCGGAGCTCCTCGTCCACGCGCTGGAGCACGCTCAGGCCGAACTCCCGGTCGCTCTCGATGGCGACGACGCGGGCGTGGGGCAGACGTTTCGTCGCGTAGCATTTGAACTCCACGCCCTTTTTGAAATCGACGAGGTAGAACTCGACCTGCGCCGGGCTGCACGAGAGCGCGAGGTTCGTGATGAGCACGTGGAAGAGGGTGGATTTCCCGGAGCCGGTCTTGCCGGCGATGAGGGCGTGCTGGCGGGTGCCCTTGCCGATGGCGAGCATCTGGCGCTTCGTCGCGCCGGTGCGCCCGATGGCGACGCGCAGCTCCTGCGTCGTGTCGCCCGTCCAGAAGTCCCCCGGCTCCGGCGCGATGGCGCGAAAGGGCACCTGGACCTGGCCGGCGTCGACGCTGCGCTCGCCGATTTTTCGCGTGAGCTCGAGGGCGAGGGCGCCCTCGGGGGGAGCATCCAGGGTGACGCGCAGGTCGAGCTCCGGCGCGCCGTCGGCGAACGTCGGGCCGTCGGTCCCGATCTCGATGCGCACGCTGTTCCGACGCAGGTCTTCGGCGACGAAACCAGGCGGCAGCGGCTGGCGCTGGTCCCAGTGAATGAAGGCGTAGACGCCGCAGCGCGGGCCGCTCGAGAGGATGCTTTGGAGTCGCTTGAGCGCGGTCTCGCTGAAGTTCGCGGGAAAATCGGCGACGACGAGGAAATGAAATTTCTCCGCCGTGCTGCCGGCCTGCTCGTTGTATTCGGCGATGGTGGCGTATTCGTTGCGCAGATACATCTGGATGACCTTCTCGATGTGCTGGCTCGACTCGGCGAGGCGCTCCTCGATCTGATCGGCCTGGGTCCAGATGCGGCGGCCGATGATGCCTTCCTCGTAATCGCCGAGGTGCATGAGGCCGGCGAAGTTTCGCCCGAGCCCCACGGGATCGATGATCGTGAAGCTCAGCCGGCCGGGCGGCGTCGTCGTGAGGAGCTGGAGAATGACGTGGTTCAGGCAGCCCATCACGGCGGGATTTCCGGATCCCGCGCCTTCGAACAACAGGGATCCGTGTTCCGGGTAGGTGAGGGCGAGGGGGATCGAAAGGTGCGAGGGCCCGGGCAAAGGCAGCCGGGAGCCGGCCTCGCCGAGCGCCCGGTGGAGGTCGACTTCCAGGCGGGCGAATTTCGTGACGGGCAGGAAATCGCGCGGCGGTTCCCAGTTTTCCACGAAGGCGGCGTCCCAGGGCGGGAAGGCCGCGGCGGAGGCGGCGTTCATCGCGGCGACCTCGGCGTAGACGGGCTCGATGGCGGCCCGCCAGCGCCCGGCGAGCCCGGCGCGGAGGCCGGCCTCATCCGCGTCGAGGGCGGCGGCGGCGGCGGCGCCGGTTGCCGTGAGTTCCTCCCGCCGGTTGGTGATGGCGGCCTGAAGCGCGGCCGTTTTTTGCGCGTGGGCGATCTCCAATCGATCGAGGCGGCGCTGCCGGGCGGCGTCGTTTCTCGCGATGGCCCGCGGCGACCGCGTCTCGAACCGCCGGCGGACCCGGGCTTCGAAATCGATTTTGATTTCGTCCCCGCGACTCCATTCACCGGTGACCCGTTCCACGGTGCCCTTCTGCTCGGCCTCGAGGCGGCGAAGGGTCTGCTCGCGGTTGGCGCGGGCGGCCTCCCGGCTCGCCTGATGAAGCGCGCGGGCCTCCGCGAGGCTGGTCACGACGGCCTCGGCGAGGGATTGCGACTGGCGCTTTCCCACCGCGTGGAGGGCGATGATCGCGCCGGCGAACGCGAGGCCGACGACGAGAACGATGCCGGAAGCGCCGGGGTTCGTGCGTTGAAGGAGAAAAACGACGACGGCCAGCAGCACGATGACGGCCGGGAGCGGGAGGAAGCTGAAAACCCTGGGCAGCGCGATGCGGCGGAATGCCGTGAGTTCCGCGTGGAGTCGATCGAGACGCTCGCGCAATCGTTCGGTGAGTTGGTTGCCGGGGCCGGCGGGCGGGATGACGGCCGGCCGGCGGCGCAGCTTCCAGAGCAGGCTGAGATAACCGAGGAAATATTCCAGCGACCGCTGCTCGAGGCGGCGCAGGACGGCGCCCTGCCGCGCGAGCGCGGCGGTGAATTCGTCAAATTCCTCGTGGGCGGCCTGGCGGTCCGCGTCCAGCCGGCGGGTGGCGAGGAACTCCTGCATCTGGAGTTCGCCGAGCCAGCGTTCGCGCTCTTCGCGGGCGAGCCGGGGCAGGTTTCGCAGGCCGTCGCGGTGGAGCGTCTGGATGCGCCGGCGGCGGGATTCGTGGAGGTCGGAGAGGCGGCGCTTCTCCGCGGAAAAGATCTCCGCTTCGGCGGCGTCCGCCGAACGGGATTCCACCTCGGCGGCGGACGCTTTGTCGTCGCCGCTCCGCCGGAGGGAGGAGCGCCGGTCGCGGAGGCGGCGCGAGAGCTCGCTGTCCTCCTTGGCAAACGCCGCCAGGGTCGCGTGCAGGCGGTCGAGCAGCGCGAGGCCGCGCCCGACTTCGAGGTCGCGCGGGCTACTCACACTCGCTCCTTACTTTTCGGAGGACGCGGTCGAGCTCTTCCATGGCTTCGACGGCTTTCGCGATTTGCGCGGGAATGTCGGCGAGATATTCCCGCTCGAATTCACGGGCCTTCGCGTCGCGCCAGTGCCCTTCGGTTTCCCGCCATTCGCGGGACAAATTTTTCGAGGCGTGGGCGAGGCTGGAAGCGCATCCTTTGATGATCATGAGGGGGAGACCTCCGGTTCGGCCGCGGGCGGCGGCTCGCGGGTCCCGGGTTTTTCCGCGTAGGCGTCGAGGGCGCGCTGGGCGTCGGCGAGCAGGGCGACGGCCCGGGGAAGATCCTGGTCGAGCCGCGAGCGCAGGCCGCCGAGCCGCCGGGCGACCGGGTCGACGGCGAGGTCGAAATTGCGGTCCCAATATTTCACGCGCCGCAGTTTCTCCTCGGCTTCGTGCAGGGCGGCGCGCGCCTTCGTGACCGCGGACTGCTGCGCGGCGGTGGATTCCCGCGGGCCGGAGAGCCGGGCGCCCGTCAGCTCCTGCTGCGCGGCGTCGAGGCGTTTTTGACGGCGGCGAAGCTCGCCTTCCCAATGGGTCCGCTGCTCGCCGCGGATCCATTGCCGCGCGCGGCGGACTTCGTCGTGGACCTCGTCGAGCGTGCGCGTGGCCGTGGAGAGGAAGACGATCAATCGCGACCGAAAGGCGCCCAAAGCGTCGATCGAGGTGACGTGGACGGGCGTGGCCATGCGGGGGTCAGCGCTGGTCGAGGTACTGCTCGATGCGCTGGGCCTTGCGCAGAAGGTAGGGCGCATGCTGGTCGGCGATCTCCACGAATTTTTTCAGCGCCTTCATGGTGGTGATGAATTCCTCGGAAAATTTGTCGTGTTCCTGATCCTGCCAGCTTCCGCCGAGCGCGGAGAACCGGGCCTGGAGAGAAGCGGCCCGGGTCTGGACGTCCTGATTGAAGCGCTTCAACTCCGCCGCGAAACGGCGGACCTCCTCGGGATCCATGATTGCCTGGGCCATGATTGTTCCTTTCTCGGCACCGGTGCCACGGGAAGCATAGCACCCGGGGGCTCCGGTTCAATGGGCGAAGCCGCGGGGTGAAGGCGTGAAAACCCGGCCCGCCGACGCGGTAAAGGCGACGAAAGCGCCGGGAGCTTTCACCCGGCCACTCCCGGGGCTCCGCCTGTAGCCGCCCCGCTCCGTCGGGGCGCCGGGGGGCGCGTGATCTCGCGCCGCACGGCGACGGAGCGCCGTGGCGACAAGGAGG
>CAXTSM010000028.1:0-47211 GCA_964247025.1 uncultured Chthoniobacterales bacterium
ACGTCGTCGTGCGCGACCTCCTGCATGAAGCGGATGCAGCGCGAGCACATGATGCAGCGCTCGTCGTCGAGCACGATGCGGTCGCCGAGGTCCACGCGCTTGGGCTTCTTGACTTTTTCCTCGATGAAGCGGGACTCGCCCTTGCCGTAGTCGACGGAGAACTCCTGAAGGCGGCATTCGCCGGCCTGGTCGCAGATGGGGCAGTCGAGCGGGTGGTTGATGAGGAGGAATTCCATCACGCCGTTGCGGCATTCCTCGACGAGCGGGCCGGTGGTGCGGACGCCCATTCCCTCGCTGATGTCGGTGGCGCAGGAGATGGCGGGACGCGGGCTCCAGTTCAGCACGGGGCGGCCGTCCTCGCCGATCTCGGGCTGGCGGTCGGCGCCCATCTTCGGCATGCCCATTTGCACGAGGCACATGCGGCAATTGCCCGGCGAGCTGAGCTTCGGGTGGTAGCAATAGTGCGGCACGTATTGGCCGCTTTTCATGCAGGCTTCGATGAGGCGGGTGCCCTTGGGAAACTGCCGCCACTCGCCGTCCACCTGGACGTTGATCATGGGCACTTCGGTTTTCTTTTCCGGGGCGGTCTCGGTCGTGGTCATCGCAGCGAAACTGGATGGCCCATTTTCAGGCGTTTGTCCACGCCCAAACTCGGGGGCCGGCGCCTATCTCGCGTCGCCGGAAGGGACGTTTTTTTGATGGGGCTATGACTCAGCTTCGCATTGCCATCGCGGGCGACTTCCGCATATCTCTGCTCGCTCCGAACCCATCCCATGAGAATCTTCCGTTTCGATCCCGTTCTTTTTGTTGCGACCAGTCTCGTCGCCGCCTTGATCACGAGTTCCGTCCCGACGGTTTCCGCCGGAACGCCTGCCGCGGCCACCGACGTCACGGTGAAGGAGGAAAGCGCATTCGCCCAATGGGGGAACGGCCGCTACGCCACCGGCGACTGGCTGGGCGCCCGCGACACGCTCGAGGATTACGGGATCAAGCTCGGCGGGCTGTGGAAGGGTAATTTCTATGGCTTCGCCGACGGGGGCAACGGCACGAAGCAACGCGGATTTTTCGACGAAGAGATCAAGTTCCAGGCCAAGGTGAACTTCGGCAAACTCCTGCGGAGCGAGCCGCTCGAGGCGCTCAGCGCCTTTGGCGAGGTCCGCTACCGCGACGGGCTCAATCCAAACGTCCGCGCCGGCGCCTCCGGCAATTTCCAGCCTTCGAACATCCAGGGCGGCAAGCAGTGGCGCCTTACGAATTTCGGCCTCAGCTACTCGCCGGAACTTTTCGGCGTGAAGGACTTCTTCACCCTTACCGGGGGCTGGCTCCAGCCCCAGAGCTACTTCGTCGACCAGCCGCTTTCGAAGCTGTTCGTGAACGCTTCGTTCGTCACCTCGAAGGGACTCGGGGCGAACATTCCGTTCTCCTCCGCGTTTTCGAGCTGGGGTGGACTGCTGAAGGTCAAACCCGTCGATCTCTGGTATGCGCAGGCCGGCCTTTTCCTGGCCTACCCCGAAGCCACCTCGACCGCGAACCACGGTCTCGCCTTCGAAGGCTATGGCCCGGATGAAAGCCGGAACGGGCTTTACGCCATCGCCGAAACTGGCTTCACGCCCAAATTCGGCCCCGCCGAGCTTCCGGGCAAATACGTCTTCGGCGGTTATTTCTATGGCGAGACGCACGACAGCTTCAACGGCGAGAGCTATCCCGGCCGCTACGGCTTCTATTGGCAGGCCGACCAGATGCTTTTCCGCGAGCCGGCTCCCGCCCCCGCGAGCGCCGTGCTCGGCAAAGGCCCCTCGGAAGACAAGGCCGTGGCCAGCGCGGCTCCTGGCGCGGGCGGAAAATCCTTCAAGGAAGTCGAGGAAGTCGCCCCCCCCGCCAAGCTCAGCGACCAGGGTCTCTATGCCTTTACCCTCTTCACCTACGCTCCAAAATACGACAACAGCCTGCCCTTCTATTTTCACACGGGCTTCGTCTACAAGGGCCTCGTTCCCGGCCGGGACAAGGATCAGACGCTCGTCGCCTTCAGCTACGGCGCCTACAGTTTCTCCAACATCGAAAATCTCGAGGAGGATGGCAACGTGAACCAGCCGAACTACTCGGCCGTGCTCGAGGCGGGCTACCGCGTGCAGGTCAACGAGTTCCTCTACTTCCAGCCGTTCCTGCAATATATCATGAAGCCGAACGGCACCGAGAGCGTGGAGAACGCCACGATTCTTGGATTCACGACCGGCGTGGTCTTCTAGGCCGGGAGTCCACCGTGGGCGGTCCGAATTCCCGGGTCGCCGGCCTTTTCGTTCCCGCAAAGGGGGGTTCGATCCCGATGAACGAATGTCCCGATTCCTTGAATTCCCACACGGCCGCTTGAGCTTCTTCCAACGAATTCACGGCACATCAATGGACCAAGGGCTGCGCGGCGTTTACCTACAATCAAATGGAAGGGGATAAACCGCCGCGATCCGGGCCTCTCGTGCCCCTGACCACAACCGCGAGTCTGGAAGGCATCCGTGTCCTGCTGGTCGAGGACGATGAGATGGTTCGCATCGGTTTGCAGCGCATTTTGGAAGGTCGGAAAGCGACCGTTCGGGCCGTCGGATCGGCGATCGAGGCGATTGCCGCCTTCAGCGCGGAACGCCCCGACGTGATCGTCAGCGATATCGGCCTGCCCGAGGAGAGTGGTCACAGCTTGATCCGGCGCCTCCGTGCCGTCGAGACAACCGGCGCGCCCCGCGTGCCCGCCGTGGCCCTGACGGGTCATCGCCGCACGGAGGATCGGCTGGCGGCGATTCAGGCCGGTTTCCAGATTCACGTTTCCAAGCCAGTGGATCCCGAGGAATTTCTCACCATCGTGGCGACTTTCGCCGGCCGTCACAGCTGAGAGCTCGGGGCGATCCGGCCGAGGGCGAAAAAAAGGCCCTCCCGTGAAGGAGGGCCTTTCGTCGGTCTGGAACGGGCGGTTAGGCCTTCGGGGCGTGAGCGTCGCTCGTGGTGGCGATGTCCTCGAGTCCCTCGGCTTTGAAGGCGTCTCGAATCTTGTCGAGATGGGATCCATCGAGCGTGCGCGCGGCCACGAGGAAATTGCCCTTTTGCAGCTTTTCCGCGTAAGTCTTCGCCTCGTATTCGGGAATCCCGAGGCCAACCAGGCCGCCCACCAGTCCCCCCGCGGTCGCCCCGAGGGCTCCGCCGCCCAGGGCAGCCATGATCGGACCCGCCGCGATGAATGGACCGACGCCCGGGATGGCGAGAGCCCCGATGCCAGCCAGCAAGCCGAGCACGCCGCCGGTGATCCCGCCCGCCACCGCGCCGGTGGTCGCTCCTTCCGGGGCCTTCGTGGCCTTGACGTGACCGAAGTCATGCGTGCCTTCGGTGTCCGGCACGAGCACCGAAATCTCGGAAGCCGCGATGCCTCCCTGGGTTTGCAGCCGGTTTACGAGGCGCTCGGCCTGGTCATGAGTGGTGGCGATGCCGACGATGGATTTTGACATAGGTTTTTACTTTGAGGTTTTGACTTCGAGTTGATTCGTGACCGACGTGGCGCCGGCCATTTTGGCGTGTTTGGCGATCTTGGATTTTTCTTTGGCGGAGTCGACGGGGCCGCGCAACGTCACGGCACCGCCCGACGTCGTGATGATCTTGCAGTTCTTCGCGTTCATCGAAAGGGACTTGTCGGCGATCACCATCTTGCGGGTTTCCGCCGTGATCTTGATGTCCGCCGGATCGTTCGATTGATCGATGGGGGTAAGGGTTTTACCGGAACGGTCGCGGTCGTTCTTGCCGGTGTCGTCGGCGGCCTGGTCGGCCGCGAACAACGCCATCGGCAAGGCACACGCGGCGGCCAGGAGGAATGGGGTCAGTTTCATGGTTGGGTATTGATTGAGCGACGCCATCAAGACGCCGTGTATCAATTTCGCGCCCCGGCCCTGCATCGGTGTAAGGAAACTCCCCTAGCGAACGCCGAATTCGACCTCCCGCCGAAGGGTTTCTAACGCGCCGCCGCCGGAGCGTCGTTTTTCTTCGCCCCTTTTTTGTTTTTGACCGGGGCGGTCGCCCGGGAATGTGAATTGGCGTTCTCCCGGGCCTGAGCCTGAGTCCGGCGCTCGCCGCCGACGTTCTGCGCCGGACGATTTCGCTCGTTCACGGTCGTGCGGTTCACGTTGGTTTCGTTGACGGTCGTCCGGTTGATGTTCGTGCGATTGACGGTCGTTTCGTCGATGTCGCTTCGGCGACCCTCATATCCATTCCGCGAGCCGTTATAATGACCATGGTCCCGGTAACCATCGTTTCCGTAAACCACGCCGGGACGGTCGCGCTGCAGAACGTTCGTCTCGCACGCGGTCAAAAGGGCACTGATGCCACAGAGACCGCCAATCAGGAGTTTATTCATCGCTCCTGATCGCTCGCCGTCCCTCATTCCGTCGTAAGGAGAACCCCTGAGCCGCGGAAATCGGCTGAGGACGGAAAGGTCTGTCTTATGATCGCACCTCGACCGCATCGGGAGCCGGGAGAATCCGGCTGCCGCATTGGTTCGCGTAAACCTGCGTCAGCTCCGCGCCGAAAAACAAGATCTGCGACGAATAGTAGACCCAAAGCAGGAGCACGATGAGCGATCCGGCGGCGCCGAAGGACGAGCCGACACTGCTCGTGCCAAGATAAAGCCCGAGACCGAACTTACCGATCGTGAAGAGCAGGGACGTCACGAAGGCGCCAATCCACACGTCCCGCCAGGCGATCTTCGCGTCGGGCAGGAATTTGAAAATCAGCGCAAACAGCACGGTGATCACCGTCAGGGAAAGTCCGATATTGATGACCTGCGCGAGAACCTCCGTGCCGGCGGTCATGGTGCCGGCCCACTTCGCCACGAACGTGATCCCCGCGCTCATCACGAGCGAAACCAGCAGAAGAAAACAAACCACGAGAATGAATCCAAAGGACAGGAACCGGTCTTTGATGAGGCCTTTCACCCCCCGCCCGGGCTTTGGCTCGACGCCCCAGATGATGTTCAGACTCGTCTGAAGCTGGCCAAAGACACCGGACGCGCCAAAGAGCAGGGTCACGATCCCCGTGATCGTGGCCACGATCCCCGTCGACGGCTTGGCGCCGGCGCTCTGCACCATGTCCTGCGTGGCCTTCGCCCCCTGGTCCCCAATGAGGCTCCGCATCTGGTCGAACACCTGTCCCCGCGCGGCTTCGTCCCCGAGCACGAACCCCGCGATGGCGATCGAGATAATCAACAAAGGCGCGAGGGAAAACACCGTGTAATAAGCCAGCGCCGCGCCGAGCATGGGAGCCCGATCCTCCGTCCACTCGGCCACGGTCTGCTTCAACACCGAGAAGGCAACTTTTCCGTTCATGATTCTCGTGGCGCAAGGGCTCCTTTTCGAGCCCGCCTTCTCGCGAGACTCTCCGCCTTCCGACGGCGCCCAATCCGGGCGAAGATTCGGGTCAAATCGTCGGTGAATTTCATGAATGAGGCTTGGTGCAGGCGAATCGCGCAAACTTTGCGCCGCGGCCGTATCCCTCCCTTCTTTTCCGCTCGCCAGGTCAAGATCCCAGCTGCAACAAACTCCTGACGTGACGAAATCGTAACACGCCTTCTTTTGCGCCGCTTTCGCCCCTTCGCATCATTAAACCCCGCAACCCGCTCACACCCATGAAACCACTTTCCCTCGCCCCGTTCGCCGGCATCGTCGCCATTGCCGCCAGTCTCCCCGTCGCCCACGCCGTGCAGCTCAGCGGCGCCGGCGCCAGCTTTCCCGCTCCGCTCTACCAGCGCTGGGCCCTGGAATACAACAAAGCCAATCCCGACGTGCAGGTGAACTACCAATCCGTCGGCTCCGGCGCCGGCATCAAGCAATTCACCGCCGGGACCGTCGACTTCGCCGCCAGCGACGCCGCCATGAAGGACGAAGAGATTGCCGCCATCCCCAGGGGCGTGGTCATGATCCCCGCCACCGCGGGCTCCATCGTCATCGCTTACAACCTGCCTGGCGTCACCGATCTCAAGCTCTCCCGCGACGCTTATGCCGGCATTTTCCTCGGCAAGATCACCAGCTGGGACGACGACGCGATCAAGAAGGACAATCCCGGCATCGAGCTTCCCGCCCTGCCCATCAACGTCGCCTACCGCTCCGACGGCTCCGGCACCACCTTCGTCTTCACCAAGCATCTCGCCGCCGTCAGCAAGGACTTCAACGACGAGGTCGGCTCCGATAAATCCGTCAGCTGGCCCGTCGGCGTCGGCGGCAAGGGCAACGAAGGCGTCACCGCCCTCATCAAGCAAAGCCCCGGCACCGTCGGCTACGTCGAATACGGCTACGCCACCGGCAACGGCCTCTCCTTCGCCGCCTTGCAGAACAAGGCCGGCAACTTCGTGAAAGCCGACGAAAAAAGCGGCATCGCGACGCTCGCCGCCGTCCAGCTGCCCGCCAACCTCCGCGTCTGGCCCGAAGATCCCGCCGGCGCCGACGCCTACCCCATCGCGACCTTCACCTGGCTGCTCCTCTACAAGCAATACGCCGACGCCGCCAAGCTCGACGCACTCCGGAAATTCATCGCGTGGGGCCTCGCCGACGGACAGAAACTCGCCCCCGGCCTCGGTTACGTCCCCCTCCCCTCCGCCGTCGTGGAGAAAGACCTCACCGCGCTCGACACGATCAAATAACCACGCCCGCCCCACGGGGTGACGGTCCGCTCGCCGCCCCCCCGCTCCACCGTGGATCCCGCGCCTTCCATCATCGTCACCGCCCCCACCGGCGCGCCCTCCAGCGCGCCCGGCGCACCCCCCCGCCGTCATCCGGATTTTTTTCGTTTGCTCTGCGCTCTTGCCTCGATCGCGACCGTCGTCACCCTCGCGTGGATGATCTTCGAGATCACCCGGCAGGCCATGCCCGCCATCGAGAAATTCGGCCCTGGCTTCCTCGTCGGCGAACGCTGGCAACCGAACCGCGACATCTACGGCGTGCTCCCCTTCCTCGTCGGCACCTCCGTCAGCTCGCTCATCGCCATCCTTCTCGCCCTGCCTCTCGGGCTCGCCGTCGCCATTTTTCTCAGCGAGGATTTCCTTCCGCCGGGCCCGCGCGAGTTCGTGCGTTTCACCGTCGAGATGCTGGCGGCCATTCCCTCCGTCGTCTACGGCCTCTGGGGCATCTTCGTCGTCATCCCGCTCGTGCAGGAGTTCGGCCGGTGGGCCGTCGTCGCCTTCGAGGGAGTCCCCATCCTCGGCACGCTCTTCCACGCCCCCGCCTACGGTAACAGCATGCTCACCGCCAGCCTCGTGCTCGCGCTCATGATCCTCCCCACCCTCACCGCCATCTCGCGGTCCGCCCTCGTCGCCGTGCCCGCCACCCTCCGCGAAGGCTCCTACGCGCTCGGCGCCACCCGATGGGAAACCATCTTCCGCGTCCTGCTGCCCACCGCCGCCCCCGGCATCGTCGCCGCCACCATCCTCGGGCTCGGCCGCGCCATGGGCGAAACCATGGCCGTCGCCATGCTCATCGGCAACAGCCCCCGCCTCACCGCCTCGCTCCTCTCGCCGGCCGGCACCCTCGCCGGACTCCTCGCCAACCAATTCGGCGAAGCCTCCGGCCTCCAGATCGCCTCGCTCATGTATGCCGCCCTCCTCCTCATGGCCCTCACCCTGGTCGTGAACGTCTTCGGCGAAATGGTTCTCCGCTACACTCGACGCCGCACCGCCGGCATCCGTTGAAATGACCCCCGTCACCAAACCCGGAGACTTTTTTCACCGCGCCCACCTCGGCGCCGGCCGTCGCGCGATCGGCAATCGCGTGCTCGACGTCGCCTGCGTCACCCTTGCCCTGCTCACCTTCGTCCCGCTGGTCTCGATCATCTTCCTCCTGCTGAAAAAAGGCCTTCCCCTCCTCAGCCTCGACGTCTTTCGCCTCCTCCCCCCCGCCGCCGGCATGACCGGCGGCGGCTTCGGCAACGCCGTCTACGGCACGCTCATCATGGTCGGCGTCGCCCTCGCCCTCGCCACCCCCCTCGGCGTCCTGTCCGCCATCTACGTCAACGAATACGCGCCGGACTCCCGCCTCTCCCACTCCGTCCGCTTCGTCGCCAAGCTCCTCACCGGCATCCCCTCCATCATCTGCGGCGTCTTCGCCTACGCCGTCGTCGTGCTCTGGCAGGTCAACGGCCACCCCCTCGGCTTCTCCGCGCTTGCCGGCGGGTTCGCCCTCGCCGTGCTCACCCTTCCCACCATCATCCTCACCTCCGAGCAGGCCCTCCTCGGCGTGTCCCGGGCCTATCGCGAAGCCTCCTACGGCCTTGGCGCCACGAACTTCCAGACCATCTGGCGCATCGTGCTTCCCGACGCCGTGCCCGCCATCATGACCGGTGTCATGCTCGCCGTCGCTCGGGCCGCCGGCGAGACCGCCCCGCTCATCTTCACCGCCCTCTTCAGCCAATACTGGATCCACTCGCTCCGGGAGCCCACCGCCTCGCTCTCCGTCCTCATCTTCAACTTCTCCACCCTCCCCTTCGAGCACCAGGTCAACCTGGCGTGGACCGCCTCGCTCGTCCTCGTGATCTTTGTCACCATCGCCAACGTCACCGCCCAGGTCGTCTTCCGAAAAAAATAAACCTGTCATGCCCACGATGGAATCCAGCCCCGCCACCTCCGCCCACGCGCCCATCCCGATGGAATCCCGCACGGACTTCATCAAGGTCGACCGCTTCAACTTCTTCTACGGAAAGAAGCAGGCGCTCTTCGACGTGAACCTCGCCGTTCCCGAACGCCAGGTCACCGCCTTCATCGGGCCCTCCGGCTGCGGGAAATCCACCCTCCTGCGGAACTTCAACCGCATGAACGACCTCATTGACGGCGTGCGCCACGAAGGCAACATCACCCTGAACGGCCGCAGCATCTACGACCCCGGCATCGAGATCATCGCGCTCCGCCGCAGCATCGGCATGGTCTTCCAGAAATCGAACCCCTTCCCCAAGTCCATCTACGAAAACGTCGTCTACTCCCTGCGCATCGCCGGCCAAAACAACCGCAAGGCCCTCGACGAAACCGTCGAGCGCAGCCTCCGCGGCGCCGCCCTCTGGGACGAAGTGAAGGACCGCCTCCACGATAGCGCGCTCGGGCTCTCCGGCGGCCAGATGCAGCGCCTCTGCATCGCCCGCGCCATCGCGAATCGCCCCGAGATCCTGCTCATGGACGAGCCCTGCTCCGCCCTCGACCCCATCGCCACCGCCAAGGTCGAGGAGCTCATCCACGCCCTCAAGCAGGAGTTCACCATCGTCATCGTCACCCACAACATGCAGCAAGCCACCCGCTGCTCCGACCACACCGCCTTCTTCTACCTTGGCAAACTCGTCGAATTCGCCCGCACCCAAAAAATCTTTTCCAACCCCTCGCAAAAACAAACCGAGGACTACATCACCGGCCGATTCGGTTGATCGCATTTCCCATTTCCGCATTCCGCATTCCCCTATGGCCCACATTCTCGGCAGCTTCGACAGCGCCATCCACACGCTGCGCAACAACGTCCTCATGATGGCGAGCCTCACGGAACGCAACCTCGCCAACGCTACCCGGGGCCTCTTCGAGCGCGACGACGAGCTCAGCAACATCGTCATCGCCGAAGACGAGGAGATCGACACCCTCGAGATCCAGGTCGACCGCGAAGGCGTCGATCTCCTCCTCCGCTTTCAGCCCGTCGCCTCCGACCTGCGCCAGGTCGTCACCGCCATGAAAGCCAGCGTGAACATCGAGCGCATCGCCGACCAGGCCGTGAACATCTCCCGCCGCGCCCGGAAACTCAGCGCCCAACCCGAGCTCCCCGCCATCCGCTCGCTCGAGCCCATGTTCGCCCTCGCCTCCCGCATGTTCGCCGACGCCATCAAGGCCTACGCCGATCACGACGCCGCCATCGGCCGCGAGCTCAAGCCCCGCGACCGCGAGCTCGACGAAATGAACCGCCAATTCGCCGATGACTGCACCGAGCTCATGGCGCGTGAGCCGCACCTCATCAAGAGCTACCTCAACCTCATCTTCATCGCGCGATTCATCGAGCGCATCGGCGACCACGCGACGAACTTCGGCGAAGACGTCGTCTTCTCGGTCGCCGCCGAAGAAATCCGCCACACCCAAGGCGCCGCCCCGCAGCCCTGAAAGCAGCGTCGGGAAACGCAAACACAGGGGGGGAAGGCAATCTGGACGCCAGGAATCCAGGAAAAATGATAGCGCCGTCGCAAAGGCGCGCAAAAAGGGGAAAAGGGGAAAGGATCGGGAGATCGGGAAAAGCCATCCTCCACTTCTCCTTTTCCTGGTTTCCTGGCTTCCAGATTCCTCCCCTGCAACCTTCCCCGCTTTCCCTTGTCCCGCGCCAAGAACCGTCCGTCCATCCCGTCGCGATCACCACCCTATTTCCAACGCAATTCGGTTTCGAAACGACATCGCGGATTTTCCGAAACACGGGAAAAGGGAAATCAAATCTGGAAACCAGGAAAAGCCATCCTCCACTTCTCCTTTTCCTGGCTTCCTGGCTTCCAGATTCCCTCCCCTGCAACCTTCCCCGCTTCCCCTTTTCCCGCGCCAAGAACCGTCCGTCCATCCGTCGTGATCACCACCCATTCCACCGCATTCGGATTAAAGATGGAAAAGCTGAAGCCCGGCACGCTTTCAGCTTTTCTTTCCTGATCTCCAGATTCATTCCCCGCAACCCTCCGTCTCTGCCGTGCGAAATCATTTTCGGGCAAAAAAAGACGCCCGCCTGTTACAACCAGCGGGCGTCTCTTCTTGGTGGATCGAACAGACTCCACCGCGACTCGGTTTTGGAAAACTAACGCGAATAAAGCTCCACGACAAGTTGCTCGTTGGCAACCGGATTTATCTCGTCCCGGGTGGGAATACGGGTCACTTCCCCGGCGAGATTGTCGCGATCCACGAGCAACCACTCGGGCACGGTAACGATCTGTGTCTGTTCGACGTTGCGCTGCGCGAGCCGTTTCGAGTTGGCCGCTTCCTTGATCGTAACCTTGTCGCCAGGCTTCAGATTGGCGGAGGAAGCGTCCAGCTTGCGACCGTTCACGCGGACGTGGCCGTGCGCGACGAGCTGGCGGGCGCCCTGGCGCGTCTTCGCGAAGCCGAGCCGATACACGACGTTGTCCACTCGAGTCTCGAGCAGCTGGAGAAGGATCTCACCCGTCACGCCGCGGCGGGACGAAGCGATCGCGAAGTAACGGCGGAACTGCTTCTCGAGCACGCCGTATTGGTGCCGAAGCTTCTGCTTCTCCGCAAGCGCGAGGGAATAATCGGAAACCTTGCGGCGCGACCCCTTGGGGCCGTGAACTCCGGGCGGATAGTTTTTGCGCTCGAGGGCTTTCGCCGACCCGCCGAGGAACACGTTGTAGCGGCGGCTGATTTTGGTCTTGGGACCGGTATTGCGGGCCATTTTGTTAAGAGGTGGCTGAGAGTTGGGGTGTAAAAGGATGTCGCATCAGACGCGGCGCTGTTTCGGCGGGCGGCAGCCGTTGTGAGGAACGGGGGTGACGTCCTTGATGATCGCGATGTCAAGACCGATGGCCTGCATCGCGCGCACGGCGGATTCGCGCCCGGCGCCGGGACCCTTCACACGAACTTCGACTTCCTTCAAGCCATGGCCCATGGCCTGGCGACAGGCGTCCTGCGCCACCATCTGCGCGGCATAGGCCGTGCTTTTGCGCGAGCCCTTGAAGCCGCACTTGCCCGCGCTCGACCAGCCGATGACGGAACCGCGTAGGTCCGTGAGGGTCACGATCGTGTTGTTGAAGCTGGCCTGCACGTGGGCGATGCCTTGCGTGATGTTTTTGCTTCCCTTCGCTTTGACGACCTTGATGGGCTCGATCGCGTCGTCCAGCGAGATGCTGATCGGCGCCGCCGCGGCGGTCGCGGCCTCCTCTTTTTTCTTCGAGGTTTTTTTCGGGGCCTTCGGTTTCGCTTCGGCGGTCGCCGGAGCCGCCACGGCCCCGGTCACTGGCGCCGTGGCCTCGACCGCGGGAGCGGCGGCCGCGGTATCGACGGCCGGTTCGGCGGCGGTTTCCGCCACGGGTTCTACGACTTTCTTCGTTTTGGGTGCCTTCTTCGGGGCCTCCCCGGAAGTGGGCGTGATGGGTTCTTCGTTGGTCTCTTCGGACATGATGCGAGGTGCGGTTTAGACCTTGCCGGTCTTGGCGTTCGGGTTGCGCTGCACGCCGACCGTCTTGCGGGGGCCTTTGCGGGTGCGGGCGTTCGTGGAGGTGCGCTGGCCGCGCACGGGGAGGCCGCGGCGATGGCGGATGCCGCGATAGCAATTGATGGCCTGCAGGCGCTTCAGGTTGCCTTGGAGTTCACGGCGAAGATCGCCTTCGATGACGAGGCGGCTCTGGCCGATGGCGTTGATGATGGCGTTGATCTGCTCGGGCGATAATTCCTTCGCGCGGACGTTCGGATCGATGTTGGCCTGCTCGAGGACGCGCTTCGCGGTCTTCGGGCCGATGCCATAGATGTAAGGGAGCGACGCTTCGATGCGTTTGTCGCCGGGGATGTCAACTCCAAGTAAACGGGGCATAATGGGATTCTAAATTTTGGATTTTCGATTTTTGATTGGTGATTTTGGAAGGCCAGCCGCCGGGATTTTTTCAAGGTCAGCTACAACCGATCAAAATCCAAAATCCAAAATCGAAAATTGACTCAGCCTTGTTTCTGCTTGTGGCGCGGGTTCTTGCAGATCACGCGGATCACGTTCTCGCGCTTGACGATCTTGCAGCTTTCACAAAGCCGTTTGACGGATGCTCGGACTTTCATGGGACTATTTCGTTTCGGATTTAAATCGGTGGATGATGCGGCCTTTGGTGAGATCGTAGGGGGACATTTCGACCCGGACGGTATCGCCTGGGAGGATGCGAATGAAGAGCAGTCGCAGCTTGCCGGAAATGTTCGCCAGGATGCGGTGCCCGTTTTCCAGTTCGACGCGGAACATGGACTTGGGTAACGATTCGACGACCTTACCCCTTATTTCAATAGCGTCTTTCTGCGCCATGTCAACACTTCTGGTTGGTCGTTTGTCACAAGAATCGTGTGTTCGAAATGAGCGGAGGGAAGGCCGTCCCGCGTGACGACGGTCCACTTGTCGTCGAGGATGCGAACCTCGTGCCCTCCCATGTTCACCATCGGCTCGATGGCCAGCGTCATGCCGGCCTTCAATTTCGGGCCGCTGCCCTTGCGGCCGTAATTGGGAATCTGCGGCTCCTCATGCAGCTTGCGGCCGACGCCGTGGCCGACGAATTCCCGGACGACGCTGTAGCCGTGGGCCACCACATGCTCCTCGACGGAGGCGCACAGGTCGCCGAGGCGGCGACCCGCGACGGCAAACCGCAGCGCGCCCTCGAGGGCGTCCTCCGTGACGCGAAGAAGTTTCTCGACCTCGGGCGGGACGATGCCCACGGGAAAGGTTGCCGCGGTATCGCCGATCCAGCCGTTTAGATTCACGCCGCAGTCCAGCGTGACGATGTCACCGTAACCGATCTTCCGCGGGCCGCCGATGCCATGAACGACCTCTTCGTTGATTGAAATACAAAGCTGGCCCGGATATTTTCGGTAGCCCAAAAATGCGCTCCGCGCGCCCGCCTCGGCGATCAGGCGGCCCGCTTCCCGGTCGAGTTCACCGGTCGTGATGCCGGGTGCGATCAGCTCGGCGACATGGTTGAGCACCAGGCTTGCGAGATCTCCCGCCGCCCGCATTTTTTCGATCTCGCCGGCTGTCTTGATCGGGATCATGCGGGCACCGCCTCCTCGACGATCTCGCAGAGCTTTTGAAAAATCACCTCGCGCGAGTTCCCCGCATCGATCTCCGTCAAACGCCCCTCGTCGCGATAGAACTGGATGGCGGGTCCCGTGAGCAAGCGATGTTGCTCGAGGCGCTCTTCGAGGGCCTCGAGCGTGTCGTCTTCGCGCCGACCGAGCGGTCCGCCGCAGTCGGGACAGACATCCCCGGGACCAACCCCGTCCCGCATCGCGCTGAAACTCAGGCCGCACCCGCCGCAGGTCACGCGCGCGGACACGCGTGCGCGGATCGCCTCGTCGCCGAGCGCCAGATGAAAAACCGCCTCGACGTTCGAGCCAAGTCCGGCCAATTGCGCGTCGAAGGCGACGGCCTGCCCAAGCGTGCGCGGAAATCCGTCCAGCAGAAAAGCATCGACGTCGCGCCCGGCGATCCACCGACCGACCACGCGCATCGCGATTTCGTCGGGAAAAAATCGACCCTGGGCGGTCCAGGCGTCCGCCTCGCGTCCGAGGGGCGTTCCCTCCGCGCGCTGCTGGCGCAGCAGCGCGCCGGTCGACACCGCGGGCAGGCCGAATTTCGCCGCGAGCATTTCCGCCTGGGTGCCCTTGCCCGAAGCCGGCGGCCCAAGCAGAATGATCCGCCTTTTCAAGGCTACTTGTGCCCCGCCGCCAGCGCGATCGTGGTGCCCACGATGGCCAGCAGGCCGAGCCCGACCCACAACCAGACCAGCGAGGATTCCGCCATCAGGTTGCTGCTACCCACGCGCGGGCGAATGTCCCGGGCGCCACGAATGCGGCCCTTGCGGAGAAATCCGTCGTAATGCCGCTGAAGAAGATGCGTCTCGACCTGGCGCATCGTGTCGAGCACGACGCCAACGATGATGAGAAGGCCCGTGCCGCCGAAAAATTGCGACGTCATGTAGGGCACGTTCATCTGTCGACTGAGGAGCTGCGGAAGCACCGCGATGATGGTGAGGAAAATCGCGCCGGCAAACGTGAGCCGCGTCATCGTGAAATCAAGAAAGTCCGCCGTCGGCTTGCCGGGCCGCACCCCGGGAATGAACCCGCCATATTTCTTGAGGTCGTCGGCGATCTGCGAGGGCTGAAATTGGGTGGAAACCCAAAAATAACTGAAGAAGAAAATCATCACGCCGTAAAAGACGTAATGCGTGGTGCCACTGGTCAGCTCGGTGGCGAGCCAATTGGCCGTCGGGTTGCCCGGAAACGCCATCTGCGCGATGGTCGACGGGAAAAGCAGAATCGCCTGCGCGAAGATGATCGGCATGACGCCCGCGTAGTTCACCTTGAGCGGCATGTATTGAGTCTGGCCGCCGTAAACCTTCCGACCGACGACGCGCTTGGCGTATTGAACCGCGATCTTTCGTTGCGCCTGGGTGACCGCGATAACGGCGGCAATCACGAAAAGAAGGAAGGCCACCATCAGCACGAGCACCACCGGGCTGAGCTGCGACCCGGCGTTGGCGGTCGACGGCACGAACGTGCGCCACGCCTGGTTCAGGCCCGCGGGCAACTGGGCGAGAATCCCTACCGTGATGATGAGCGAAACGCCGTTGCCGATGCCGCGCTCGGTGATCTGATCTCCCAGCCACATCAGGAACATCGTGCCCGACGTCATCGTGGCGATGGTCAAAAGACGAAAGCCCCAACCCGGCTCCGTCACGAGATTCATGCCAAGGCGGTTGATGGTCTGCATGATGTCCGGCAGGAACGGGTTCGAGGCCGGATTCTCGAGCGAGACCGCGAGCAGATACCCCTGGAAAACGCACAGGGCCAGCGTGGTGTAGCGGGTGTATTGCGAGATTTTCTGCCGCCCGCCATCCTCCCGGGCGAGCTTGCTGAGCCGCGGCACGACGGCCGTGAGCAGCTGCAGCATGATCGACGCGCTGATGTAAGGCATGATGCCGAGCGAAAAAATCGCCGCATGGCTGAGCGCGCCGCCGCTGAAAAGGTTGAACAAAGCCGCGACGCCGCCCGACGACTGGCGCTCGGCGACATCGATGAACCAGGCGCGAAGCACCTCGGAATTGATTCCCGGCGTCGAAATGGCCGACCCGATGCGGATGATCACGATCATCGCGAGCGTGAAAAGCACGCGCGCGCGCAATTCGGGAATTTTGAAGATGTTGGTGAAGGCGGAAATCATGGGAAAATGGGGCGCAGGAGGAGCGGATAAACGAAAACACGGGGTCGACTCCGCGTTTCCGCGTGGTCGAGGCCCCGTGTGATACTCATTCGGAGAGACCGAAGAAAGCGATTAAGCCGCCTTTTTCTTCTCGCGGACGATTTTTTCGCGAAGGGAAATGGTGCCGCCGATCTTTTCGATCTTCTCGCGGGCCGAAGCCGTGATGAAGTCGACTTCGAGCGTGAGCTTTTTGTTCAATTCACCGCGGCCGAGGATCTTGACGCCATCGATCTTGCCGCGGATCAAGCCATTCTCGCGAAGGGCGGCTTCGTTGACCGCCGCGCCTTCCGCGAAGCTTTTCTCGAGATCGTCGAGGTTGACGATGCCGAACACGTCCTTGAACTGCTTGTTGTTGAAACCGCGCTTGGGCAGACGGCGGATGAGGGGCATCTGGCCGCCTTCGAAGCCGGGGCGGATGCCCTTGCCGGCGCGCGCCTTCTGGCCTTTGTGGCCTTTGCCGGAAGTCTTGCCTTTGCCGGAACTTTCGCCGATGCCGAGCCGTTTGCGGCGGTGCTTGGAACCGGGATTGGGAGAAAGGGTGTGAAGTCTCATGGACGTAAAGGGTTAAAGCGCGAGGACAGGTTCCGTGCTCGGCGCCACGGCTGCGGGGCGGATCGCCTTCCCGCGAATTTTCATGATCGCATCGCGCTGGCGCAAGCTCGTCAGGGCCTTGAGCGTGGCTTTCACGACATTTGCGTGGTTGCTCGAGCCGAGTGACTTCGCGAGCACGTCGCGAATGCCCGCTGCTTCGATGACGGCGCGGACGCCGCCCCCGGCGATGACGCCGGTTCCGGGCGAAGCCGGGCGCAGGAGCACGCGCCCCCCGCCGAACTCACCCGTCACTTCGTGCGGGATCGTGTTTTCGCGGACGGACACGAGGACCATCTTTTTCTTGGCGGACTCGGAAGCCTTGCGGATCGCCTCGGATACTTCGTTGGCCTTGCCGAAGCCGTAGCCAACCTTGCCTTTTTTGTCCCCGCACACGATGAGCGCGCTGAAGCTGAAGCGCCGGCCGCCCTTGACGACCTTTGCGCATCGGTTGATGAACACGACTTTTTCGACCGTGTCGCTCTTCGGCTCTTCGGGGGCGTTTCCGCGACCACGGCGATCCCCACCGCCTCGACGATTGTTGTTTTGTGGAGGCATATTAAAATTCGAATCCGGCTTCGCGGGCCGCGTCGGCCAGGGCTTTCACCTTGCCGTGATACTTGTTGCCGCCACGATCGAAGACGACCTTGCGGATGTTCTTGGCCGCCCCGCGTTCCGCGACGAGCCGGCCGATCTGCGTGGCGGTGGCGACGTTGGCCGCCGACTTTTCCTTGAGGTCTTTCTCGGTCGTGTTCGCCGAGACGATGGTCACTCCGATCTGGTCGTCGATGACTTGGGCCGTGATGTTGCGACCGGAGAAATGCACCGCGAGCCGCGGACGCTCCGTGGAACCGGAAACTTTTTTGCGCACCCGGGTATGCCGCATCTTGCGCAGTTTAGTGTTTGCCATATTGCGTGTTTCTTCGGGTGATTACTGGACGGTCTTGCCTTCCTTGCGGCGAACCTGCTCGCCCGCATAACGGATGCCCTTGCCCTTGTAGGGCTCCGGCGGATAATAAGCGCGGATATTCGCCGCGGCCTGGCCGACGATTTGTTTGTCGATTCCCTCGACGCTGATCTTCGTGTTGTCCGTCACGGTCACTTTGACCTGCTCGGGAATGTCGAAAAGCACGGCGTGGGATTTACCGATCGAAAGATTGAGCTGCTTGCCCTGGACGGCGGCCTTGAAGCCGACGCCTTGAATTTCCAGGTTGCGTTTGAAGCCTTCCGAAACGCCGGTCACCATGTTGGCGACGAGCGCGCGGCTGAGGCCGTGCATGGCCCGGGACGTGCGGGTGTCCGCCTCCGTCGTGAAGGCGAGGCTTTTTTCCTCGACCTTCGCGACGATGCCCTTCGGCAGCGTCCACTCGAGCTTGCCCTTGGGGCCCTCGACGACGACGGCGCCGTCCGCGGCTACGTTGACCTTCACCTTTTCGGGAAGGGAGATTTCTTTTTTACCGATACGAGACATGGTCGTTCCTCCTCGTTACCAGACGAAGGCGAGCAGTTCGCCGCCGACGTTTTTGCGTTTCGCTTCCTGACCCGTCATCACGCCGCTGGAGGTCGAGAGAATGGCGATGCCCATTCCGCCGAGCACGCGGGGAATTTCGGTCGCGTTGACGTATTTGCGCAGGCCGGGCTTGCTGACGCGCTTGAGGCCCGCGACCGCGGAGACCTTGTTGACGAATTTCGTCTGGACGTGGAGCACGGGGTGCGCGCCGGTGGTGTCGAGCTCGTAGTCGGAGATGTAGCCCTCGCGCTTGAGGATGCGCACGAGTTCGCCCTTCATCTTGGAATAAGGGACGTCGAATTTCGGCTTGCTGACGCCCGCTGCATTGCGCAGCCGGGTCAGGAAGTCGGCGATGGGATCGGATACGGTCATGATGTTTGGGACGATTCAAGCTGCGGCCCCGGTGAACGGCCGGGAGCCATCCTTGCTAGCTCTGGGTCGCCACCTCGGGTTCGGGTTTCTTGATTTCGGGTTTCTTTTTGTCGGAGAAGGGCATGCCCAACTCGGAAAGGAGCGTCTTTGCCTCGGCGTCCGTGCGGGCCGTGGTGACGATGGTGATATCGAAGCCGATGTTGCGCTTGATGCGGTCGAGTTCGACCTCGGGGAAAATGCTCTGGTCGGCCACGCCGAGCGTGTAGTTGCCGTTGCCATCGAAAGACTTCGGCGACACTCCGCGAAAATCGCGAATGCGGGGAAGCGACATCTTGATGAGGCGCTCGAGGAACTCATACATCGAACGACCGCGAAGCGTGACCTTGGCGCCGATGGCCTGTTCGCCGCGGAGCTTGAAGTTCGCGATGCTCTTCTTGGCAATCGTCGTGATCGGCTTCTGGCCCGTCACGAGCGTGATCTCGCTTTTCGCGATTTCGAGGGCTTCCTTGACGTCGTTCGCGGAACCGACGGAGGTGTTGACGACGACCTTCGAGAGTTTCGGGATCTGGTTGATGTTACCGTAGCCGTGCTTCTCGCGGAGGGCGGGCACGACCTTCGTGCGGTATTCGGTCAAAAGTTCGGGTTCGGGATGCGCGGTCATGGCGGTGGGTGCGGTCTGGGCCGGTTAAGCGGCCCTTTTTTTCGGCTTCGACTTGGCTTTGGTCTTCGTCGCGGCCGGGGCGCTCGTTTCGGCGAGCTTGACGTTGGAGATGTGGATGGGACCTTCGAGTTCCTTGATCTGGCCGTTGGGCAGATCCTGGTTTTTCTTGATGTGCTTCTTGATCATGCGCACGCCTTCGATCACGACCTGTGACTTCGCGCTGCGGATCTCGAGCACCTTGCCGGTCGCTCCCTTGTGGTTGCCGGTGATCACCTGAACGGTGTCGCCGCGCTTGACGTGAAATTTGGTCGCACTCATGGCTTAAAGGACCTCCGGAGCAAGCGAGACGATCTTCATGAAGTTCTTCTCGCGGAGTTCGCGGGCGACGGGTCCGAAGACGCGGCTGCCCTTGGGGTTCTGGTCCTTGTCGATGATGACGATGGCGTTGTTGTCGAAACGAAGCACGGAGCCATCGGGACGCTTCACCGGGTGCTTCGTGCGAACGACGACGGCGCGAACGACGTCCCCTTTCTTCACGGAACCGCCGGTGGAGGCCTCCTTGACGTTGGCCGTGATCACGTCGCCGACGTGGGCGGTCATTGTGCGCTTGCCAACGACGCCGATCATGGTCGCCATGCGGGCGCCCGTGTTGTCGGCGACGTCGAGTCGGGAACGAAGCTGGATCATGGAAGATTAATGTTTGATGACTTCGACGAGGCGCCAGCGCTTGAGGCGGCTGAGCGGGCGGGTTTCCGCGATGGAAACGCGATCGCCAATCCTGGCTTCGTTCTTTTCGTCGTGGACGTGAAACTTGGTGATCTGCTTGACGATCTTGCCGAACTTGGGGTGCGGCACGCGGGTGATGGCCTTCACGACGATGGTTTTGTCCATCTTGTCGGAGACAACCTCGCCGATGCGGGTCTTGCGGAGGCCGCGGGACGCCGTCGAAACGGAGGGCTCGGGCGCAGTGGTGGTTTCGCTCATGGTCTGGTTACTTGGCGGCGGCGGCCTTCGTTTTTTCGGTCAACGCCGTCGAAATGCGCGCGATGTCTCGGCGAATCGTCGTGAGAAGATGCGGTTTCTCGAGCTGGCCGCCCTGCCGTTGGATGCGAAGGTTAAAGGCCTCGTGCTCGAGCTCGTTCTTGCGGCTTGCGAGCTCCTTGGCGCTCATCTCGCGGATTTCTTGGATTTTCATGGCCGGGTTTCCTTTTAGGTTTAAACGGCGGCGGCGTGGTGACGCGCGAGGAAACGCGTGCGCACGGGCAATTTGTTGGCGGCGAGGCGAAGGCATTCCTTCGCGAGCGTCTCGGAGACACCGCCGAGTTCGAAGAGGACGTTACCCGGACGGACCGTGGCAACCCAGTATTCGGGCTGGCCCTTGCCTTTACCCATGCGGGTTTCCGGCGGGCGGGCGGTGACGGACTTGTCGGGGAAAATACGGATCCACAACTTGCCCTTGCGCTTCATGTTGCGGTTCATTGCGACACGGGCGGCCTCGATCTGCGTGTTGGTGATCCAGGCACGCTCGAGGGTTTGCAAACCGTATTCACCGAAATCGATCGAAAGCATGCGGGTCGCGTTCCCCTTGCGGCTGCCCCGCTGGGTTTTGCGATACTTCACGCGTTTTGGCATCAATGGCATGGCGATTCCTCCTTAAAATTACCTGGCGGCGCCGGCCGTTTCATTGGCGGCGGATTCGTTCTCCGACTTCTCAGCCGGCTTGGTGATCCAACACTTCACGCCGATCTTGCCGGCGGTGGTGTTGGCTTCGGTGAAGCCGTAATCGATCGGCTTGCGCAGAGTGTGCAGCGGAACGGTGCCTTCGCGATACCATTCCGTGCGGGCGATCTCCGAGCCGCCGAGGCGGCCCGAGACACGAAGCTTGATGCCCTCGGCGCCGAGGTCCATCGCGGTCTGCACGGCGCGCTTGAGGGCGCGCCGGAAGGAAATGCGGCGCTCGAGTTGGCCGGCGACGTTCTCCGCGACGAGTTGCGCGTCGATTTCCGGCTTCTTGATCTCGACAATGTCGATCTTGACCTGCTTGCCTTCCGCGAGCTTGGAAAGCTCGTTCGTCATGTTCTCGATCTCGGAGCCCTTGCGACCGATCACGACGCCTGGACGAGCGGTATAGATGGTGACGCGCACCGTATTCCAGGCGCGTTCGATGAGGATCTTGGAAACCGCGGCGGCCTTGAGCTTGCGCTTGAGGTGCGTGCGGATGCGAACGTCCACGAGAAGATAATCGGCGAGTTCCTTCTTCGAGGCATACCACCGCGAACGCCAGTCGCGGTTGACCGGCAGGCGGAATCCGATTGGATTGACTTTCTGTCCCATGGTTATTCTTTGGCTTCGGCGACGGGCGCCGTTTCGGTTTCAGCCTTCGCGGCTGGTTTCACGGACTTTTTCGGTCGGGCCGATTTGGCCGTGGTCTTTTTTGCGTTCTTCGGCTCGCGACGCTTGATCTCGATTTCGTCGGTGAGCGTGATCTTGATGTGGCTCGTGCGCTTGCGAATCGGGCCGGCACTGCCGCGAGCCTTGGGAACGAAACGCTTGAGCGTCGGCCCCTCGCCGACGACGGCTTCCTGGACGACAAGCGCATCGACGCGCAGGTTGTTGTTGTTCTCCGCGTTGGCAATCGCGCTCTTCAGCGTCTTGCTGATGAGGGCGGCCGCTTTCTTCGGGGTAAAACGAAGCACGCTAAGCGCATCGGTGGCGGGGAGCCCCTGAATCTCTCGAGTGACTTCCCGAGCCTTGAAGGCCGAGATCCTCGCGTACCGATATGTCGATTGAACCTGCATGTCTAGTTAGTTAATTCGTGGTCTGTCTCCTACTGCCGGGCGTCTACCCGCAGTCGGTCGCCGGCTTTCACCGGGTTCTTATTGTTTTCCAAATTCTGGATGACGGCTCCGCTGATGCGATCCCGCACGTCGACGACCCGGGCCTCGCCGATCTTTCGATCACCGCGCCACACTTCGAAGGGCATCCCGATCTTCACGCCGTGCTTCGTGCCAACGTTCATGACGATCAACGAGAGATCTTCGCGGACGTCCTTCACCTCGGCGTCGGACAAGGTGACTTCCGCCGCCTGAGGCCGGCCAACGTTCGACGGCGAGCCAAGTAATTCGGCCGTGCGGCGCATCTCGCTCTCCACCGCGCTTCGGATTTCCGGCGCCACGTTGTCCGTTGCCTTGAGCAGCGTCATCACCGCCTCGGAAAACTGAATCAACCCGTCGCGATAATCTTCGTTGTCCTTCTTGACAAGACGCAGATCGCGAACCGCGGCAAGGAGCTTCTGCTCGAGTTTGCTTTCGTCGCCTTCGGATGCCGCGATTCCGAGGGTCTGAAGCTTCAGGGTCACGTCGGCGGCCTGCCGCTTGTAGGTCTCGGCTTCGGCGTTCGCGTTCGCAAGGCTTTGCGTCAACTGCTTGATCGTGTTTTGCAACAACACCACCCGCTCCTCCGCCGCGGCGTCTTCATCGTCGCCGCGAGCGGACGGCACCGGGATGCGTGCCCCGCCGGTGATGACCCGTGGTTGCGGGAACACCGGAGGTGTCTCTATTCCAGAATTTGTCAAAGATCGGTCGTCCTGCGCGTCGGCGAAATTCGCCAGTCCGAGGACGCAGATGCCTGCCACTGTCGCGGCAAGTTTCATCTGAGTATTATTTGGTCACTTTCGCGGTGTGAGAACCGTGCTTTTTGAAGATGCGCGTGGGCGCAAACTCGCCAAGCTTGTGGCCGACCATGTTCTCGGTGACGAACACCGGAATAAAGGTCTTGCCGTTGTGGATGTTAAAAGTGTGGCCGACGAAGTCGGGCGTCACCGTGGAACGGCGGGCCCAGGTCTTGATCGGCTTCTTGATGTTCGCATCGTTGAGCTTGTCGATTTTCTCGAGCAGCTTCATGTCGACGAACGGACCTTTTTTCAGTGAGCGGGACATTGCGTTAGACGGGGTGCGTTATTTCTTGGTCTTCTTCCGGCTCGGGCGACGCTCCACGATGAAACGGTCGGAATTCTTGTGCTTGCGACGCGTCTTGAAGCCCTTCGCAAGCTGACCCCAGGGGCTCTGCGGATGCTGGCGACCGCCGCCGCCCTTGCTCTTGCCCTCGCCGCCACCCATCGGGTGATCGACCGGGTTCATCGCCATACCGCGGGTCTGCGGACGAATGCCAAGCCAGCGATGACGCCCGGCCTTGCCGCTGGAGACGTTCATATGATCGCTGTTGCCGACCTGGCCAACCGTCGCGTAACAGGCTTCGTTGATCTTGCGGATTTCGCCCGAGGCGAGCTTCACGAAGGCGTAGCCAGCTTCGCGGTTGTTCAAGATCGCCTGGCTGCCGGCGCTGCGAACGATCTGTCCGCCGCGGCCTGGGGTGAGCTCGATGTTGTGAATGCCCGTGCCCAAAGGAATCGACTTGAGGGGAAGCGCGTTGCCAACCTTGGCGTCGATCGCGTCGCCGGAAGCAACCTTTGCGCCGACGTTCAAACCGGCGGGAGCGAGAATGTAGGCCTTTTCGCCGTCGGCGTATTGGATCAAGGCGATGCGTGCGGTGCGGTTCGGATCGTATTCGATCGCGATCACGTCGGCGACCTCGCGCTTCGTGCGCTTGAAGTCGATCACGCGATACATCCGCTTGTGGCCGCCGCCGCGATGACGCGAGGTGATGCGTCCGTTATTGTTGCGGCCACCGCTTTTCTTGAGCGGCTCGAGCAGGCTTTTCTCGGGCTTGCTTTTGGTGATCTCCGCAAAATCCGGCAGCTCCTTGAAGCGCGCGGCGGGCGTGAGGGGTCGAAAGGTTTTCAGGGCCATGGCTTAAACGAGGTCGAGCTTCTCGCCCGCCTTCAGCGTGACGATCGCCTTTTTCCAATGCGGCGTGCGGCCGAAGTCAGCCTTGCGCTCGCGTTTTTTCTTGCCCGCGTAGTTGCAGGTGTTGACGTCGAGAACCTTCTTCTTGAAGAGTCGCTCGACGGCTTGCTTGATCTCCAGCTTCGTGGCGGTCGGGGCGACGCGGAACGTATATTTGCTGTGCTGCTCGGAAAGCAAGGTGGCTTTTTCCGTCAGAATGACGGTCTGGATTTTGTCGAAAACGGTGCTCATCGCTCAGGAAAGCCTTTCGGCGAGTTTGGTCACCGCGTCGCGGGTGACGATGATCTTGTCGAACGCGAGGAGCTGCTCGGTGTTCACCTCCGAGGCCGTCGCGAGCAGCGTGGACTGAACGTTCCGGGCGGCCTTGAACGTATTTTCGTCGAATTGGCTGCCGACGATGAGCGTTTTGCGAACGTCCTTCGCGGACTCGTTGATGAGGCGGACGAAATTCTTGGTCTTCGGCTCATTGACGGCAAAGGCGTCCACGACGAGGACGTCGCCGGCGAGAATGCGCGCGCTGAAAGCCTTGCGGAACGCAAGCTTCTTGACCTGCTTCGGCACGTTCTTCGAATAGTCGCGCGGACGCGGGCCGTGGGCGGCGCCGCCGCCGACCCAGATGGGCGAGGCAAACGCACCGGCGCGGGCGCGACCCGTGCCTTTTTGGCGCCAGGGCTTCTTGCCCGAGAGATTGACTTCGTCGCGCTTTTTGGCGCAAGCGGTGCCGGAACGGCGCGCGGCCTGAATGGCGACCACGACGTCGTGAACGGCCTGGTTGCCTTTCTTTTCGTCGGTGATCAGCTCGATTTTGGCCTTCTCGGCCTCCTCAGCGGTAAAAACGGTGGCGCTCATGGCTTACTTTTTCTTGGCGACCTTTTTCTTGGAAGGACGCACGATGACGTAGGAATTGTTCGCGCCGGCGACCGCGCCGCTCACGAGAATGACGTTTTCCGTCTCGCGGACCTGGACGATGCGGAGGTTCTGGACCGTCTTGCGCTCGTCGCCCATGTGACCGGGCATGCCCATGTTCTTCCACACGCGACCGGGGGTCGAGCGGTTGCCGATGGCGCCGTTTCGGCGATGCATCATGGAACCGTGGGTCTCCGGCTGCCCGGCGAAATTGAAACGCTTGACGACGCCCTGGAAGCCCTTGCCCTTCGAGGTGCCGATGACGTCCACGAACTGGCCGACCTCAAAAATGGTAACCGGCACGTCCCCGCTCTCGGGGGCGGCTTCACCGTCCTTCAACCGGAACTCGCGGACGAACTTCTTTGCGCCGCTCTCGGATTTCTTGAAGTGGCCGAGCTGGGCTTTGCTGACCCGCTGCGCCTTCTGGTCATCGAAGCCGACCTGCACGGCGGTGTAGCCGTCCTTCTCCGCGGCTTTGACCTGCAAGATGCGGTTGCCGCCGGCGGCAATGACCGTGACCGGAGTGGCGACGCCCTTGTCGTCGTAGACGCGGGTCATGCCGAGTTTTTTCCCTAGGAGTCCAATGCTCATGGCGTCAGATCTTGATGGTGATGTCCACGCCTGCCGGGAGGTTGAGCTTGCGGAGCTCGTCCACGGTCTTCGCGGTCGGCTCGACGATGTCGAGGAGGCGCTTGTGCGTGCGGATTTCGAACTGGTCCATCGACTTCTTGTCGACGTGAGGAGACCGATTCACGGTGAACTTTTCGATGCGGGTCGGAAGCGGGATCGGTCCCGTCACCTTGGAGCCGGTGCGCTTCGCCGTTTCGACGATTTCCGCCGCGGACGCATCGAGGATGCGGTAGTCGAACGCTTTGAGGCGGATGCGAATTTTCTGGCCGTTGGTCATAAATGCAGTCGGTTAATTCTTTTGTTCCATGACCGCGTTGAGCACCTGCTGCGGGACCTGCTCGAAGTGGGACGGCTCCATCGAATACGAGGAGCGGCCCTTCGAAAGGGAGCGGATGGCGGTGGCGTAGCCGAACATTTCGGCCAGCGGCACTTCGGCGTTGACGGTCGTGAGGATGCCCTTGGTCTCGAGACCGGCGATCTTCGCGCGGCGGCGGTTAAGGTCGCCCATGATGTCGCCCTGGAATTCCTCCGGCGTGATGTTTTCGACCTTCATGATCGGCTCGAGCAGGATCGACTTCGCGTTTTTGAGGCCGTCCTTGAGGGCGAAGATCGCCGCCATCTTGAACGCCATTTCGTTCGAGTCGACGTCGTGGAAGCTGCCGTCCACGATCTGGACATTGATGTCGATGACCGGATAGCCGCCGATGATACCGGTGGTGGTCGCTTCGTTGATGCCCTTGATGACGGCCGGAATGAATTCCTTCGGAATCGAGCCACCCACGGTTTTGTTTTCGACCGTGACGCCCTTGCCGCGCTCGGCGGGGCCGAGCTTGATGACGACATGGCCGTATTGACCGCGGCCGCCGGACTGCTTGACGAGTTTGCCTTCGCCGTCGGCGTCCTTGAGAATCGTTTCCTTGTAGGCGATCTGCGGCTTGCCGGAATTCGCATCGACCTTGAACTCACGCAACATGCGGTCGCGAATGATTTCGAGGTGAAGCTCGCCCATGCCCGCGATGATGGTCTGGCCGGTGTCCTCGTTCGTGAAAACGCGGAAGGTCGGATCTTCTTCGGCGAGGCGCTGAAGCGCGACGCCCATTTTTTCCTGGTCGACCTTGGTCTTCGGCTCGATGGCCATCGAAATGACGGGGTCGGGGAAGGACGGCGGCTCGAGCAGGATGGGAAAATCCTCGTCGCAGAGCGTGTCGCCGGTCGTGATGTTCTTGATGCCGACGATCGCCGCGATGTCGCCGGAGTAGCAGGTGTCGATGTCCTCGCGCTTGTCAGCCTGGATCTGGATGATGCGGCTGATGCGCTCGCGCTTGTTGGTGCGCGGATTGTAGACGGTGTCACCCTTGGAAAGCTTGCCGGAGTAAACGCGGAAGAAAACGAGCTTGCCGACGAATGGATCGCTCCAAAGCTTGAACGCGAGCGAGCAGAACTTGCCGCTGTCGTTCGAGACGGCGAGCATTTCCTCGCCGGTGTCGGGACTCTGGCCCCGGGCGGGTTCGATCTCGAGCGGGTTGGGAAGATAATCCACCACGGCGTCGACGAGAAATTGGACGCCCTTGTTCTTGAAGGCGGAACCGCCGGCGACGGGAACGAACTTGTTCGCGATGGTCTGGCGGCGGATCGCGGCCTTGAGTTCCTGCTTCGTGATCGGCTGCTCCTCCAGGAACTTCGTGCCGATCTCGTCGTCGAGGTCGCACATCTGGTCGACGATATCCTGATAGGCGGCCTGGGCGATTTCCTTGTACTCGGCGGGAATTTCGACGATCTCGTAGGTGGAACCCATCGAGTTGTCGTCGAGGTAGTGAACGGCCTTCTGGTTGAGCACGTCGATCTGGCCCACGAGCGTGTCTTCCTTGCCCCAGGGAATGAGGATCGGCCAGACGTTCGCGCCGAGTTTGGCGCGCATGCTCTCGACGGCGGCGTCGAAGTCGGCGCCGACGCGATCCATTTTGTTGACGAAGGCGATGCGGGGCACGCCGTACTTGGTGGCCTGGCGCCAGACGGTCTCGGATTGAGGCTGCACGCCGGCAACGCCGCAGAAAACAGCGATGGCGCCGTCGAGCACGCGAAGCGAACGCTCGACTTCGGCCGTGAAGTCCACGTGCCCAGGGGTATCGATGATGTTGACGCGCTGCTTGATGCCTTCGAAGGCCTTGTAGATGCCGTCGACGGGCTCTTTCTTCTGCAGCCACGAGCAGGTCGTGGCGGCGGAGGTGATCGTGATGCCGCGCTCGCGCTCTTGCTCCATCCAGTCCGTCACGGTGGTGCCTTCATGCACCTCCCCGATCTTGTGGATCATGCCGGTGTAGAAAAGAATGCGCTCGGTGAGCGTGGTTTTGCCGGCGTCGATGTGGGCGCAGATCCCGATGTTGCGGGTGCGCTCGAGCAGAAATGCGCGGTTGGGCGAATTCGGGTCGGACACGGGTTTTTCCTGGAGTGTGGCGGACATGGAGAAAGAACGAAGGGCGGCGATTATTTGCCCCAGCGGAAATGGGCGAAGGCGCGGTTCGCCTGCGCCATCTTGTGCATGTCGTCGCGTTTTTTGATGCCGTTGCCCTGGCCGGACGCGGCGTCCTTGAGCTCGTAGGCGAGCGCGTCTTTCATGGCGACGCCCTTGCGCTTGTTGGCGAAGGTGACGAGCCAGCGCATCGCGAGAGCGACCTGGCGGTCCTGCGGGACTTCCATCGGGACCTGGTAGGTCGCGCCGCCGACGCGGCGGGACTTGACCTCGAGGCGGGGCCGGACGTTCTCGATGGCCTTGTTCAAGGTCTCGAGCGGGTCGACGGTGTCGCTGCCTTCGCGGGACTTGTCGATCGCGCCGTAGACGATCTTCTCGGCGGTCGACTTCTTGCCGCCGATCATGACGGCGCTGATCAGGCGCGCCACGAGCGGACTCGCGTAGCGGCTGTCGCGTTTGACTTCTTTATGGATGACTCGGCGTCGACGGGACATGACGATTGACGATTGACGATTGAATTACTTCTTTTTGCCTTTTTTACCGGCGGCCGCGGCTTCCTGCCCGGGCTTGGGGCGCTTGGCGCCGTATTTCGATCGACCACGGCGACGGCCGTCGACCCCGAGGCTGTCCAGCGAACCACGGACGATGTGGTAGCGGACGCCGGGGAGATCCTTCACCTTGCCGCCGCGAACGAGGACGATCGAGTGTTCCTGCAGGTTGTGTCCCTCGCCGGGAATGTAGGCGATGACTTCCTGGCCATTCGTAAGGCGGACCTTGGCGACCTTGCGAAGCGCGGAGTTCGGCTTCTTCGGGGTGCGGGTCATGACCTGCGTGCAGACGCCGCGGCGCTGCGGGCAGTTCACGAGCGCGGGTGACTTTGATTTCACCTTCACCTTCGTGCGTCCCTTGCGGACCAGTTGATTGATTGTGGGCATTGGTTGTTCCTCGAAAATTTCCCGAAAAAGAATTCCGGGGACAAAAAAACCACAGAAGCTGTGGTTGGCTCGCGTCCCCGACGTTGTGCGGGAACGGTGAGATTATCCAAACCACAAAATCCCGCAACAAGAAAATCACAAATTTTTAGGGCCTGGTCAATCTCGGCCGGAGCCTGGATTCATGAGGCTCCGCGGGCGACCGGCGGCTCCTGCGGCTTGCGCCCGTAAAGGCAGGGACAGCATCCGAACGCGTCGGCGAAGGCTTTGCTGAAATGACTGAGGCTGGAGTAGCCCACGATCATCGCCGCCTCCGTGACGTTCGCGTCGCCGGCGCGGATCAACTCCGCGGCGCGCTCCAGGCGGCTGCGGCGAAGGAACGCGGAGATGGTCACGCCCGCCTCCTGCCGGAAGATCCGGCTCAAATAAAACGGGCTGCACCCGACGAGCCGGCCGAGCTCCGCGAGGGCGGGCGGGTTCTCGAGGTCCGCGCGCAGGATGGCCTGGACGCGATCCACGCGCTCGCGCCCGACGCGCTTCGTCCGCTCGCAGAAAAGCTCGGCCTCCTCGGTGCGAAGCAGCGAATGCGAGATGAGCTCGAGCGCCTTCGCGTGGTGCCAGGAAGCCCACGCGGCGGGCGTCCGGGGTGGCTCCATCAGGTCGACGGCCAATTGCGAAAGCGGCCCCGTCATGGGAGTCGTCTCGCAGGCGGCCTTCGCGGAGTTCTTCGAAGCCAGGAATGCCCGCACGGGATCGCGCAATTCATGGCCCGCGCCGGGCAGCCAGCGGTTCACCCACGGCCGTCGCATCTCCACGACGACAAAACGATGCCGGCCGCCGCCGTGTCGCTCGAGCTGGGAGCGGCCCTCGGATGACGACGCGAGGGTCATGCTCCCCGGTTTGACCCGGCAAGCCACCCGGCCATTGGCGTGAAACTGGCCGCTTCCCGCGACGTTCAGGCAGACGATCAAGGCGTGCGCGTCGAACCAATGGCGACCAACCGGTTCTTCGCTCTGGTCCCAACGGGTGATGCGAAACCCCTCTCCGCGCAGATCGCCGAAACTGCCCCGTTCACGAGCGCCGGGCGATCCCTCGAAATTTTCCCGGCGAACTGACATGCCGCCATTCTAGTGAGAATGAGTCTCATTAGCAAGCCTTCCCTTATTCCACGTCGAAAATCGCTCGGCTTCCTTTTTCGATCCGGGTCACCCGCACGCCATACGCGAGGTCGAGCCAGTCGGGCGTCATCACCGCGCCGGCGTCGCCGGACCCGAGCACCCGGCCGTAATGAAGCAGGCAGACCTTGTCGGCGTAGCGGGCGCAGAGGTTCAGGTCGTGCAGCACGACCACCGCGCAGCCGCCCGACTCGGCGAAGCGCCGCAGCACGCGCAGGACGTCGTGTTGATGGCGCAGGTCGAGGCTGGCGGTCGGCTCGTCGAGCAGCAGGCAGCGTCCCTCGCCTTCCAATCCGATCTGCGCGAGGGCCCGGGCAAGGTGCACGCGCTGGCGCTCGCCGCCGGAGAGCGTCGTGTAATCGCGGCCCGCGTGGCGCAGGAGATCGACGGTCTCGAGCGCGACGAGCGCGGCGTCTTCGTCCCCGTTGCCTTCGCGGCCTTCGAGGTGCGGCGCGCGGCCTTGCAGGATGACCTCCAGCACCGTGAAGGGAAAACTCAACGCGCTCGACTGCGGCACCACCGCCCGCATGCGCGCCAACTCGGCCGGGCGCCAATCGACCAACGGGCGCCGGGCGAACTTCACCACGCCGGAGTCCGGCCGCAGGTCCCCGCCGAGGACGCGCAGCAGCGTGGATTTGCCCGCGCCGTTCGCGCCGAGAATGGCGGTGACCCGGCCCGCCGCCGCGCGAAAGCTCACGCCGCCGAGAATGGGGCGGCCACGGCGTTCGACGACGATTTCCCGGGCCTCGATCATGGCTGCCACGCGGCCTTCACGCGCAGAAGCAGCCACAGGAAAAAAGGCGCGCCGAGGATGGCCGTGAGCACGCCGATGGGGAGCTCCGCGGGCGCCGCCACGGTGCGCGCGACGAGGTCGGCCGCGACCAGCAGCGTGCCTCCGAGGATGGCGGAAGCGGGCAGCAGGAACCGGTGATCGGGACCGGCCGCGAGCCGGATCGCGTGCGGCGCGACGAGGCCGACGAAGCCGATGACGCCCGCGAAGGCGACCGCCGTGCCGACCATGAGCGTGGAGAGCATGATGACGATCCACTTCGTGCGGACCACGTCGAAGCCGAGGTGGCCGGCCTCCGCGTCGCCGAGCAGCAGCGCGTTGAGCGCCCGCGCCAGGAAGGGCAGCGCGCAGACGCCGAGCGCGACGCCGGGCGCCACGATGAGCACCTTCGTCCACGTCGCGGCGCCCAGGCTGCCGAGCATCCAGAACGTCACGTCGCGCACCTGCTGGTCGTTTGCCAGGAAAATGAGGAACGCGGTGAGCGCGCTGGCCAGGGCGTTGATCGCGACGCCCGCGAGCAGCATCGTGGCGACCACGGGATGGCCGTCGTGCAGCGAGAGTCGGTAAATGAGAAGCGTCGCGGCGAAGGCCCCGACGAACGCCATGAGCGCAAGCAGGTGAGGCGCGAGCCACGGCGGAGGCATGGGAAAAAAACGGTGTCCCAACACGATCACCGCCACCGCGCCGCACGCGGCGCTCGCGGAGATCCCGATGAGCGCGGGATCGGCGAGAGGATTGCGAAAAAGCCCCTGCATCGCGGCGCCGCAGATCGCGAGGGCGGCGCCGATGAGCAGGCCGAGCGCGACGCGGGGGAGGCGGATCTGCTCGACCACGGTGCGCGTGGCGGCATCCACCGCGGCGGTGGGACCGCCGATTTTTTCCATCGCGAGGGCGGCGGCTTCGGCGGGGGCGACGCGCATCGGGCCGACCAGCACGCCGCCGATCGCGACCGCCGCCATCGACGCGAGGAGCGCGGCGAATTTCCACCTCGACGCGAGCCGCCCCCGGCGGATCGTGGCGCGGATCTCGTCCCGCGTGGGCGGAGCGGGCGCGGCCCATTCGGTCGCCGGCGCGTCGGCGGCCATTTATTCGTGCGCGGCGAGGGCGAGTTCGCGGGCGGCCCGGGCGGCGCGAGGCCCTAGGCCGAGAAGATACATGTCGTCGAACACGAGGACGTGGCCGGACTTCACCGCGGGCGTGGGCCGCAGGGCCGGGTTTTGCTTGAACGCCTCCAATCCGCCGCTCGCCTGGATCGTGCGCTCGCCCGTGACGATCATGGCGGGCGCGAGGGCGACAAGCGCCTCGCCGGAGACCGGCTTGTAGCCCTTCACGTCGCTCATCACGTTGCGCAATCCCGCGGCGGCGAGCATCGTGTCGGCGGCGGTGCCGACGCCGGCGCCGATCAGGGCCCCGTCGCTTCGCGCCATCACGTAGACCGCGGGAATCGGTTCGCCGGCTTTCGCGGCTTCGGCGGCGCGGCGGTCCGCCTCGAACGCGGCGGCGATTTTTTCACCTTCGGGCTTCGCGTCCAGCGCCTCGGCGATGACGAGGATTTTTTTCCGGATTCCCTCGAGCGAGTGATCCTTCGGCAGGGCGACGACAGCGATGCCGGCGGTCTTCAATTGCGCGAGCGTCTCCGGCGGACCGGCGTCGCCGCTGGCGAGGATGAGATCCGGCTTCTGGGCGAGGATGCCCTCGGCGGAGAGCGCCCGCACGTAGCCGACCTGCGCCCGGTTGCGCGCCGCGTCGGGATAGGTGCTGGTGATGTCCACCGCGATGACCTCGTCGCCGCGCCCGAGCGCGAAGGCGATCTCCGTGACGTCCCCGCCGAGGCTGACGACCCGCTGCGGCGCGGCCTGGACGATGGTGGCGAGGGCCAGAAAAACGAGCGGCCGGATCATTTCAACGACTCCGCGAGGTGGCGCCAATTTTCGTCCTCGGCTTCGCCGGGTTTTCGTTTCCCGAAGATCAGCGCGATGTTTTCGCCGGCGGCGTCGTAGAGTTCGATCGAGGTGACGGCGCCGTCCTTGGTCGGCTTGCGCACGAACCAAGCGCTGGTCACGCCGCTCTCGCGGAGATGGAGGTTGAACTCGGGGTCGAGCACGTTGATCCACTCGCCGTAGGGAACGATCCGATCGACCTCGCCGGTGTGAATCTGCAGGCAGCCGCGATTGCCGACGAAAATCATGATCGGCAGTTTTTCCGCCGACGCGCGGCGGAGGATTTCACCGGTGACGTCCGTCTTCACGGGCACGGCAAAGTCCGGTCCGAGCAGGCGCAACGCCTGGATGCGGCCGACCTTGAATCTACGCAGCAGGCCGAAGAAATGGTGCGTGTCCTCCATCGCGCGAAAGGCCGCGAGGAAGCCGGCGACGTCGACGTCGGAATCCGGCCGGTCCGCCGCGGCCGGGTCCACGGGAAGAGCGGTGAAGCCTTGCTCCCCGGCGGTAAATTCCTCGATCAGGCGCGCGAACGCCCCGCGATCGCTGTCGTCCTGGAGAAAGACCTTGTGCAGCGCGAGGCCGTCGGCGCCGAAGATCTGGATGCTGTCGTTCGCGCCGGTTTCCTCGTCCTTGCGGACGGCGAAGGCGGCCGTCCACGTGGTCGGGAAGAGCCGCAGGTCGATGTCGGGGCCGACGACCTGCCCCATCATGCCGCCGCCGAAAAATCCGATCTCGCGGAAGACGCCCTTGCGCTCGTGGACGGCGTGTTCGTTGCGCGTGAGGCACATGACGCGGCCGAGGGCCTTGAACGCGTCGAGCAATTCCGGCCATTCGGAACGAAGGCGCGTGACGCCGCCGCCGGTGACGAGCAACTCGGCCTCGCTCACGCCGAGCCGCGTGGCGGCGTCTCGGATGCGAAGTTTCGGCTCGGCCCGGCGAAGGTCGGCCCAGGCGGATTTCGGATCGGGAATCGTGGTGGACATAGATGGAACGGGAAGGTTGCGCGCGGGGCCGACGGGAGGCTAGCGGCGGGTTGCGTTTTCTTAGCGGAGGATTGCGGGCCGGCGCCGGAGAAAAATCCAGCCGGCGGCCAGCAGGAGCAGCGCGCAGGGAGCCGGCTCGGGCACGGGCGCGAAATTCAGGAAGAGCGAGTTGCCGTCGCGGCTCACCGAGAATTTGCCATTCGGGGCGTTCCGGAAGGCGCTCGCATCGATCACGAAGTCGCCGGCTGAAAAACCGGTGATGCCGCCGCTGGCCGTCGCGAGCAGCCATTGGTCGGCCGTGGCCGCGTCGAAATCGGCCAGCGACGCGCCGAGGCCGTCCATCGTGACGGAGCTGACGTAGATCGTGAAACGGCTCCCGGCCGTGGCCGCGACGTCGAGCGCGCCCGTCATCTCGAGGACGTCCGCGCCGGAGTCGGCGACCTGCCATTCGTAGCCACCTCCGCCGGACCAGGTCTGCGCGCCGACGAGTTTGAGCGAGCCGACGTTCACGCCCGGCGCGACGCGGCCGGCGGCGAGGTTGAGGCTCTTCGAGACGACGCCCGCGCCGGTGAGCGTGCCGCCGGCGAGCGCAAGCGCGCCGGAGCCGGCGAAGCTGCCGTCGACGCGCAGGCGGGCGCCGGTGTTCACCGTCCAATTTCCATTGCCGGTGAAGGCGGTGCCGGCCGAAATTTCGAGCGTCCCGGCGGCGACGGTCGTCGCGTGGGCGAAGCTCTTTTCCGTGCCGCCGCCCAGCGTGATCCTGCCCGGGCCGTCCACCTTCAGGGCGTCGGAAGCCGAGCCGCCGGTCATCGTGCCGGTGAACGCCAGCCGATCGGTCGGGGACTGCGTGCTGAGGCGGACGTTGCCGGCGGTCTTCGTCCCCGTGCCGAAATCGACGGCGCCCGAGAATGTCGCCCCGGCGGTCGCGCCGAGGGCGCCGAGTTGTTTCTCGAATCCCCCGGCGGCGAGCTCGATGCGCTGGGCCACGGTGCGGTTGCCGTCGATCCAGATGGAGGCCGCGCCGCCGGTGGTGGCGAAGAGGGTGGAGTCCGAGCCGAGGGTCACGGCGTTCGGGCCGACCCCGAGCGCGCCGGCCGATCCGGACGGCGAGTCGGCGGCGATTTCCAGCCGCCCCTGGAGGATGGCGGTGCCGCCGGAATAGGTGTTCGCGCCGGCGAGGCGCAGCGTGCCGCCCTGGAGGGTGATGCCGCCGGCGAAGGTGTTGTTCCCGCCGAGGACGAGGGTGCCGGCCCCTTTTTTCAAGAGGCCGTAGTTGCCCGAGACGACGCCGTTCAAGCGCACGGCGCCGGCCGCGAGCTCGAAGATGTTCGTGGCGCCGAGCTGCCAGGGGGCGTTGATCGTGTAGCTGCCGGTGGCGGCCGCGGTGGTGCCGATGCCGGTGTTCGAGAGGAACGTCTGCGCGCCGGGGCGGTTGATGACGACGTTGGCGGGGGATTGAAAAATCATTTCGCCGATCGTGCGGTCGCCGTCGAGGGAGACGGCGGAGGCGGAGGCGTTCGCGAATCGGACGTTGCCGTTGGCGACGGAGCTGCTTCCCTGCGCCCAGTTGCCGGCCGCGCTCCAATCGCCCGTCGCGGCCGTCCAGGTGCGGCTCGCGGGCACGCCGGCTCCGGCGGTGTCCGACGTGTCGAGCACGGCGCGCTGGAAGCTCATGCTGGGCCCTTCGGAGGCGAAAACGATCTCGTAGGTGTCGACGTTCAGGCCGGTGAGATTCCATTGGAGCGCGACGCGGTTCGTGAAGGCGTTCGCCGCCTCGGGCACGGCCGAGGCGCCGCCGAGAAACTCGCGCAGGTAGTCGGTCGCGGCGAGCTCGTGCGTCGCGTTGGCGCCGTCCTTGAAGCGAAGTTTGATCGAGGAAAAATCGACGACCGTGCCGTCGGTTTGGAATTGAAACATGACGGTTCCGAGCTTGTAGGGGGAGGTCGCGTCGGCGGTGGAGTCCTTCAGCGAAAAGCTGGTCGGCGCGGAGAAGCTGTAGATGTTTCCGGTGCTGTCCGCCCCGATGATGAACGCGGAGGCGCCGCCGGTCTGCGTGAGGGTGGCGTTCTTCGCGTCCCAGAAAGCGAGGGGGTCCTTCGGCGCGTAGACGGCATCGTTCGCCGGAAATCCCGCGGCCGAGCGCGGCACGGGCCGCCATGCGCCGTTCACCTGCGCGCCGCCGTGGGGCGCGTAGACGTCGGGATAGTTCGCGGCCGTGTGCGGGGCGTAAAAGACATCCCACTCGCTGTATTCCTTTTTCGCGCCACTTTGGTTCGCGAAACCGGGAATCGGGAAGTCACCGCCCGGATCGGCAAACAGGTAGGCGGCGCGCGCCGGGACGATCGTCGCCAGGGCGGCCAGAAAAAGAAGGAGGGATCTCATAAGCAAAATCGCGGTCCGGGGGCGCTACCGTCCGCCGCGGCCGGGCGGAGGGCCGGCGAGGGCCATGGTGTAGCTGGGATTGTTCGCCTCCTGGGCGTTGCGGCTCCAGTAGCGCATGTCGCGGAGTTCTCCCGGCCCCATCAGGCGGACGCTGCCGTCCAGGAACGCGCAGACGGCCTGGCCGTCATAGCGGAAGTCGACGTGCCCGTAGTTGTCGGGGGATTTCCTGCTGCCTTCGTCGGAGCCGGTCCAGAGCGTGACGTGCTTGTTGGGCGGATCGAGCTCGTGAAATCCGTCGACTTTTTCGTCGCCGGCCCCGTAGCCCGCGCTGGCGAAAAGAAGCGTCATGGAAGGTTTGCCGACCTGCGCGAGGCGGGTGACGCATTCGTTCGGCGAATCGACGTTGCCGCGCTCGAATCTCCCGCCGACGTAGGTGGTGTTCATGCCCAGCGCGGGAAAGAGGCTGCGAAAATACGCGGAGCTTCCGCTCATCCGGGCGATCTGCGCCTTATTGCGATTCACGAGGATGGTGCCGTCCATCGTGAAGCCGAAATAGGGAGCCAGGCGAAACGGGTAGCGGTGCGCCGCGGCCGGCGAGATGGACTCCCCGCCGGGCAGGTCGTAGCCCTGGGCGCCGTCGTCATAACCCGGCAATAATTTTCCATCCTCGTCGGAAGCAGCCGAGGCGTAGGCGGTGGCGAGGGTCCGGGCGGCGTTCACCTCGCGCGCCATCGCGGCGCGACGGATGCCCCAGTGGCCCGTCGCCAGCGCGATGCCCGCGAGCACGGCCGTGACCGCGACGACGGTCAGCAGTTCCACCAGCGTAAACCCAATTTCATGACGACTTCTCACGCCGCGAACTTACCGATGGCCTCTCGCGCCTGCTGGCGGCGACTTGTCAAAGATTAGCGGTCAATTGCGCGGACGGCAGGCGCTTCCGGGACGCAATTCGGCGTCAATCTTTGTCAACCAGCCGTTCGCGGCCGTCGGCGGCCGCGGCGATCTCGAAAGAAAAAGCCCCGCCCGAGGGATCGGGCGGGGCTTCTTATCGGCGATGCGGCGGGTTACCGCGCTCCTGCCTGACGGCGGCGGCGCATGATCACGATGCCGGCCAGCAGAAGAGCCATGCCCAGCGCGTATTCGCCCGGCTCCGGCACCGGCGTGGCATCGATGGAAAGGCTATCGAGCGAGACGTGGCCGTCGGCCGCGCTCGTGATGCTCACCGCGATGTCATCGCCGGACTTCAACGCAAGGTCGTTCCAGCTCCATTTCACGACCCCGAAATAAGAGCCGTTGACCGGTCCAAGTCCATTGTCGGCCACCGGAGAGAGGACTTCGGTCGGCGTGGCCGTCACCCCGTTGAGCTTCACCGTGAAGAAGTTCTTGTAGGTCGTCAAATCCATCACGGCCGCGTCGCCGAGCGTATACTTGATCTGCACCGATGCGGCGTTGATGTCGCCGAAGACGTCGCCGTCGATCGTCAGACCAAATGCCGCCGAGCTTCCGCCGACGCCATTGTAAATGCGGTCGCCGCCGCCGGTCACCGAGCCGCCCGTCATGGAGGCGGAAATCGTCGCGGTGAGAGAGCCCGCGCCGCCGGCGGAAGCCGGAGCGAGGTTCGTGAACGAAAGCGGCGCGCCGGGGTTGGCATCCGCGAACACGTCGAAAATGGCGTACCCGACCGGCCCGCTGCGGTCACCCACGGGATCCGTCTGCAGTCCGGCGGACGAGGCGTGGGCAGAGGCGGCGATCGTCAGGGCGATGGCGGGGACGACGAGCCAGGAGAAGTTTTGTTTTTTCATCCCGGGCATCGAACCGCAACCCGCCCCGCCCCGCTAACGCTCGCTTGCCAAAGATTGGCGATGAATTGCCCGGGCCGCCGTCGCGTGTTCGCCCTTGATCGAAGGAGCGAAAAGGACGTCGAAAGGGAAATGCCCTCCGCCGGGGCGCCGGGGGGGGCGCGTCATCTCGCGCCGCACGGCGGCGGAGCGCCGTGGCGACAAGGAGATCGGCCTGAGCCCGCTTTATCGGACGATGGACTCCGCGTCGCCGTCGGAGAAACGCGTGCGGATTTTTTTTCCCGGACCGAGGTCGCGCGCCGATCGCACGACGCGGCCATCTTCATCGAAGGTGATCGAATACCCCCGCGCCAACGTGGCCGTGGGACTGAGCGCGCCGAGCAGGGCCGCGGCGCCGGCGAGACGGTCCCGCTGTTGCGCCAGCCGACGCCGGGCGGACTCGGCCATCGCGCCCTGAATTCTGCCGAGGTTCCGGCGCAGGATTTCGATTCGCGGGCCCGGTCGGTGGGCCGCGATGACCGCGTCGGCGTGGCGCAACGCCGCGCGATGATCCCGCAACGCCGCCGCCGTCGCGCGACGCATCGCCAATTCGAAGGCATCGACCTGCTGACCGCGCTCGCGAAGCCAGCGGGCCGGCTCGCGGAACAACGCGGACCGCTCGTGCGCCACGAGCCGCGCCCGGGAAAAGCGAAGCGAGCCGGCGCAATGCCGGCCCATCCGCGCCGCGCGCTCGGCGATGCGGCGGAGCAATTCCGCCGCGTCGGGCGCGATCGATTCCGCCGCGGCGCTCGGCGTGGGCGCGCGGAAATCCGCGGCGAAATCCGCGAGCGTGAAATCGATCTCGTGACCGACGGCGCTGACGACGGGCACCCGCGAGGCCGCGATCGCGCGGGCGACGACTTCCTCGTTGAACTCCCACAGGTCCTCGAGGCTGCCGCCGCCGCGCGTGACGACCACCAGGTCGACGGGGGGCAGGCCGTTGGCGGGAGCGGCCGAGAAATCCGCGATCGCCGCCGCGATTTCCGCCGCCGCCCCGCGGCCCTGCACCCGCACGGGATGGAGGACGACGTGCACGGACGGCATGCGCCGGCGCAGGACCTTGAGAAAATCGCGGATGGCGGCGCCCGTGGGCGACGTGACCACGCCGACACGCCCCGGCAGGGCGGGCAGCGCGCGTTTGCGGCCGGCGTCGAACAACCCCTCCGCGGCGAGCCGGGCCTTCAGCGCCTCGAAGCGGGCCTGCAGCGCGCCGAGGCCCTCCTCCTGCGCGATCTCGACGACGAGCTGATATTGGCCGCGGGCCTCGTAGACGGTGAGTTCGCCGAACACCTGCACCTGCATCCCATCGGCCAGCCGCAAGCCGCGCAGGCTGCGGGCGGCGCCGGCGAAAAGCACGCAAGCGAGCTGCGAGCCGGCGTCCTTGAGCGTGAAATACTGGTGGCCCGAGGATTGCCGGCGGTGATTGGAAATTTCCCCCCGCACCCAGACCTCGCCCACGCCCCGCTCGAGGGCGCCGCGCACGGCCCGGGTCAATTCGCCGACGCTGAAGATGCGCGGTTCCGCCGGCACGGCGGCGTCCCGTTTCGGCGGCGGTTCGCCGAACGTGAGATCAAGCTGCATCGCGTTTGTCGGGATCCTCGATCTCGGCGGGATCGTCGTCGTCCTCGATCTCGCGGCGCAGGGCCTTCGAGACGAAGGGGCGAACGAAGCCGTAGAGCAGGAAGGAGACGAACAGCACGGCGGGCATCCACTGGTAGAACAACGCGCTGAAAACCAGGAGCACGATCAGTCCGACGAACGCCGGCAACGAGCGCTGCGTGCGCCAGTTCACGACCTTGAAACTCGGGTATTTCACGCGGCTGAACATGAGGATCGACAGAAAAATCATGAGCGCCGGGAGGCCGAACTTCCAGTTTCCGATCGTGCGCTGGCCTTCGTCGAGCCAGAGCATGAAAAGCGTGAGTGACGCGATCACGCCCGCCGCGGCGGGAATGGGGAAGCCCTCGAATTCCTTCGACGCCGCGTGCGCGTGCGCCGGATCGGCGGCGAGGCAATTGAAGCGCGCGAGCCGGAGCACGCCGCAGAGCAGGTAGAAAAACGCGATCAGCCAGCCGGTTTTTTCGAAATCGTGCAGGACGATGTCGTAGACGAGCAGGCCGGGGGCGACGCCGAACGACACGACGTCCGCCAGCGAGTCGAACTCGCGGCCGAACGGGCTCTCGTGGCCGCCGAGCCGGGCCAGCCGGCCGTCGAGCAGGTCGAAGACGCACGCGCCGAGAATGAACGCGATGGCTTCCTTGTATTTGCCGCCGGCGAGCGCCTCGTCGCCGCTGGTGCCCTCGATGATCCGCAGCACCGAGGCGAAGCCGCAGAACAGATTCCCCGCGGTCATCAGGTTCGGCAGGAGGTAGATTTTCGGCGGCTCAGCCATGGGGCAACTCGAAGGGACGCCGATTCCTCAGGCCCGGCCCGGGATGGGCGCCGAAGCGAACTGCGCGATGGGGGTCACGCCGGCGCGGACCGATTCGCCGACCCGCACGAGGATCTTCGAGTCCAGGGGCACGTAGATCTCCGTGCGCGAGCCGAAGCGGATCATGCCGAATTTTTCCCCCTGGGCCACCGTGTCGCCCACCCGCGACCACGGCACGATCCGGCGCGCGATCGCGCCGGTGATCTGCCGCACGGCGACCGTCACGCCCGGTCCCTGGATGACCCAGAGCCGGCTGGCGTTCTTGTGCGCGCTCTCGGGGTCGCGGGCGTCGAGGTAGCGCCCTTTTTTCCCCTCGCTGTAGCTGACGCGGCCGGCGATGGGCGACCGGTTCACGTGCACGTCGACGACGGAAAGAAAGATCGAGACGCAGATCATGGGCTTGAAGAGCGCGTCATTCTCGATGCGCTCATCGATCGCCACGATGTTGCCGTCGGCCGCGGCGACCGCGATGCCGGGATCGTTCGGCGCCTCGCGTTCCGGATCGCGGAAAAAGTAGAGCGTAAAAAGAATCCCGACGATCCAGAGCAGCGTCAACGGCGGCACCCAGATGAGGCTGGCCATCGTGAACAACGCGAGAATCACGAGGATTCCCCTTGCTTCGTCGATGGCGCGGCGCGATTTCACGCCGCGGAGGCTAGCAAGTCGCCGGCCAAGCGCTAGCACGTTTTGAGTCGATCGCCGCCGCCTTCCTTGCCACGCGGGGAAGGGCGTTCCATAGTGCCGCCTCATGACGGCCACCCTTTCGCCCGACCTCACGATGCAGGAGGTGCTCCAAGCCCTGCCCGGCGCCCAGCGCGCCTTGTTCCGCCTGCATCATATCGGCGGCTGCTCGAGTTGCGGATTCCGGCCCGACGAGACGTTCGCCGAGGTTTGCGCCCGCAACGAGGGGCTCGACCCCGTCGCCGTGCTCGCCGAAGTCGAGGCCGCCTGCGCCGAGGATGCCCGGATGTCGATCGAGCCAAAGGTCGCCCTCGACGCGCTCAGCGACGGCGACACCCGTCTTCTCGACATTCGCACCCGCGAGGAGTTCGACGCCGTGCGGATTCCGCAGGCGCAGCATTTCAGCCAGGATCTGCTTGCCGTCATCATGAGCGAATGGCCGAAGGACAGCCTGATCATTCTCGTCGACCACCAGGGGGCGCGCAGCCTCGACGCGGCCGCCTACTTCGCCGGCCATGGCTTCACGAACGTCCGCGGTCTCCGCGGCGGCATCGACGCGTGGAGCCTCGAGGTGGATCCCACCCTGCCCCGCTACACCGTCGAATGATTGGTCGCAAAGGAACGCAAAGATCACGTAAAACCTTCGACCCTTTGCTTCCCTGGCTTTCTCTCGCGGCTGAATTTCTTCCCTTATGACGAACGATCTCGAATCGAAAATCCAGGCCGCGATTGCGGATCCGCAGAATCTCGGCGAGATGTCCGACGCGGACGCGGTCGGCACCGTGGGCAGCGCCGATTGCGGCGACATGCTGCGGATGTGGGTCAAATTCAAGGAGCAGGACGGTCGCCGGGTCATCGACAAGGCGACGTTTCAGACCTTCGGCTGCCAGACGGCGATCGCGGTCGCGAGCATGGCCACCGACCTCATCCGCGGAAAGACCGCCGAGGAGGCGCTCGCCCTGTCCGGCGAAGATCTCTCCGCCCCCCTCGGCCCGCTTCCGCCGATGAAGATCCATTGCGCCCAGCTCGTCGAGGGCGCGCTCAAGGACGCGTTGAATCCCGGCCCGAAGGCGGCGACGCGAAGTTCACCTCCCTCCGGCCCCACGCTGTTCGATCAGCTCAACGCCCCGAAGACCGTCAAAATCACGATCAAAACCGATTGATTCCGGGGGATCAGGGAACCCAGGAATCCCTTCGGATTCTCCCGATTTCCTCCTTCCGAACTCCAATCATCCCTTCCCAAACCATGGACTCACGCGAACTCACCCTCTCCCGCGACTGCGATGCCATCCAGATCCCCAGCGGCAACCCCATTGTCCTGCCGATCGGCACCAGCGTCATCATCACGCAATCCCTCGGCGGCACCTACACCGTCGCGACCCAGGCCGGCCTCGCCCGCATCGATGAAAAGGACATCGACGCCCTCGGCATCGATCCGGACACCGCCGTCGCGGAAAAGAAAATCGTCGAGGGCTCCCTCGAGGAGGCGGTCTGGAACCAGCTCAAGACCGTTTTCGACCCGGAAATTCCGGTCAACGTCGTCGACCTCGGCCTCATCTACGACTGCGGCGTCGAGAAGAACGACGCCGGCCAGACCAACGTCCGCGTGAAAATGACCCTCACCGCCCCCGGCTGCGGCATGGGCCCGACCATCGCCGCCGATGCCCGCCAGAAAGTGCTCATCCTCGACGGCGTGGACGAAGCGGAAGTCGACCTCGTATGGGACCCGCCCTGGAATCAATCGATGATCTCCGAGGCCGGCCGCATGAAGCTCGGCCTGGTGTAACCGGCCGTCGAACCCCGGGGAACGAGCTTGGCCCGATGGTTCCTTCGGCCTCCCCCGCCGCGCGACGGCACCGGCTTCCCCCTGATCCGACGGCCTGTCTCCGCGAGCACCTCCGACGTCGCCGCGGCCTTGCGATCATCCTCGCGGCCATCCTGATGCTGGTCTGCGGGGACTCGTTCGCCTGGGCACCCGCGGAAGGGGAAACCCCCGTCGAATCGGTCTCGCGCAACGGCGCCGCCAGAGGTCGGCTTCTGACGGCGTTTCCCGCCGACGTTCCCGCCCGGGCCTTGCTGATTCTCGTCGAGTCCCGGCCCCCGCCCTCCGATCCGCCGATCGAGGAAGACGGGGCTTGGGCCGATTTTTCGCGGCAACACGGCTTGGTTTTTTGCCGGGCGTCGGTCGATCCCGTCCTCGGTTCCCCCAGCGCTTCGCCCCCGCCCGCCGGGCGGGCCGCGGCTCCCGACCCCTTTTTGGTCGGAGCCCGGGAAATATTCCTGGGCGCGCTGGACGACCCCCGCCTGAAAAAACTTCCCGTCTACCTTTTCGGGTTCGATGCCGGCAGCGCGGTCGTTTCCGTGCTTGTTTCCTCCCTCCCCGACCGGGTGAAGGCGTGGGCCACCTATGGAGGCGAGTCTCATCCCTTCACCGGCGTCATCGCCAAGCTGCCTCCCGGCCTGATCGGATCCGGCACGACCGACAGCTTCTCGACCGAAAAAATCATTCCCGCCTTCGAAAAACTGCGGATGGCCCAGGCCCCCGTCGCCTGGCTTTCCCTCTCTCAAGGCACCCACGCCCGCAACGCGAAATTCGAGGAGTTCGCCCGCCTTTACTTCACGTCCATCCTGGCCCCGGCCGGGAAGACGCCGCCCGTGATCGTCCACAACGCCACCATGCAGCGGATCTCTTCCTCCGCCCCGAATGCGGCCGCGACCTCGGAGCTTCCGAGCCCCGCCCTCGTCGAACCGTGGCGAGCCCTTCACACCCTCGCGAAGACGATCCAGATGGACGTCGCCACGAACCTCGCGGACTTCCCGAAGATCCGTTTGATTCTCCGACCACCCCCCGCCGGAAAACGACCCGGCCCGCCCCGCCTTCTTTGCTACGCCCCGTTCTTCACGGGTCACGACGAGGCGATTTCCATGGCGAACGACGACGATTTCTTTTGGAACCAATTTGCCGCCGAGCACGGCATGGCGGTGCTGGTGTGGGTCTGCGGATCCCTCGCGCCCCATCTCACCAACACCGAGGACATGGATACCGTCGCCGCCCAGAAGCAGGACCGCGCCTTCGACGCCATTTCACGCGCCTGGAATTACGGCGTCACCCAGCTCTGCCGCAAATACGGCCTGCCCGAAAACGACATGCTGCTCTACGGGTGCTCCCGGGGTTCGAACTTCGCCCAGCGGATCGCCCTCCGCTCCCCCGAGCGCTTCCTCGCGGTGAACGTGCACGTCGCGAACAGCTTCGACCGGCCGTCCCCAAAAGCCGCCCACACCCTCTGGCTCGTCACGAACGGCGCCCTCGACGTCGGCGTCGAGAATGCGTGCCGCTTCTTCTGGGAATGCCGAAGCTTGAATTTCCCCATCTTCATCCGGCTTTTCCCCGCGCTGGGCACTCCGAGAGCACGGAAAGCCTCGACTTCGCGGCCGGCTTTTTATCTTACGTCGTCAAGCAACAGGCCGCCAACCCCCTCTTCGCCGCTTCCCTCGCGCGCGCCTTTTCGCCCCCGCCCTACGTCTTCGACCTGCACAACAACCTTGCCTTCCCCGCCGCCAAGGCGGATCAGGTCCCGCCCGCCCAGCGATTTCCCCTGCCCTCGAAGGACTTCGCCCTCATGTGGGGACGGCTGATCGAATGAATTTCGTCACCCTCCGCCGCCCGGGAGGCCGTGGAAGCTCGATCCCTCTCCGATTTCCTGCAGCATCCGCCCCCAAGCGTCGAAGATCGCGCCGCCCTCCCCGCGGAAAACCCGGACCGCTCCTTTCCCCCCTTCCGCAAAATATTTACGCCACGGAGAAATCGTGTAGGGCGACATTTCCCCGTAGAAGACCGTGATCGGCACCTCCCGCCACGCCGCCGGGAGCGTCCAGGGAAGCACCCCCTCCGGGGAAGCCCAGATCACCTGTCGCGGAATCGTTCCATCTCGAAGATCGGGCGGCGGTCCGCTCCCCACCAGAAACGCGGTGTCTCCGCCGAGCGCCGCGTTTCGATCCCAGCGGTATTCCACCTCCACGCCCTCCGGCAACCCGTCGCGAATCGCCTCTCCCAGCCGGAAAGCATGCCGGCCATCGGACACGACCGCGACGCGGTGCCGCACGGCCCGCCCCGGGTCGTTTCTCAACCGCACCACCCCGCCGTCCAAGGTGCACCGCGCCGACCACGGCCGACCGGCCAAAAAGATCGCGACTACGATTCCCACCGTCAGGGCCCCGGCCACCCCCACGGCGCGCCCCGTCGGCCAGCACCGTTTCCAGCCCCGCACCCCCGTCGCGAGCCCGATCCAAACCGCCGGCAGCGCCCCCATCTCCGGCCGCTCCCCGACATGGCTAAAGCCCGCCGCCACCGCGAAGACCGTCCAGCAGGCCGTCCCGCCCCCCATCCCGCGCACCTCCGTCCCCCGGCACCACCCGAGCGCGGCGACCCAAAGACCCACGTAAAGGAACCGAACCGCCCATCCCCGCTCCACCAGCCAGATCGCGTGCGTGCTCAGCACGTGCTTGAACGATGAAACGCTTCCCTCCGTTTCGAACCACTCCTCATACGCCTCCCCGGACCTCCCCGCCCCCCAGCCCCCGGGAGCTGCCGCCACCATCGCCGGAATCTGCGCGAAGACCCGCCCCCGGCTGGCCAGGGAGGCGTCTTCACCCGGCAAATGCAGGCGATTCCTCGCCGGGCTCGCGCAAAAAACGAACCCGACGACCAGCGCCACGCCGCCCAAAAAAATCCGGTCCGTCCTCGACCGCGCCGCCGTCAGCGCCAGCACCACCAGCCCCGCGCCGAGCGCCACGAGCGCGCCCCGCGAGGCCGCCATCGCCAGTCCCACCGCGAAGGCCGCCGTCAATAGCCCGCCAAACGCCCGCCGCTTCCACCCGCCCAGGCAAACGGCCAGCCCGCTCACCAGCCCCATCGCCAGCAGCGCCCCCGCCGTGTTGGGATTGCCCAGCCCCAGCGTCAGACGCGGCGCGAACCACTCCGCCGGCAGCCCTGCCATCATGGCGCGTTGAGTTCCCGCCACGAGCGCAGCAGCCGGGGCGAGGGCAATTCGCCGCTCACCATCCACTGCCATCCCTCCTTCGGCTCCATCACCGTCTCCTTCACGAGGTCCACCGCCACCGGCCCCTCGCCCGCCCGCGGCCGTAGGATCGCGTCGAAAAACTCCCGCGTGAAATCCTCCAGCTCCAGCGATCGCCGGTGCGGCAGCTTCGCGATCGACACCCACGCCACCGGCTGGCGCAGCGCGCGCGCCGCTTGCAGGTAAGCCAGACAGCGCCCGTAGCGCGAGTCGTCGTATTGGCCGCACGCCACCAGCCCCGGCGGCAGCCTCACCCCCGCCACCGGCATCACCCACTCCGCGGTGGAAAACGCCGCCCACCCCGCCACCGCCTCCGGCCGCCACCCCAGGAAGCTATTGATGAACCTCGCCCCGCCGCTGATGCCATACATCAGCAGGGGTTTACCCCCCAATCCCACCTCGGCCAATGCCCCCAGAAGGGCGCTCCCCGCACCGTCCGGCGCATCGTAATAGCCGTGCATGAACCGCAGGGCGGTGTCATCCGATCGAAACTCCGCCCCCACCAAGGCAAGACCGTGCTCCGCCGCGAACCGCCGCCAATCCGGATCGTCCGTCAACGCCGTCGCCGGCAGGTTCTGCCCGTCGACCAGCACCAGCGCCCCCCGCGGATGATCGGGGATCCAGCACTCGAACCGCGCCTTCCGGAGATCCCCCGCCGGCCTTCCCTCCACCACCTCCCGGCGTATCGCCTGGGACGCCGTCGCCGACCCGCCCGCAAAGACCGGTCCCACGGCCAAAAGCAACGCCAACGCGGCGCGGAACACTCCCCCCCGTCCTTCTGCGAAACTCATCCGGCCCATGGTGCCAGAGCGCGCCCGCATTTCCATCCTCGAACATCCCGGACCGCGAAGCCCGCCCGGAAAACGCGGCTGGTCAACGAGAGCGGAGGCGCGATGAATCACGAAAAAGGGCGGCGAAGGCGCGGGAAAAGGGGAAGAGGGGAAGTGAGAAAGGATTGTTCCCCTTTTCTCCTTTTCCCGCGTTTTCCTCATTGATCGGCAGGATGAA
>CAXTSM010000029.1:0-9364 GCA_964247025.1 uncultured Chthoniobacterales bacterium
GCAAATTCGCCCCGCCCCGCCTCCCCACCCCCCATTACGCCTTGATCGACATCGATACCGAAACGGCCCGCTTTAACTACCCCATCAGCAACGTCCTCTTGAACGACAAAGGAACGGTGGTCTACGAATTGAGCGGTCCCGACGAAAGTGTCGTCAAGCGCTGGCCGGCGTTGAACGCAAGCCTGCAGCCCGAAACGATTCGGAGCAGCACCACAAACGACGAGAAAGGCAGCTTCCGGCCCTTAGCCATCAACAACCACGGAGACCTGGCGGGGTCAAGCGCCCGAAAACTGCCGGTGACCGAGCGCGGCGGTTACTTGACCGAAGAAGAGGAAGGCGGCAGCGATGCCCCCTTCTTCGTGCCGAAAGAATACCGTAGCAGGGCGCCCGCGGTTTGGAAAGCGCCGCAGAGCGGCTCGGGCGGAGGCCTGGCCATTTCCGATGTCCCGGCGTTTGCCTTCGACCCAACGGTCCCAAAGATCGATAGCGGATGGTGGCTTACGAGGGAGGGCGGCTTCGGCGCCATCAACGACGCGGGGGAGTGCGTGGGGAACGTCTACGCGTCGGGAGGAGGATACAACGATGGAAACCGCGACGGAGCCTACCTCAAAAGCGTGCCAGTGGGCGTGAAGCAAACGCCCGGAGGGCCAGTCAGCGGAATCGCCCAAAGCAGTTTCAGCCATGCCGGTTGGGTCTTTTCTGCTTGGGACATCTCGGCCAAAGGGGAAGTTTTCGGGGTGGAAACCCAATACCCACCCGAGTGGTATCCAAACCTCTACTTTGGGAGTTGGACCGACGAATCGGGCAATTTCCAAGCGGCGAAAACCAAAATCAAACTCGGCGGAAAAACTTTGACCGACGGATATTTTTCCTGGGGCACGCTCACCCGCGCCGGAAACGCGTTTGTTTATTTCTACGACGCACCGACCAGCGACAAGGCCAAGACCAGCATTTGGCTCCGGCAGGAAAACGCGCAGCATCAAGTCGACTTTCAAAATGTCCGGATCAGCAACCCATCGGGCCTCCCCGTCTTCCTCGACCACCTCAACGACCGGATGCAGGGCACCACGGAGCGCACTTACGACCGTCCGACCGTATCCTTCTGGCAAAACTTCCAGGCCCTCCCGCTTGAAGAAGTGCTCGAGGACGTGATCACCGCCCCCGACGGCAAGAAGAAATGGGGCCAGTTCGATTCCCCCGTCCTCAACGAAAACGGCGCCCTGGCCCTGATCGCCATCCGGGACGACAACAAGGACGGCCAGTTCCAAGCCGGAACCTGGGAAAACCACTACACGAGCCCCGACAAACGCCACGTCGTGGAATTGCTCCCCGTGGACCTCGCCGTGGACGCCAACCGCGACGGCGTCATCAAATCCGCCGGAAACTTCGCCCCCCCCGCCCTCGCCAACACCCCCTTCGACCAAACCTCAAAGGAAGCCCCCTTCAAATTTTGGTGCAACGATGATCACGATATTTCCGACACTAGCGCCAATGGAGAGGAAACGACCGGCCCGGCTGATAGTGCCGATACAGAGATCAAATGCGAACGTGACTTAGAGGACTTCTTCCCGCTTCATCTTTACATCGGCGGCCTCCAGGACGCAATTAAGGCCGGGAAGATCAAAGTTGGCTTAGCATGGCGCAACGTCACCGGCGATCCTTCGATTAGGGTTTACCGGGCGGCAGAACCGGACGGCGGAACTAAGTATCTAACGGCCGAGAACGGCGAGTATTTCGCTGCGCTGCAAACGGCCGTGCCGTTCAAGACGGCGATAGGTTCCGCCATCGATAAGACTAACACCACCTACGTTTTTCCGTCGGGGCAGGATGGCTTGTTCGGAAGCACCGGCTCGGGAATCCCCGCCTTTGACGTGGACCACCCGACGAGAAACCTAATTGTCGAAGGAGTGAGCGAAGGCAAGGGCCAGCTCGTAATGACGTTCTACAAAGAGGACGGAACGACCCCGATCGGCGAAGGTGGCGGCGTTTGGCTCGATATTAAGAATGTTAAGAAGATGTATGTTCGAGCTAAGGCCGAACCAAGACTGGCTTTTCCTTACGAAACTACGACTGGCCAATCTCCTGCGACACCGACTTTGACATCATCGGTTGATTCGACTGGTGGCGCTTTTGAACCTGATCCACGCGAAGGCACCAACGGCAAGAAAGACCTCATTGTTTTCGTCCATGGCTTTAACATGGATTATGCCCACTCCGATCTTTACGCCCAATCAATGTTTAAACGGCTATGGCAAAGAGGCTACAAAGGGCGCTTTGCATCATTCCGCTGGCCGACTTATGGCGAAGGCGGATTTATTGGAGCGTTTGGAACTTATAACAATAGCGAATATGTCGCTTGGAACAGTGGAATGGCCCTTAAAAGTTTCGTTGAGAGTTCTGGAAGTGGTTACACAGTCAATATCGTTGCGCACAGCATGGGAAATGCGGTTGTTGGTCAAGCGCTCCGGCTTGGCTTGAACGTCAAGCACTACGCAATGCTTCATGCGGCTACTTCGGCGAGTTGCTACAGCAATGGAAATTTTACTTATCAGACGACGCAGTCGGGCCAGTCGCCTGATAATGATATTGATGCAAGCACAAGAAATCTCGCGTATAAAAGTTGGCTTGGGTCGATTAGTGGAAATCCAATTAATTTCTCAACTCAAAAGGACACCGTGACAGGATGGAAATGGAATTTTAATAATTCAAATTTCAAACCACAGCATTTTGACAGCAATGTGATCCCAAGTGGAACTGGAGGATATTATTATCATCCTTCAGATGATCCGGGAAAAAAACTCGGATTTTACACTGGGACAATGTCTGGAAGTGTCACAAATCGCCCCGTAACCGATCCCGGCGAAGCAAAAGCTTACGCCGACTTCTCATTGACAGGAACTATCTCACATGAATCTGCCGGAGGCTCTGTTGTTGACAGCGCGGATTTCACCGATGAGTTCGACGATGAACACAGCAATGAATGGGTTTGGAAAATCCAAAAATTGAAGAACTTTTATAACACACTACTGCTAAAATTTGAGCTTCCCCGCAATCCATGAGCAGACGCAAATTATATCTCGTTTTGCTCATTATCTTTGTGGTCGTGGCGCCACTGTGGCTGTGGGTGCATAGCGAAAGGAGTGAGCAACCTTCCATAATAAATAAGCCTAAATCGTCTTCTACGGCTCCTCAACAAACGGCTACCACACCCACGGTCGCGCCCGCTAAATCATCACCCGCTCAGATCCAGGCCATGCAACAACAAGAGACGGCACATGAAAAGCAAGTTTGGGACTTGGCTCTCGCTACACCAATTAGTTTTTATGGCAAGGTTGTGGACGATAAAGACGCATCGGTTGCTGATGCAGAAGTAAAAGTTTCCTTTGCGGATAGCGTTTGGACAGGAAATACCAAACGGACTGTGTCAACTGACGCGAACGGTCTTTTCCACGTAAATGGACACGGATTGGGAATTGTAGTAACAGTCACGAAACAAGGTTATTATCGAATAAAAGAATCCAGTGGGCAATTTGGGTATGTCAGATCGGCTGGGGCGGTTGATCCTCATCCCGAGCCTAACAGCCCTGCCATCTTCGTGTTGCGAAAGATGGGCCAAACAGAATCTTTGATAAAATTCGAATCCGACTTCCGCGTCTCGTCAACCGGCGCACCTGTGCCTGTGGACTTAGTTACTGGGCGCACAGCAAATGGGAACCAAAGCCTCGTCATAGAAGCCTGGATAAGTCCAGGCCCACAAAATCCCAACTCAAACCAGCCCTACGATTGGCACTGCCGCGTGTCCGTTCCTGGCGGCGGCATTATCGAGCGCGAAGGAGACTTCAATTTTGAAGCTCCCGAAACCGGATACCGACTTGCCGACGAGATCAATGCACCCGCTAGTCTCGGCTCGAAATGGCGCTCGCAGATCGCCAAGCGCTACTTCATAAAGCTTGCGAGCGGCAATTATGCCCGAATCGAGTTCACGATAACAGCGGGTGGTGAACGCTTTTTTACGATTCAATCCTATCTGAATCCGAAGCCTGGTAGTCGTAATTTGGAAGCCGATCCGAATAAATAGTTGCTACTGAGCCAGAGACTTGGAAATTCAAAAGGTCAGGGTCTTCTATGATACCTTGTAGGAAAAATTCGAGTTCACCCCTTATCCATGAACCGCAGGAATCTATATTCTACGATTCTAATAGTTGCGGCTCTTGTTGCCTTAGTCGTGTGGCTTTGGCTGCGTGACGCCGGACAAGTCGCGTCCTCGCCAGTTAAAACGCTAAGTCCATCGCCAGTCCCAACTAGGCAGAAGGCGGCCGCGACGCCTCCGTTTGCTCCGGCTAAGATGTCGCCCGCTGAATTGCAGGCGATGCACCAACAACAAGTTCCCCAGGAGAAAAAGGTTTGGGATTTGCTCTTGGCAACTCCCATTAGCTTTTATGGCAAGGTCGTTGACCAGGCAGGCAACCCGGTTGCGGGTGCAAATGTCGAAGCATCTTTCGCCGATACCATTTGGGATGGCCACACTAAGAAACAGATTACAACCGATGAAAACGGGCTTTTCAATATTGGCGGTCACGGACTAGGCGTTGTCGTGATGGTCTCAAAGGAAGGCTATTACCATTTGAAAGAATCAGACGGGAATTTCGGTTATTCCAAGGCTGGAGGGCCGACGAACCCTCATCCCGATCCGAAAGACCCGGCTATATTCGTTCTGCGGAAACAAGGGGCGACTGAAAAACTAGTGGCGTTCCGTGATTATGTTCGAGTGTCGTCTAATGGCTCGCCGGTTTTGGTCAACTTAGCTACGGGTCAAAAGGGCGCGGGCGGAAATCAAAGCATCACGGTTGAGGCGTGGATCAGTCCCGGCCCCGCAAATCCCAATTCAAACGACCCTTATGATTGGCGCTGCCGTATCTCCGCCCCAGGAGGCGGCTTGATTGAACGAAAGGGCCAGTTCGACTTTGAGGCTCCCGAAAACGGATATCAACCCACCGCCGAAATCAATGCTCCCGCTAGTCTTGGCAATGATTGGAGTTCCCAAATAACCAAGCAATACTTCGTTAAGCTCGGCAGCGGCAACTTCGCTCGGATGCAATTTACAATGACGGCCGGTGGCGACCGCTTCTTTTCCATTCAGTCCTATTTCAATCCCAACCCCGGCAGTCGCAACTTGGAGGCTGACCCGAACGCGGCTCAAAATAGGTAGGTTCTTCCTCATCATACCGAGTTGACCACGTCGGTAACCCTCCCTACGCTTGGCGTCCTTATGTTAAATCCTAACATCTCATCAGAATTAACGGACGAGGACGTGGCGGCGATCATCGCGGCGGCGAACACGATCAAAACAAAAATCCCATCCATTGCCAATTTGAAAGAGGCCGTGGAACTGCACTTCGAGGACGAGTCCGTAAGCGACTATCAACAATTCGATGAGGTGTTGATCGGAGAAGGCCTCGTGCATGGCTAAGCTGCTTGGCTCTTACGAAGTCGCCAAAATTCTCACCGACGAGCTTCTCGCTCGTCTCCCAAAGGGACGTCATCAGAAATACCGTCACGCGGATGGCCATAGCGCCATCGTTCCAACTGGCTGTAAAGAAATCCCCCGCGGCAACTTAGCTTCCATCATTCGTCATCGGGGCTGCCCAAGGAACTCTTCTCCTAGCCGTCATGAAGTGGCCGCCGCATCAATCTCCAAAAACACGCCTCTAGGGAAACGCTCTCTGTTATCGAAATCATACAGCAGTCTTTTTTGGTGCAATGATGACGACGATACCCAAGACGATTTAGACGAGGGAAAACTGTCAACGGTGGTAAGGACAATGCCGATGACGAGATGCTTTGGATTGCTTAGACGCGAAAAATGGAAGCAGGTAGGCTGACCGGCCCGAACAAGGCGATGGTGAAGCCCGCCTGAATGGCGCGGCACCTTGCCAATCGCGGTCGGATCTGCGCGATCCGAGATTCGAGCAAGGCCACGACGTGAGAGGTTTGGACTGCGTCGATCGTGTTGCGCCTCCGGCCACGCGGGTCAGAACTCGGAGAGATATGCTGCCAGCTAAGATGCATGGTGGAAAAGAAAGCCGTTGTAGCCACGGCGCTCTGTCGCCGTGCCTGGAAGGGGAGCGCGTGGACCACGCCCCGACGGAGCGGGGCGGCTACAAGGGAGTCGCCCGGGCATCTTGCCCGGGGGCGTTGGGGATCGTTGGCGGGAAGGCGATGCCACGGGGATGCCGCGCTCGCGGCGGGGGCGGGTTGTTGTCGCCACGGCGCTCTGTCGCCGTGTCTGGAAGGGGCGCGCGCACGACGCCCCGACGGAGCGGGGCGGCGACAAGGATGGGAGCGCGCGCACCGCGCCCCGGCGGAGCGGGGCGGCTACAAGGGTCGCGCGGGCATTTTGCCCGTGCTTTAGGGGGTCGTCGGTTGGGAGCCGAGCCTTAAGAGGGGATGAATCATCGAGTGACGATCGATGGCTGGGTTTTTCGGGCCGGTGGATTCGCGGATTGCTTTAGCGTCGGCTTGGGGCGGCGGTTCTACTTTGGGCGGTAGATGATGGTGATCTTTTTTACCGGCGAATAGGCGCCGGTCGCGTCGATGGCTTGAAACTGGATGACGTTGCGGCCGGGCTTCAGGGTGACTTGCAGGGTCCACTTTTCCGCGCTCCGCAGGAGGGCGGGCGGGCGGTCGTTGATCTGGGCTTGGACCCGGACCGGGGCGGCGGCGGTGGCTGATCCGTGAATCGCGCAGCGGGCGGAGTGGGTGATGGTTTCGGATTTCAGGTTGACGGTGACGGTCGGCCGGATCGGGGGCGTGGGAGGCGGGAGCGGGGCGTAGACGAGGTGAAGCTCCTGGCCGATCTGCTCGACGTGGAAGTCGCCGTCGTGCGAGTTTTCGAAGGATTTGGCGTCGATCACGATGTCCGCCGGATCGAAGCCCGTGATGCCGCCATCGGCGGCGGCGATGATCCAGGAGTAGGATCGGGCGGGATCGAAGTTCATCGCCTCGCCTTCGCCGTCCGGGCCGAGGGTGGCGATCTTCAGGCGGAATGGGGCGGTCGGGTTCGCGGCCACGATGAGGGATTGGCCGAGAAGAACGCGGTCCCAGCCACCGGTGGGATCGGGGCTGGTGGCGTCTCGCAGTTGCCAGAGATAGGTGGCGCCGGCATTCCAGGTTGCGTCGCCGGCGCGGAAGGTGGCGATGGCTTGGGCGGGGAGGTCGGGGTCGCCGGGTGAAATCGTGCCGCCCAGCACGATGGTGGAGATCATTCCGCCGACGCCCGCGAGGACGCCGTCGCCGTCGACCCGGATGGGGCTGGCGGTGGCGGGGTTTTCCGTGTTGCCGATGGTGGCTCCGTTCAGGATGAGGGTGCCGCGGGTGACGCTCGTGGGGCCGGAATAGATGGCCGGCGGGTCGAGGGTGACCGTGCCGCCGCCGAGGACGTTGACCGTGAGCGAGCCCGAGAGGGAGGGCGAGAAGGTGAGGGGAAGGGTGTTGAGGAAATTGACGACGCCGGAGGGGGAACCCGTGATCGAGCCGAGGAATGCGACGTTGTCGCCGAAGCCGATGGTGGCGGCGGGACTTTTCAACGCGATGCGCGCGTCCGAGAAGGCGTTGTCGTCGAGGGTGATCGAGCCGTTGGTGACCGTGGTTTCGCCGGAGAACCAGCGCGAGTCCCGACCGGTCACCGTGATGTCGCCGATGCCCCGTTGGTCGCCGACCGTCGTGAAGGACGACCGCATCGAGGCGCCTTTTTCCACGCGCAAGGTGCCTTTACCCGTGCGACCGACGAAGGTGGCGCCGTTCTGCCAGGAGGAGCCCTTCCCGGTGAGGAGCAGGGATCCGGAGCCGTCCGGCTGGGCGGCGAGGGTGAGTTCGCTTGCGTAGGCGAGCGCGCCGTTGCGGACCGAGATGGAGCCGGTTCCCTGGTTGCCGAGGATGATTTTTTGGGAGGACGCCCGCCAGACGGACTCCCTTCCGTCCACGAGAATCGATCCGTTTCCGGTCGGCAGATTTCCGAGGGTGAGGGTGGAGCCGGAGCCCATGAACATTCCCCGGGCGACGAGGGTGATCGAGGCGGAGCCGGCATCGCCGACCACGAGCGGGGCGGAGACCGGGAAGTTCCAAACGGCGGGGGCCGAGCCCGAGCCGGTCAACGTGACGATGCCGGACGAGCCGGATGATTGCCCGAGGGTGACGCCGCTCGGAGTGATGAGGGTGGCGCTTTGGACGTTGATGCCGCCGTGGCCGAGGGCGCCGACGATGAGGCTTCCTCCGACCGTCCATTGAGACGCGCCGGTTCCTTTCGCAAGGGTAATCTGGCCGTTCGAGCCCGGGATGTCGCCCAAGGTCGTGGACGATGTGCTCAGGGAGCTTCCGACGATGCTCAGGCCGCCAAATCCCACCGCCAGCGGGCCGATGGAGATCGAGGCGCCGGGGCGGATCCAGGCCGAGCCGCCGTTTCGGAACTCGACCGTGGTGCCCGGGGTGGGAATGCCCGACGACCAGTTCGTCGCAGTCGACCACGCGCCGGACGACGCGAGCCAGGTGTTCGAGGCGTTCGCGGTCGCCGCCGCCAGGAGAATGAGGCCGGAAATGCAGCGGAGGGTCATGGAAAAGGGTGCAAAGGAAGGGAAGATCGAGCGGCCAGGAGCGGCTCCTTTACGCCAAAGACTTGGGCAAGCGGGAAGTGTTCCAATCGCGCCGGAAAGGCGCAAAAAAACTGGAGAGTAGGGGGATCGAACCCCTGACCTCGTCATTGCGAACGACGCGCTCTACCAACTGAGCTAACTCCCCGAGGCGAACGCGGAATTTATCGCCGCTCGCCGACGGATTCAAGGGGTTTCCTTCTTCGGCGGTCATGGGCCGCGGCCGTCGCCGGGGGGACGGGTGCTCGAAGGCGCGCGGGGACGCTCGGCGGAGCGGGGCGGCTGCGGGGACGCGAGCCGCCGTGGACATTGAAAGGCGAAGAGCCGCATCGCGGGTCTCTCTGTCGCCAGGGCGCGGTGCCGCCGCTGGCGGGGCGCTCTTTCGCGGGGGGTGCGGCTGGTCGGGTCTCGACCCACATAAACGCCCCGACGGAGCGGGGCGGCTACAAGGACGCGAGCCGCGGTGACGTCGAATGGCGAAGAGCCGCATCGCGGGTTTCCCCTGTCGCCAGGGCGCGGTGCCGCCGCTGGCGGGGCGCTCTTTCGCGGGCGTGCGGCTGGTCGGGTCTCGACCCACATAAACGCCCCGACGGAGCGGGGCGGCTACAAGGATGCGAGTTGCGGTGACGTCGAATGGAGAATGGCCGCATCGCGGGTTTTCGCGGTTGCCGGGACGCCGGGCTGCCGTTGGCTGGGGCGCTCTTTCGCGGGGGTGCGGC
>CAXTSM010000029.1:9464-41492 GCA_964247025.1 uncultured Chthoniobacterales bacterium
TGGTTGGGTCTCGACCCACATAAACGCCCCGACGGAGCGGGGCGGCGACAAGGACGCGAGTCGCGGTGACGTCGAATGGCGAATGGCCGCTTGGCGGGTTTTCGCTGTTGCCGGGACGCCGGGCTGCCGCTGGCTGGGGCGCTCTTTCGCGGGGGTGCGGCTGGTTGGGTCTCGACCCACATAAACGCCCCGACGGAGCGGGGCGGCGACAAGGACTTTCATCGAGGCGGCGCCGGTGGATCGAGGTCGGTCTGGCCGCGCTAATAGAGGTAGGTGTCTTCGGGCGGGTCGGTTCTTTCGATCACGCCGTCCTCGATCATCGGGGTGCGCCGGCCGCCGACGACGGGGAACGCCGCCTTGCCGGTGACCCGCACCCACGTCATCTCGCGAAGGTCGGATTTCGCCCTTGGGCTGACCGGGACGGCGACCGGCTGGGCGTCGGCGGCGCAGCAGGTCATGAACATGCGGAGGACGTCGTAACGGTCGCCCTTCGCGTTGTTGTTCTTGGCGGGCATGAGCTGGCCGATCACTTCGACGGGCTTGTTCTCGAGCTCGGCGCGCATTTCGGGGAGCTGGGCGGCGTAGAGAAAATCGACGACCTGGGCCTGGATTTCGCCGCGCTTGTTTTTGGGGAATTCCTGGGGATCGGCCGCGGCGGGGTCCGTCGCCGCGGTGGACGGAGCGGCGGAGTCGGCGTCGGGCAGCGCGGGCTCGACCGGCGTGGGCGGGGACGCGGAGGGCAGTTGGGCGATGTCCTGCACGTAGGTGCGGTTCGCGACGGCGCCGGCGCCGAAGCTGTCGGGGGAACTCGTGAAGGCCATGAGCAGCGGGCCGACGAGGATGAGCGCGGTGAGCACGCCGCGCACCGACGAGCGGGGGGCGGAACCATGGGAGGAGCGAGCTTCCGGCGCGAGGAGCACGAGAAAGGCCAGGAGCGCGAGCACGCATCCGGCGACGAGCGCGAAGGGCTGGAACGTCGGGTGCAGATACGCGGTGATCCGGCCCGTGAAGCAGATGACGCAGAGCACGGATCCCCAGACGGCGAGCACGCCGGCGGTGAGCAGGCGATGGAGGAGGGAGGTCATAGGGCGAGAACGCTCAGCCGCAGGCAGACGAGGAGGACCAGAGCGAACAGGCCGACGACGAGGCCGAGCACGAAGCGTTTCCGGAACACCGAGGCATAGATGAAGATCAGCTTGAGATCGACCATCGGCCCGAAGACGAGGAACGCAAGTTTCGAAACGGTGGGAAACATCGAGAACGTCGCCGCGATGAAGGCGTCCGTCGTGCTGCAGAGGCACAGCGTGGCGGCGAGGGTCATCAGCGACCCGGTGGCGAGCCAGTCGTTCATGGCGAGCGGCAGGATGAAGTCCTGGTTGACCGCGGTGTTGAAGAGCGCCGCCGCGGCCGCGCCGAGCACGAAGTAAATGGTCATGCCCAGGAAGTCGCCGACGCAGACGGTGAGGGCGCCCCAGAGCCGGGGGACGAGGGCGCCCGACGCGCCGCGGTCCGAGAGGCCCTGCGGCTGGGCGATGTCGGCGAGGACGTTCGCGCGCAGGACGTGGCGCAGCGGAAGATTGTGCACCGCCAGGCCGACGACGACGGCGATGGCGTAGCCGATGCCGAGCCGCAGCAGCGTGACGTCGAGCGGCGCCTGGCCGCGGAAGGCGGCGTAGGTGCTGATCGCGACGATGGGGTTCACGATCGGGGCGGAGAGCATGTAGGTGACGGCGTTCGCGGGCGGCAGGCCCTTCGCCATGAGACGGCGGATGATCGGGACGACCCCGCATTCGCACATGGGAAAGATGATGCCGAGCAACCCGCTGACGAGGGCGCCGGCGTAGGGATTGCGCGGCAGCAGGCGGGTCATCAGCCGGGCGGGCAGGAATTGGTCGATCACTCCCGCGATGATCGTGCCGAGCAAAAGGAACGGGATGCCTTCGAGCAGGATGCTCAAAAACGCGTAGCTGAAATCGGGAAAGCTGAAGTGGAACGAGCCGTTCATTCCCTACGAAACCGGCGCGCCCCCGAAGAGCGCCGCCGCGCGGTCATGGATCGGGCCGGGATCGATGGCGGGACCGATCAGCACGGCCACGGGTTGGCTCAGTCGCGGCGTTTTCCCGATCGGCAGCCATTGCGTCGGGCCGTCCTCGACGCGCTGGAAGACGTGGAATTCCTCCGGCGATTCCGCGAGGCGCGCGAGGCCTTTCACGCGGATCACCTCGCGCGGCAGGCCGTCGAGAAAGGCCGCCAACGCGCGGCGCGGGACGGTGGCGGGCAGGTCGACCTGCAGGGAGGCGAAATGATGGGCCGCGGGCGAATGAGTTTCCTCGTCGTCGTGGTGATGGCCGTGATCGGGCGAAGTCCCGTGCTCCCCGTCGTGGTCTGGTCCGCAATCGCAGCCGGGATGCGCGACGGCATCGCGGGTGGTCACATGGCTGACCGCGGCGACCACGGCCTCGATCTCGCGCGCGAATGCCGCGGGATCGAGGCGGGGTGCGAGGAGGTCGTGATGGGCGAGCGAGGCGTCGACCTTCGCCCGCCGCGCGGCGTCGAGGTCGGGCCAGCGCGAGACGAAAAGGAACCCCGCGGTGCGGGTCTGCTCGAGCTCGAGCGCGTTGTTCCAGAAACGCTTTTGCCAGCGCTGGCCGTCGATGACGGAGAGCTGGACGGGCTGGGTGAAGCGCGCGACGGCGGGATCGAGCGCCAGGAGCTCGACGAGCTCCCCGGCGTCCGTCGTGCCGTTGGTCTCGATGACGACGACGCGATGCGGCGCGTGGTCGAATTTCTCGAGCGCGCCGAGCAGTTCCTCGCGCGAGCCGCAGCAGACGCAACTGCCGCTGATCGGGACGATGGAGTCGGTGAGTTCCCGGAGCAGCTCCGCGTCGACGCGGGCGTTCTGGTAGTCGTTGATGATGACGTGGGGGTCGATGCCGCGGGCGCGAAGCTCGGGCAGGAGATGGCGGAGATAGGTGGTCTTGCCCGCGCCGAGGAAGCCGACGAGCAGGATGAGCGGAGTCATGGATGATGAATGGTGTCGCGGTCCGGGGCGGACCCGCGAGGATGAATGAAGGGCGGCCGCGCCGGGCCGGGTGAAAGGAAGCGAGGAAAATGCTACGCGGCGGGCGGCGCGCGCCCGGGCGAATCATGGCGCGAGGCGGAAAGGGCGGCGCCGGGAAAGAACGAGTCGGCGAGCGGGGCGGCGGGTTCCGCGGGTGCGGCGAAAAAGACGGGCGGGTCGGGTTGATCGAGCTGCCCGGCGAGCACGGTGACGACCGCGCAGGCATGGTGGGATCCGTCCGCGCCATGGTGCAGCCGGTGGTGCAGCGAAGGGCTCCAGGCCATCGCGATGGCGAGCAGGTGAGCCGCGACGAGGGCGACCGCGCAGGCGCTCAGGGCCGGACGGAAAGCTCGCTGCATTGCGCTCTCGTCGGGCCATCGGAGAATTTTGTCAAATAATCACCGCACCATTTTTGGAAGGCCGGCGTATCCGCATCGGGAAACTTGGCACGGCGGCAGCTACAAGCCCATGCAAGGGTTTCTCGAAAAGAAACATTAGGAACGTTATGGAAAACAAAGAACCAATTCATAGTGTCAAGGGAACGCATCCGGTGCTCACGATGTTGTTGTTCAGCGTCATCATCGCGGGGCTCGTCGCGTCGGGGAGCTACGTCTCGAAGCAGAGAAGCACGGCGCGTGCGCTCGAGACCGATCTCGGCTCGGCGGTGTCCCTCGTGAGCTTCGGCCGTTAGGCCGAAGGGCGTTTGCGGGGGCGCGGGGATGGCTCGCCCGCCAGCGCGGCGCGGAGCCGGGCGGGGTGGCGCTTCCAGTGCTCCACGAGGCGCTCCAGCTTCTCCAGGGTTTCCGGGCTGATGTGGTGCTCGATGCCTTCGGTATCCCTCTGCACTACAGCACGATCGAGGTCGAGGAGGCCCAGGAACTCGGTCAGCAAGACGTGCCGCGTGCGAATGCGGCGGGCGACCTCCGAGCCGCGCGTGGTCAAGGTGAGGCCGCGGTATTTTTCGTAGGCGATGTAGCCGTCACGACTCAAGCGCTGCACCATGATGGAGACGGTCGGCCGCGTGAGCGCGAGCAGCGCGGCAATGTCGGAGACGCGGGCGTATCCCTTCGTCTCGATGAGCTCGTGGATCCGCTCGAGGTAGTCCTCCGCGCTGACGGTGAGGGGCTTCGCGGGCGCGGTCACGGGAGGTCTTTAGCAGGGGGCGGGCTGTCGCGGCAATGGTGAAGGATCAACAGAGATGTCCGCTTTCGCGCAAGGCGGTGACGATTTCCGCCGCGGCGGTGCTGCGGTTCAGGGCGTAGAGATGGATGCCCGGAGCATCGGCCTCGAGAAGTTTTCGACAAAAATCAATGGTGAAGGCGATGCCGCGCTTGCGGGTTTCCACGCGGTCGGCGGCCACGGGCTCGAGCAGGTCCCGAAGCGAATCGGGGATCGACGCGCCGCAGACGGCGCAGAACCGCACGAGCGCGGGCCAGTCGGTGATCGGCAGGATGCCCGGCAGGATGCGCGGCGTCCGGCCCAGCGCGGCGGCGAGATGGTCGCGGAGCTCGACGTAGAGGCGCGGATCGAAGAAGCATTGCGTGATCGCCGCGCAGGCGCCCCCTTCGAACTTTCGGCGGAGGTTCCGCCAGTCCGCGTCTCGCGACACCGCGTCGGGGTGCTTCTCGGGGAAGGCCGCGCAGAGCACGGCGAAACGGCCGTCCTCGCGAATGAGATCGATCAGGTCGGACGCATGGGCGCAGCCCCCGTCGGTGGGCGCGAAGCGCGGCTGGCCCTTCGGCGGATCGCCGCGCAAGGCGAGGAGGTTCTCGATGCCGTGCGCCGCGTATTCGTCGAAGAGGCCGCGCAGTTCGGCCTTCGTCGCGTTCACGCAGGTGAGGTGGGCCATGGCGGGAACGGCGGTGCCGCGGGAAATGTGCTCGATGACCTCGCGGGTCTTCTCGCGCGTGCCGCCGCCCGCCCCGTAGGTGACCGAGACGAAGTCCGGCCCGTGCGGGATGAGCTGCTCGATCGTGTCCTCGAGCGTGTGCCAGCCGCGCTCGTTGCGGGGCGGGAAAAACTCGAACGAGAGCGTGCGCGGGGTGCGGTTGAGAAGTTCGTCCAGTCGCATGGCAGCCCGGCATTATCCCCCGCCGCGCGCCGGGCGCAAGTCGTCTGATGAATCAAACAGCGGGAGAAGAGACAAAAAAAGTTTGACATATCTATCTCGGACGGTCGAATGCGCCCATGCAACATGGCGGGGAGCGGAACTTGGCGGAGTCGGAGGCGCGGGAAAATTCGTGGCGGCGGGATGCGGCGAACGTGAGCCTGCCGGAGGTGCACCGCAGCATCATGGTGCCGGGCCAGGCGCCGTTCTGGCGGAAGATGCTGGCGTTCGCCGGGCCGGGATTCCTGGTCGCGGTCGGTTACATGGACCCCGGCAACTGGGCGACGGATCTCGCGGGCGGGGCGCAATTCGGCTACACGCTGCTGGCCGTCATCCTGATCTCGAACCTGATGGCGATCCTGCTCCAGCACCTGTGCGTGAAGCTGGGCGTGGCGACCGGGCGGGATCTCGCGCAGGCGTGCCGCGATCATTACCCGAGGCCGGTGGTCTGGTTCCTCTGGGGGCTGTGCGAGCTGGCCATCGCGGCCTGCGACCTCGCGGAGGTGGTCGGCTCGGCCATCGCGCTGCAACTGCTCTTCGGCATCCCGCTCGTCTGGGGCTGCCTCATCACCTGCGCGGACGTGCTGGCCGTGTTGTATCTTCAGAACAAGGGCTTTCGCTACGTCGAGGCGCTCGTCGTGGTGCTCATCGCCACGGTGGGCGGCTGCTTCGCGGCGGAGCTTTTTTTCGCCCGGCCCAGCCTCACGGGCGTGATGCTGGGCTTCGTGCCGAGCGCGGAGATCCTGAAAAACCAGAACATGCTCTACGTGGGCATCGGCATCCTCGGCGCGACGGTGATGCCGCATAATCTTTACCTCCACTCGTCCATCGTGCAGACGCGCAATTTCGAGCGGACATCCGAGGGGCGGCGCGAGGCGATCAAGTTCGCGACGATCGATTCCTCTGCCGCGCTCATGTTCGCGCTCTTCATCAACGGAGCGATCCTGATCCTCGCGGCGGCGACGTTTCATGGCACGAGCCACCAGGACGTGGCGTCCATCCAGGATGCCTATTACCTGCTGAGCCCGTCGCTGGGCGTCGGCATCGCGAGCACGCTCTTCGCGCTCGCCCTGCTGGCTTCGGGGCAGAACGCGACGCTCACCGGCACGCTGGCGGGCCAGATCGTGATGGAGGGTTTCTTGAATTTCCGCCTCACGCCCTGGCTGCGGCGCTTGATCACGCGCGGCATCGCGATCGTGCCCGCGGTCTGCGTCATCGGATATTACGGCGAGAGCAAGACCACCGAGCTGCTCGTGGCGAGCCAGGTCGTGCTGAGCATGCAGCTCGGCTTCGCGGTGTGGCCGCTGCTGCGCTTCACCGGCGCGAAGTCAAAGATGGGCGAGTTCGTGAACCCGCTCTGGATCAAGATCCTCGGCGGGACGACCGCGTTCATCATCATCACCTTGAACCTGAAGCTGCTCTTCGACATCTTCGCGCCGGAGCCCGTCCGCCGGGCCTTTTACGGTTTCGCTGGAATCCCCCTTCAATAAGGGACACCCATGTATCACACGATCCTCATTCCCGTTGAAAACGGTCCCGCCGACCGCGCGATCCTCGATCACATCAAGCCGCTGGCGAAAATGACCGGCGCCCGCCTTTTGCTCATGCACGTGGCGGACGGGTTCGCGGCGCGGAATTTTCAGCAGCTCAATCTCGCGGAGAGCGAGGAGGTCAAAGCCGATCGCGCCTACCTCGCGAGGCGCGCGGAAGAGTTGCGCGAAGAGGGATTTACGGTGGATCACGTGCTGGCGATGGGCGAGCCCTCGGCCGAGATCGTGAAGTTCGTGCAAAGCCACGAGGTCGATCTCGTGGCGATGGCCACGCACGGCCACGGGCTCCTCGGCGACATCATCCACGGCAGCACGGCGGACAAGGTGCGGCATCAGGTGAGCGTGCCGGTGTTGATGCTGAAGTCGCCGGCCGACGCGGGCAGGTTGTAGCCGCCCCGCTCCGTCGGGGCGTGAGCCCAGGGAAAGGGGGAGGGAGCGAAGTGGGGGCGAGGCGAAAAGGCTTCGGGAAGCAGGGAGCGCCGGCGTCCCGCGCGCGAACGATTTGGTGGCGCGGGGGGACGTCCGCGCCCCTTGATTGGAGGGGCAGGCGGGCAGGTTGTAGCCGCCCCGCTCCGTCGGGGCGTGAGCCCGGGGAAAGGGCGAAGGAGCGAAGTGGGACGAGGAGCTCTTTGTTCAAGGGTCGGGATTCAGCATCGGGGCGTGCGCGGGGTTCCAGGGGTTTTCCGCGAAGGCGGTGGCGCGGAGCTTTTCGGCGGTGCCGCGGGCGAGGGCGAGCGCGGCCTCGACGTCGAGTCGAAGGTGCCGGGGCGCGAAGGGCGCCAGGTTTTTCGCCGCCAGATCGAACAAGCGCGAAGCCGGTGCGAGGCGGCGGCCGTGCTTCGCGTGGGTCGGGTGATCGAAGTGCTTGCGGAGATGGACGAAGCCGCCCGCGAGTTGGATGAGGCCCTTGTAGAAGGGCTCGTTCGCGTCCTCGCATTGCAGCCAGAGGTGCTCGAGCACGTCGTGGGCCTCGTAGTATTCGCCGCGGTTGAAGCAGGTGAAATAGCCCGCGTAGCAGGGATGCAGGCCCGCGGGCGCGTCGCCGGGCAGCGAGTCGACGAAGGCCTCCATGCGGTCGAATTTTTTCATGCTCCGATGGATCGAGGATGTGGTATCTACGGCGGTTTGCAGAAGCCTTTTCCTCTCCAACCCTCGCGCGGCCGGCGGCCGTCCGTCCCGGTCCGGCCATGAGCGCCTGGCTGGCGGGATGGTTCGCCCTGGCCACGGCGCTGGCGCTGGCCTCGGCGGCGCTCTCCGCGGTGGAGACGGCGATCTTCTCGATGAGCGAGGAACGCCGCCGCAAGCTGCGCGCGCGGGACGGCCGGCGGGCCGACCTGCTCGAGGCGCTGATGAAGCAGCCCGACCGGGTGGCCGACACCCTGGCGCTCGCGAGCATGCTGGCGAACCTGCCGCTGCTCATCCTGCTGCTTCTGCTCGTGGACGCGCTCGGCTTTCACGACAGCCTCTCCGAATGGGGCGTGCTCCTGCTGGGCTTCGGCGTGATCGTGGTGATCTGCGACCTGCTGCCCAAGCTCGGCGCGCTGGCCGCCCCGGTGCGCACGACGCGTCTCGGCCTGCCGCTCGTCCGCCGGCTGCTTCCCGTGCTCGAGCCCGTCACCGCCTTCCTGCGCGGATGGAGCGAGGCCATCGTGCGCCGCGTCATCCCCCGGAAGGTCGCGCCGCTCACCAAATTGACCGACGAGGAGCTCGAGACGCTCGTGCAGATCGGGCGGGAGGAGGGAACCTTCGAGGAGACGGAGAGCCGCCTTCTGCGCGAGGTGATGAAGCTGCGCGGCGAGACGGCGCGGCATTGCATGACCCCGCGCGTGGACGCGTTCACGCTGCCGGACGACCTGACCAACGGCGAGGCCGCCGCGCGCGTGCGGCGCAAGCGTTATCGGTTCGTTCCCGTGCGCGGCGAGACGCCCGACGACATCCTCGGCCTGCTCGACGTGAGGGATTTCCTGCTGCATCCGAGCGGCTCGCACTACACCGAGCGCCTGCAGCCGCCTTCGTTCGTGCCGGAGACCACGAAGGCGCTCGACCTGCTGCGGGCGTTTCTCGGCCACCGCCAGCATCTCGCGATCCTGCTCGACGAATACGGCGGCATCGAGGGCCTCGTGACGTTGTCCGACCTGGTCGAGGAATTGCTCGGCGAAGAGGGCGCGGACACCCGCGGCGAGTTGTATATCGAGCGCATCGGCGGGGGCCGCCTGCTCGTGGCCGGGAGCGCGCGGCTCGACGATCTCGAAGAACGCATCGGCCTGCGGGGGGACGGCCGCGATCTCGAGACCATCGGCGGCCTGGTCGTCGGCCATTTCGGCTCGCTGCCGCGGCCCGGTGAGTCGTTCGAGCACGACGGCTGGCGCATCACGGTGCGCCGGGCGACGCGGAACCGCGTGCGGGAAGTCCTGCTCGAGCCGGTCGACGGAGCCGGCGCTGAGGGGGGCGGACGATGATCTGGCTGGGCTTCCTCGCGTGCCTCGTGGTCTCGTTCACCTTCGCGGGCATCGAGTCGGGCGTGCTTTCCGTGAATCGCGTGCGGCTGCGCCACTACGCCCGGCGGGGCGAGGAGGCCGCGCAAAATCTCGACCGCATGCTCACGCGGATCGAGCGCCTCATGATCACCGTCGTGCTCGTCACGAGCGCCTCGAACGTCGTCGCCGTCACGGTGCTTTACATGGAGTTCACGCGACGCCTGGGCTCGCTCGGCGCGATCGCCGCCTTCGCCGTCGCGCTGCCGATCTTCGCGTTCGGCATCGAGTTCCTGCCCAAGGCGATCTTCCGGCGCTTTCCCTATCGCACGCTGGTCATCTTCGCGCGCATCCTCCAGGCGGTGGACCTGGCGCTCGCGCCCCTGGTCAACGTGGTGTCGTTCCTGGTGAAGCCGTTTTTTCAGGCCAACCGCGAGACCGTGAGCGGACGCATCGTCTCGATCGAGGAGTTGAAGCGCACCCTTGGAAACGACGGCTCGGACGGCCGGAAAAAAACGACCGAGCGGGCCTTCATCGAGCACATCGTCGACTTCCGTTCCCTGCGCGCCTCGGACCTGATGCTGCCGCTCGATCGCGTGCCGCGCGTGGCGCCGGACCTCGCGATCGGCGACCTCCGGCGGCAGGCCTCGGCGACGGGCGCGAGCCGGTTCCTCGTGGTGGAAAGCGACGAGAGCGTGAGCGGCCTGGTCCGCGTGATCGACCTGCTGCTCGACGACGTGCGGGCGGGGCGGGTGCAATCCTCCATGCGCCGGGTGGTCACCGTGGCCGGCGGCGAGCGGGCGATGGAGGCGCTCATCAAGCTGCGGGCCGCGCGCCTGCCGCTGGCCGTGGTGGTGGGCGACGAGGGCCGCGCGATCGGCGCGCTCACGAGCGAGCACCTCGTCCGCCGGCTGCTGGGCGGCTCGAAATAGGCGGAAAAACGAGACCGCTTGCCTCGCGCGGACGCTTGCCATTAACTCGGGCGCAACATGTCCACCGACGGTCTCTATTCGCGCAAAAATCCCTTTCCCGCCACCATGACGGTGAACCGGCCGCTCACGCTCGGCGGCTCGGAAAAGGACACGCGGCACTTCGAAATCTCGCTCGCCGGGTCCGGTCTCGACTACGTGGTCGGCGACTCGCTGGGGGTGTTTCCGAAGAACGATCCCGGCCTCGTGGAAAAGATCCTCGAGACGCTCGGATTCAGCGGCGAGGAGGTCGTGCCGAACGCCGACAAGGTCCCCATGCCGATCCGGCAGGCGCTGTCCGAAAGCTTCGTCATCACGTCGCCCGATAAAAAATTGCTCGGCGCGATCGCGGAGAAGGACGAGTCCGCGCAATTCCTTCGGGACCTGCTCGATCCCAGCTTCAAGACCAGCCTCGACGGATACATCTGGGGCCGGGACGTGCTCGACCCGCTCCTGGAATTCACCGCGGCCCGGTTCGCGCCGGAGGAGTTCGCCGGTTACCTTCGCAAGCTGCAGCCGCGGCTGTATTCGATCGCCTCGTCGCGGAGCGTCGTCGGCGAGAACGTGCACCTCACCGTCGCCGTCGTGCGTTACCAGGCCTTCAACCGCGCCCGCGCCGGCGTGGCCTCCTCCTTCCTGGCCGAGCGCGCGGGGGCCGAGGGCGCGATCCCGGTTTTTTACCACACGGCGAAGCATTTCCGGGTGCCCGAGGATCCCGCGACGAACATGATCATGGTCGGCCCCGGCACGGGCATCGCGCCGTTTCGCGCGATGATCCAGGAGCGCGCGGCGACCGGCGCGACGGGCAAGAACTGGCTGTTCTTCGGCGAGCAGCGATCCGAGACGGATTTTTTCTACCGCGACGAGTTCGAGAAATACCAGGCCGACGGCGTGCTCTCGCGCCTGGACACGGCGTTCTCGCGCGACCAGGACTACAAGATCTACGTGCAGCACCGCATCCTCGAGCGGGCGGCGGAAATTTACGAGTGGTTCGAAGGCGGCGCGGTTTTTCTCATCTGCGGCGACGCCTCGCGCATGGCGAAGGACGTCGACGCGGCCCTGCACCAGGTCGTGGAAAAAGCCGGCGGCCGGACGCCCGAGCAGGCGATCGAATACATCGACGCGCTGAAGAAGGCGAAGCGCTACCGCAAGGACGTCTATTGATCGAACCCAACGGGATTGCAGGATTCAGAGGATTTCCGGGAAGGAATTTCCGGTATTCCCATCCTGTCGATCCAATCAATCCTGTAAAATCCTGCTGAGTTCGATCTTCGTGAAACACGTTCATTTTCTCGGCATCTGCGGCACGGCCATGGGCGCGGTCGCCGCGGGCATGCGCGAACGCGGGTTCGTCGTCACCGGGCAGGACGACAATGTCTACCCGCCCATGTCCACGTTCCTCGAGGAAAAGGGCATCGCGATCACGAGGGGATTCGCGCCCGGGGACATCCCCGTCGACACGGACCTGGTGATCGTCGGCAACGCCATGACGCGCGGCAAACCCGCGGTCGAGGCCGTGCTCAACCGGAAGCTGTACTACCTCTCGCTGCCCGAGACGCTGAAGCAGTTTTTCCTGCGCGGGCGCCACAATCTCGTCGTGACCGGCACGCACGGGAAAACCACGACGACCTCGCTGCTGGCCTGGATCCTCGAGCACGCCGGCCTCGCGCCCGGGTGGCTCATCGGCGGCATCCCGGCGAACCTCGGCACCGGCTGCAATCTGCGGGATTCCAGGCATTTCGTGATCGAGGGCGACGAATACGACACCGCCTTTTTCGACAAGCGCTCGAAGTTCGTGCATTACCTGCCCGAGCTCGTGATCGTGAACAACCTCGAGTTCGACCATGCCGACATCTTCGCCGACCTCGACGCGATCAAGACGAGCTTCCGCCGCCTGCTGAACATCGTGCCGAGCGAAGGCATGGTGCTGCTCAACGCCGACGATCCGAACTGCCTCGACCTCGCGGGCGCGTGCCCCGCGCCGATCGTCGAGGTGGGTTTTTCCCCGAACGCGGCGAACCGCATCCGCCACGTCGAGCACGGCGGCGCGCACACGAGCTTCGAGCTTTTCGGCGAGCGGTTCGAGATTCCGCTGCTCGGGGATTTCAACATCCGCAACGCCGCGATGGCCGCGAGCGCCGCGCGTTTTTACGGCGTGCCGCTCGAAAAAATCCGCGAGGCGCTGCGGACGTTCGCGGGGATCAAGCGCCGGCAGGAAGTGCGCGGCGTGGCGCGCGGGGTCACGGTGATCGACGATTTCGGGCATCATCCCACGGCCATTCGCGAGACGCTGGCCGGCCTGCGGCGCCGCTACGTCGGGGCCCGGCTCTGGGCGATCTTCGAGCCGCGCTCCAACACCACGCGGCGCGCGGTTTTCCAACGGGCGCTGCCCGAGGCCTTCGCGGAGGCCGACGGCGTTTTCATCGCCCAGATCGCGCGGCTCGAGCAGATTCCCGAGGCGGATCGCCTGGACCCCGAGCGCGTCGTGGCGGAAATCGCCGCCGCGGGCAAACCGGCTTTCTACGAGCCGACCGCGGACAGCATCGTCGCGAAACTGGTCCCCCTCGCGCGCGGGGGCGACATCGTCGTCGTCTTCAGCAACGGCGGATTCGACGGAATCCACGACAAGCTGCTGCGGCGGCTGTCTTAACGTGGCGTCGGCATCCGGCCGACGATGTTCCGCTTGGTCACGGGCAGGATGCCCATGCCACTCATCATCCGAGCCGGTAGACGATCCGCGCCTTCGACAAGTCGTAGGGGGACATCTCCATCTTCACGCGGTCGCCGTTGGTGAGCCGGATGAAGCGCTTGCGCATCTTGCCCGAGATGTGGGCCAGGACGGTGTGCTTGTTCGCGAGTTCGACGTGAAACATCGTGCCCGCGAGCACGGATGTGATCTTGCCTTCGACTTCGATTGCTTGTTCTTGAGCCATGATGGGATTCGACGGAACGGACGCGCGGAAATTTTTCCGGGAAGCCGTGGGCCGGTCGAAACCATTTCGCAGGCTGCGGGGCGCATTCGCCCCGCCGCCCCGCCGCGCGAAACGCGGCACCCGGACCCAAACCGTCGAGCCGTGAAACATCGCCGATCCTTTGCGATTGGCAACCTCTTTATTCTTTCGCCGGCCCGCGTCCCGCCTCCTCGATTGACAATCCTCCCAAAGCGGCCCACGGTAGCGCGCCCTCGGCTCCCGGGATTCGTCCCGCGCGGGTCCGGGCTCCAACTCAACGGCCAACCGCCAACTTCTACTCTATGCGCAAACTCTGGGACCACGTCCGCTGGGCAAACTTCCTTTTTCTGACCACGACGTTTTTCACCGCCGTGATCGCCTCCCCCCTCTATCTTTGGAGCCACGGCCTCGATCTTTTTCAGGTCGTGCTTTTCACGTTTTTCTTTTTTGGCACCGGCATGAGCATCACGCTCGGCTACCATCGCTATTTCTCGCATCTCACCTTCAAGGCGAATTGGACGGTGAAACTTTTCACGCTGCTTTTCGGCGCCGCCGCCTTCGAGGGGTCGGCCGTCGCCTGGTCCGCCGACCATCGCCGGCACCACAAGCACGTCGATCACGAGGAGGATCCCTACGACATCTCCAAGGGCCTGTTTCACGCCCACATCGGCTGGCTGTTTTTCCGCACCGGCCCCGACACGCCGCTGACCTGGGTGCGCGATCTCCAGAAGGACAAACTCGCCATGTGGCAGCACCGCCACTACGTCCCGCTGGCGTTCCTCATGAGCTTCGGCGTGCCTGCGCTGATCGGTTTTCTCTACGGCGGCGCCACCGCGGCGCTCGGCGCGTTCCTGTTGTCCGGCGTGCTGCGCCTCGTCTTCGTGCACCACATGACTTTCTGCATCAACTCGCTTTGCCACTGGATCGGCGACCGGCCCTACTCGAGCAAGGTCAGCGCCCGCGACAGCTTCCTCATGGCCATCTTCACGTTCGGCGAGGGTTATCACAACTATCACCACGAGTTTCAATACGACTACCGCAACGGCGTGAAGCCCTGGCAGTTCGACCCCACGAAATGGGCGATCTGGACGCTCCACAAACTCGGCCTCGTGAGCAACCTTCGCACCGTCGACGAGGAGAAGATCCTCAAGGCGCAGATCGTCGAGCAGCAGCGCCGCCTCACGGCGAAACTCGAGAAGCGAGGCACCCCGGTCTGCGAATCCATCCAGGGACTCATCCATTCCGCCCAGCAGCGCATGCACGACGCCCTCGCCAGCTGGGAACAGGCTCTCGTCCAATGGCGCGAAGCGGCCGAGCGCCGGCATGAATTGTCCCGCGAGCATCGCCGCGCGCTCAAGCGCGAGCTCGACGACGCGACCGAGCGCCTGCGCGAGGCGCTGCGCTATTTGCGCCACGCCCACGAGGCGTAAACGGCTTCCCTTCCAGACCACTCCGACGGGCGGCGGCGAATTTTCCTCGCCAGCCGCCCGCCTCCTTTTAGGTTGGATGGTCTTTTCATGAACGAGGAACTCCAGAAAGTCGTAGAAGCCGGAAAAATCACACCTGAGGTCGCGGCGAAGCTGGAGCATCTCGAACCCGGCGCCTACTGCCAGCACAAGAGCTGGGGCTTCGGACGGGTCGCCGAATGGAATCTCCTCACCGGCCAGATCCTCATCGATTTCGGCTCGAAGAAAAACCATCCGATGCAGCTGGAATACGCGGCGCAGACGCTGACCGCGATTCCCGCCGGCTCCGTGCGCGGCCAGGCCGCCACCGACCGCGACGCCGTGCGCGGCCGCGCCGGCGAAGATCCCGCCGGCCTCGTGCGCGACGTGCTCCGCGACCACGGCGGCCGCGCGACCGTCGACCAGATCACCGCCGTCTTCGTGCCGCACGCGATGGACGCCGCCGCGTTCAAGAAGTTCTTCGACGCCGCGAAAAAGAAGCTCAAGTCCGACCCGCTCGTCCACGTGCCGGCCAAGAAGGGCGAGCCGATCGAGCTGCACGACGAGCCGGTGAAGCCGGGCGCGAAGCTGTTCCAGACCTTCCACGCCGCGCGCCACCCGAAAGACCAGGTGCAGGCCCTCGAGTCCGTGCTCAAGGTGCTCGACGATCTCGCGAAGGAGGTCGCGGAGCTCAAGACGCTCACCACCAAGGTCGAGGACGTCGCGAAAAAAGGCCAGAAGCTCAATTCCGTCGCCGCCGTCGAGATGCTCCTCGCCCGCGACGAGATCTGCGAGCGCGTCGAGGCGCTCGAGCCCGGCGCCGGCTCCTTCACCGTCACCGATCTTCTTCGCGGCGAGCAGAGCCGGCTGCCCGAGCTTTTTGCCGCGCTGCCCGCGTCGAAGCACCGCCGCGTGCTCGCCCATTTTCCCGCCGCGTTTTCGGACCGCTGGCAGGACCGCGCGCTCGCGCTTGCGCTCAAGGCCACGCCCCGCCTCGCGCAGGAGATCGCCCGCCTCTTCGAGGCCCGGAACGACCGCGCCGCCTTCGCCGCCGCGATCGACAAGTGGCTTCGCGAGCGCAGCATCTCGCCCGAGGTCTTGCTCTGGCTCTGCAAGGAGCGCGGCGCGGGTTACGAGAACGTCTTCGACGTGAGACTTTTCAGCGCCATCATCGCCGCGCTCGAGGACGACATCCTGCTCAGCGACATCACGCGCGGCACGAAGCTGCACGACCTCGTGATGGACGACAAGACGCTCATCGCCGACCTGCTCGCCACGGCCGATCCCGTCACCGTGCGCGACGCCGTCCGCAAGCTGAAGCTCACCACGGTCTTCGACGATCTGAACAAGCGCTCCCTTCTCGCCCGCATCATCAAGCTGCATCCCGACGTGCAGACCATGATCACCGGCGAGGAGGAGGAATCCCGCTCCGCAAGCCTCGTCGTCTCCTGGGCCAGCCTCGACCGCCGGCGCGAGGAATACGAGGACCTCATCAATCGCCAGATTCCGCAAAACACGCGCGACATCAGCATCGCCCGCGACTACGGCGACTTGCGCGAGAATTTCGAGTTCAAGAGCGCGAAGGAGCAGCAGCGCGTGCTGTTGCGCCGCAAGTCCGACATGGAGCGCGAGCTCGAGCTTTCCCGCGGCACGAATTTCGAGGACGTCGATCCCTCGAAGATCGCCATCGGCACCTCCGTCGTGCTGGTGAATCCCGCCACCGACGAGCGGCAGGAATACCACATCCTCGGCGCGTGGGACGGCGCGCCCGACAAAAACATCGTGTCCTACCAGGCCGGCATCGGCCAGGCCCTGATGGGCAAGGCGGCCGGCGATTCCGTGCAGGTGCCGACCGAGAAAGGCGAGCTCACCCTGCGCGTCGAGAGCGTCGAAGCCTTCAAAAACCTTGAATTGCTCCGGTCCTCCCCGCAAGCTGCGGTCGGGGCGTAGGCCGGCCGGAAACTTCCGCCCGTCCCCGCTCCCCACCCTTACCTTCTCGAAAAAATCCTTCATGTCCGACACCACGATCATCTCCGTCCGCGCCCGCGAAATCCTCGACTCCCGCGGTAATCCCACCGTCGAAGTCGACGTCGAGCTTCTCGGCGGCGCCCTCGGCCGCGCGGCGGTTCCCAGCGGAGCCAGCACCGGCGAGCACGAGGCGGTGGAGTTGCGCGACGGCGTCAAGACCCGCTACCTCGGCAAGGGCGTGAGCAAGGCCGTCGCCAACGTCCATCAGCTCATCGCGCCCGAAGTTGTCGGCATGGACGCGCTCGACCAGATCTCCGTCGACCGGGCGATGCTCGCCCTCGACGGCACGACGACGAAGAAAAAGCTCGGCGCGAACGCCATCCTCGGCGTCTCGATGGCCACCGCGAAGGCCGCCGCCGTCCAGCTGGGGCAGCCGCTCTACAAATACCTCGGCGGCCCGAACGCGAAGGTGCTGCCCGTCCCGATGATGAACATCCTCAACGGCGGCGCGCACTCCGACGCGCCGATCGACTTCCAGGAATTCATGATCATCCCCAAGGGCCTGCCTTCCTTCTCGGAAGCCCTCCGCGCGGGCACGGAGATTTTTCATTCGCTCAAGTCCGTGCTCAAGGCCCGCGGCCTCTCCACCGCCATCGGCGACGAAGGCGGCTTCGCCCCGGTGCTCGCCGGCGCCGAGGACGCGCTCGATTCCATCGCGAAGGCCGTGAAGGCCGCTGGCTACAAGTTCGGGCAGGAAATCTTCATCGCGCTCGATTGCGCCTCGTCGGAATTCTACGACGCCGCCGCGAAGAAATACGTCTTCAAGAAATCCGACGGCTCGAAGCGCTCCGCCGACGAGCTCGTTTCCTACTACGTCGACCTCTGCAATAAATACCCGATCGTCTCCATCGAGGACGGTTGCGCCGAAAACGATTGGGACGGCTGGAAAAAACTCACCGACGCCCTCGGCGACAAGGTGCAGCTCGTCGGCGACGACCTTTTCGTCACGAACGTGGAGTTCCTTCGCAAGGGCATCGACACCGGCACGGCGAACTCCATCCTCGTGAAGGTGAACCAGATCGGCTCGCTCACCGAGACGTTCGACGCCATCGAGCTCGCGAAGGAAAACCGCTACACCGCCGTCATCAGCCACCGCTCCGGCGAGACCGAGGACACGACCATTTCCGACATCGCCGTCGCCACGAACGCCGGCCAGATCAAGACCGGTTCGCTCTGCCGCACCGATCGCGTCGCCAAATACAACCAGCTCCTCCGCATCGAGGAGGAACTCGGCGCCAACGCCATCTACGGCGGCAAGATGCGCTGACCCGCCGATGAGGACCGCGCACGCCAGGGCCCAGATCCGACAACGGCGCGAGACGGATTTCTGGCGCGCGGTCAACCGGCTCCTCATCTGCCTGATCGGCGTCGGCCTGATCGTCGTCATCGCGCTGGCCTTCGTGCCGGAAATGCGGCGCATCTCCGAGATGCGCGCGACCCTCGCCGGCCTCCAGAAGGACCTCGCCGAGCAGCAGCTCCTGCTGCTCCAGCAGCAACGCGAGGAAAGGTGGCTGAACGAAGACCCCGGCTACGTCGAGATGCGCGCCCGCGACCTTCTCGGCGTGATGAAGGAGGGCGAAACCATCTACCGACTCGACGGCACGCCCGCCCCCGCTCCCGTTGCTCCCGCGTCCGTCGTTCCGCCGGCCCGGCCCGCGCGTTCGCATTAGCCCGAAGCGGCCGCTATTTTAATTTATGGATCTCCAAACGCTCGACCTCTCCGGACTCACCACGCGCATCGGCGAGTTACGGAGGTTTCTTTGACCTGCCCGCCCTGAACGCCCGCCTCGAGGAGATCGAGGCCCGGATGGCGGATCCCGCTTTCTGGAGCAACAAGGAAAACGCCCAGCGCGACGTCGAGCAGGTCTCGTCTCTGCGGGGAAAGCTCGGCCCGTTCAAGGCGCTGGAAAGCCGCGTGGCCGACCTCGGGGTGCTGCGCGAGATGGCGCTGGAGGAAAACGACGCCGGCGCCACGGCGGAAGTCGCGAAGGAGTTCGAGAGCGTGACCGCCGACCTCGCGAAGTTCGAGCTCAAGCAATTCCTCAGCGGCGAGTTCGACAACAATCCCGCCTTTCTCACCATCCACGCCGGCGCCGGCGGCACGGAGTCCTGCGATTGGGCGGACATGCTGCTGCGCATGTATCAGCGCTGGATGGAGCGCAACGGCGTGGCCTCGGAGGTGGTGGATGTCCAGGTCGGCGACGAGGCCGGCATCAAGAGCGCGACGCTTCGCGTGAGCGGCGAAAGCGCCTACGGGTATTTGAATTGCGAGCGCGGCGTGCACCGGCTGGTCCGCATCTCGCCCTTCGATTCGAACAAGCGCCGGCACACTTCGTTCGCGAGCGTCGACGTGACGCCCGAGATCGACGACGTCGAGATCGAGATCAACGAGACGGACCTGAAGACCGACACGTATCGCGCGGGCGGCAAGGGCGGCCAGAACGTCAATAAAGTCGAGACCGCGGTGCGCATCACGCATTTGCCCACCGGGCTCGTGTGCGCGTGCCAGGCCGAGCGCAGCCAGGGCCGCAATCGCGAGCTGGCGATGCGGATGCTCAAGGCGAAGCTTTACCAGCTCGAGGCGGACAAGAAGAAGGCCGAGGCCGAGCGGCAGTACGGCGAGAAGGGCGACGTGGCCTGGGGGAGCCAGATCCGCTCCTACGTTTTTCAGCCCTACCAGATGGTGAAGGACCTTCGCACCGGCGTGCAGACGAGCGACGTGCAGGGCGTGATGGATGGCGAGATCGACGCGTTCATCGAGGGCAAGCTCCGCGGTCTCACCTACAAAAAAGGCGCCAGCGACACGGACGACGAGTGAGGGACCACGGATGACGCGGAGGGCACGGATGGAGGAAGGAGAACCGCCGAGATGCGGAAGAGGGATCGTTCGTTTTCCTTCTCGGCGCACGCCGCGTCCTCGGCGGTTTGTGTTTCCGATCGGTGGAATTCGGGGCCACCCGCTGGAAGCGCATGGTCCCAGGGATTCGATCGTTCGCGCCCGATGAAGAGCAACGCGGTGAGCGCGGCGCCGATCGAAAAGGTCAACGCGGCGCCGCTCACGATATACGGATAAACCATCAGCGGCCCGCCGACGAGCATCGGACGCCATCCGCCTTGCTTCTTTCCGTAGCCCCCAGCGGCCCCGCCGACGGCGCCGAAGATGAACCCGGCCAGGATGGTCTCGGCGCTCACTGCGTGGGGCTGAGCAGCAGCGCGGCCCGGCATTTGAGCCGAAACAGGAATCCGCGCGTTTCCATCACGTCGAGATCGTCGAGCCGGGCGTTCGCGAAGTCGACTTCGAGCATTTTTTCCACGCGGTGAGCGAAGGCGCGGCTGGCGATGGCGACGGAGAGCTCGAAGTTCAGGATGAAGGAGCGGTAGTCGAGATTGATCGATCCCACGATGGAAAGGTCGTCGTCGGCGAGGAGGACCTTCTGGTGCATGAAGCCCGGCTGGTAGCGGTAGATTTTCACGCCCGCTTCACGCATCGCCGGATAGAAGGTGAAGGACGACAGCCACGGGAGAATGTGGTCGGGATTTTGCGGAAGGAGCAGGCGGACGTCGACGCCGCGCAGGGAGGCGTGGGCGATGGCGGCGCGCAGCGCGGGGTCGGGCACGAAATACGGGCTGACCAGCCAGAGGCGTTTCCGCGCCGAGCGGATGACCTCGAAAAACGACGCCGGGCAGGCGTTCCAGAACGTGACCGGCGAACCCGGCACGATCGACGCGGACATACGGCCCGGCGTGGACGCGACGTCCCAGCGGAGGGGCGGCACCTCGCGGGTGGTGTAATACCAGTCCTCGACGAAGGGAACCTGCAGGGCGATGACGATGGGACCTTCCAGCCGGACGAACGTGTCGCGCCAGGGGCCGAACTTCGGATCGCGCCCCATGTATTCGTCGCCGACGTTCTGGCCGCCCAGCAGGGCGACCCGGCCGTCCGCGACCACGAGCTTGCGGTGATTGCGGAAGTTGAGCCGGAAGCGCTTGCCGCGTTCGTGGTTCGTCACGAAGACCCGCAGGTTCACGCCCGCCTCGATGAGCGTGCGGCGGTAGGCGCCCGGCAATCTTCGGGAGCCGACCTGGTCGATGAGCATGAGGACGCTCACCCCGCGGCGGCGCGCGGCGAGCAGCCGGCGCTGGAGGTCGCGCCCGAGCTCGTCGTCGTGAACGATGAAGAATTGGACGATGAGGTATTTCTCGGCCCCGTCGATCGCGCGGCCGATCCCCTCGAAGGTGGCGGCCCCGTCGATCAGCAACTCGGCTTCGTTGCCCGTCGTGACGGGCAGGTGCGTGAGCCGCTCGGCGAGATGGGCGGAGTCGTGGTATTTCTCGGTGAGGTCGGACTGGTGCGGCTCGAGCGCGGCGCGGGCTTTCGTCAGCACCTCGATCAGCGCGGGATCGTCGGTGAATCCGGCGAGTTTGTAGCCGCGGAAGGTCGAGCCACCGAAGACGGCGAAAAGCGGGATCGCGACGTACGGGCAGAGCACGAGGCCGAGGCTCCAGCCGATCGCGGCCTGGGGCGTGCGGGAAATGAGGATGGCCTGCAGCGCGCAAAACGCGCCGGCCGCGTGAAACACCGCGATGATGCCCGTAATCAGGAGATCGAACGACATGGGCGAAAAGTATGCACGAAAGCCGCCACGAAGCGGAAGATGGAATGGACTTTGCCGCATCGCGTCGGGATGGTGGCGGGATGATCGAGTCGGGTCTGTTAACCGTGGACGTGCCGCTCGCCGGCGGCGCGGCTTACAGCGTGTGGATCGGCGATGGCCTGCTGGCGCACGCCGGGGAAAAAATCCGGCCATTTTTTTCCGGTGTCCGGGTGGCGGTGGTGACCGATGCGAACGTGGCGCCGATCTACGGCGAGGCGGTGCTCGGCTCGCTGCGCGCGGCGGGATTCGAGCCGACGCTCATCGTGGTGGAGGCGGGCGAAGCCTCGAAGCGCCTGGACCTCGTCTCCCGGATTGCCGACCGGATGATCGAAGCCGGCCTCGATCGGGGCTCCCTGCTCGTGGCGCTCGGCGGCGGCGTGGTGGGGGATCTGGCCGGATTCGTGGCGGCGATCTATTATCGGGGGATTCCCTACGTGCAGATTCCCACCACCGTGGTGGCGCAGGTCGACAGCTCGGTCGGGGGCAAGACCGGCGTGAACGCGCCCGGGGGGAAGAATCTGCTCGGCGCCTTTCATCACCCCGTGCTCGTGCTGGCTGATCCGACCACTCTGATCACGCTGCCCGAGCGGGAGTTCAACGAGGGCTTCGGCGAGATCATCAAGCACGCGGCGATCCGCGATCCCGCCATGCTCGACCGGCTCGATCCCGAGCGGCGCGAAGGGCTGTCCGGTCTCGTCGCGCGAAACGTCGCGATCAAGGCCCGCATCGTCGCGGCCGACGAACGCGAGATCACGGGCGAGCGCGCGCTGCTGAACTTCGGCCATACGATCGGCCACGGCATCGAGCAGGCGGCGGGCTACGGCGGCCTGCTGCACGGCGAGGCGGTGAGCATCGGGCTGCAGGCGGCGCTTCTGCTTTCCGTGCGGAAGGCGTCCCTGCCGGAAGCGGACGCCGCGCGGGTGCGGGCGGCGCTCGAGGCCTTCAAGCTGCCGACGCGCGTGCCGCCGGGGCTGTCGAGCGACGTGATTCTGCGGGCGATTTTGCGCGACAAGAAATTCGAATCGGGCCGGGTGCGCTTCGTGTTGCTCGACCGCCTCGGGAGCGCGTTTCTTTCGCCGCTCGTCGGCGTGGAGGACATCGCGGCCGTGCTCGAGGACTTGAAATCGCCGGTGGCGGCTTGAGACTTCGTCCGGCCGGGGCTATGGTTTTCCTCCCCAAATAATATATGACGAAATCGGCATCGGACAAAGCGGGTCTTCCCGCGTGGTTTTTAATCGTGGGCGTCGGCGGGCTCGCCGGCATCGTGCTCGGGGCGGTGCTGTTCTTTGGCGGCGGCAACCCCCCGGCGCCGTCGATGGGGTCCGACGCGGTTGCAAAAAAACCGTCGGTCATCGCGCCGACGAACCCGACGACCAATGCGACCGGCGCGAAGGGTTCGCCGGCCCCGCTGATGAACCTGCCGACCACCTTCGAAGGCTGGAAGACGGAGATCGCCCGCGCGAAGCTGGACAGTTACCCGGCGCTGATGGACGGAGCGCTGCGCGTGACCGATCCCGACCTGCGCGCTCGCGTGGTCGAGTCGCTGCTCGTGACGTGGCTGAACGCCGACCGGGAGACCTACCTCCAATACCTCGACCAGGTCGAGAGCGGCGACGACGAGGGCAAGAGCGTGTGGCCGATCCTCGTGCCGGCGTTCGTGAAGGCCGTGCCGCAGCTCGGCGAGAGCGCCGCATCGTCCACCGACCTCGAGGAGACCGTGCAATGGATGACCGATTATTACGCGCAGCAGGATGCGCCGGCCGCGCTCGGCTGGGCCAAGAAGTGGCTCCTCGGCGAGGCGCAGGAATCCGCGATGGCGACGATCGCCGGACAGCTCTCGAAAACTTCGCTCGAGCAGGCCGTGGCCGTGGCCTCGGGCATCAAGTCCGACACCTCCCGCGCGGACGCGATGGCGAACATCGGGTCCGAGCTCGGCAAGATCGATCCCGCAAAGGCGCTCGCCTGGGCGCAGAGCCTGTCGGATCCCGATGAAAAATCCTCCGCCGTCGAGGAGGTCATGTGGTCGATGTCGGAGTCCGATCCGGTCGGCGCCGCGCAGCAGCTCCGGCAGATCAACAACCCCGAGCTGCTCGAAAACATCGGCGGCTCGATCGCGGAATCGCTCGCGGAGAAAAATCCGAACCAGGCCGTGCAATGGTCCGAGGCCATCCCGGCCGGTGCGGCCCGGGACGAGGCGGTGAGCGGCGCGCTCTCCGGCTGGGCGAAGCAGGACCCCAAGGCGGCGTTCGACTATCTCCAGGCGAAACACGCGACGAACTACGCCGCCGCCGAGGGGCTCTTCGAGCAATGGGCGACCGATTCCTCGGCTGACGCCGCGGCGCGAGCCCGGCAGATCTCCGACCCCGCGCTGCGCGAGCATGCCGTGGTCGGCGCCGTCAACGGGTGGCTCAACGGCGGCGATGCCGAGGCGGTCGAGCAATGGGTGGATCAACTGCCGGCGGGCCGGGAGCGGGACGCGGCCTCCGGAGCGGTCGTGGACGCGTTGAGCACGGACGAGCCGCAATCCGCCTGGGATCGCGCGGTGACGATCAAGGATCCCCAGGTGCGGCAGGAGGCCGTGCTGTCGGCGTTCTCCGGCCTCGCGCAGAGCGATGCGACCGCCGCCCGCACCGCGCTAAACTCACAGACCCTCACCAACGACGAGCGCAAGCTCCTCGCGCCGGTGCTCGAGTCGATGCCGAAAAGCAGCCGGAATTAACCCGGCTGCGCCGCCACTTCCGCGAGGTGCGCGGCGGCGAGATCCTCGACCGCGGCGATCGATTCGATCCGGGCGAATTTCTCCCGCAGGTGACGGCCCGACGGCATGCCGCGGCTATAGGCCATCAATCGGGACCGCATTCCGTGGAGGGCGCGGCGCTCCTCGCCCCGGCGCCCCGCCTCGAGCCGGCAATGCTCGGCGATCAAGGCCCAGCGGTCCGCCAAGGTCGGGTGGCGGTAGGGTTCCGCGCCGTCGGAGGCGGTGAACGCGGCCTTGATCTCGCCAAAAATCCACGGGTTCGTCATGGCGGCGCGCCCGATCATGAGCCCGGCGACCCCGGTCTCGCGACGGCGTTTCCCGGCGTCGTCGGCGCTGGCGATGTCGCCGTTGCCGATCACGGGAATGCGCACGGCCGCGGCCACGGCGGCAATGACGTCCCAGTCCGCGAGGCCCGAGTAACCCTGCTCCTTGGTGCGGCCGTGCACGGCAACGCGCGCGATGCCGGCACCCTCGAGGATGCGGGCGGTGGTGGTCGCGTTGATGCTCGCCGCGCTCCAGCCGATGCGGATCTTCGCGGTGACGGGCCGCGGCGCGACGGCCCGGACGACCGCCGCCGCGACCCGCTCGAGCAGCGGGCAATCCTTCAACAACGCGGAGCCGCCTTGTTTGCAGACGACCTTGTTGACCGGGCAGCCGAAGTTCAGGTCGATGAAGTCCGGATCGACCCAGTCGACGACCCGCCGGGCGGCGTCGGCGAGATGATCGGGGTCCGCGCCGAAAAGCTGCACGCCGACCGGCCGTTCGTCGGGCTGGAACTCAAGGTATTCCCGCGTGCGGCTGTTCCGGTGCAGGATGCCGTCGGCCGAGACGAACTCCGAGGTGAGCACGTCGGCGCCGCGTTCGCGGCAGAGGCGGCGGAAGATCGTGTTCGTCACGCCGGCCATCGGCGCGAGGAAGAGGGGGAAGGGCCCGGCGAGCGCCTCGCTCATGGGCTATGGCCCGGGTTGCGGCGCGCGGGCGCCGAGGGATTCGTCGAGCAATCCGGCGACCTCCTGCTGCACGGCGGGAATTTGGTCGAGGGACAGATGGGGATGGCGCAGGATGAAGGTCTCGCCGCTGGCGGGGTGCTCGTAGACGAGCGTGTCGGCGTCGGGCGACTCGACGACGCGCAGGGCGCGCTTGCGCTCGAGCATGAGGGCGAGGATGTAGATGGCGTTGCGGTAGCGCGGGTCGTTGGCCTCGATGAGCGCGCGCAGCAGGCTCTCGGCGTCGTTTTTTTTGAGCGGCTCGGGCGGCGGGGGAAGGGGCGGCTCGTATTTCGCCCGCCAGAAGGAGAAGGGGCGGACGTTGTCGTTGCGGTTGCGCCAGGCCTCCTCGGAGAGGTCCTCGCGGCGAAAGCCGGCGGCGTCGCGAAAAAGCAGGGCGTAGAAGAATTCGCCCGCGGCGAAGTCGCGTCCGGTGGCGTGGCAGGCGGGCGAGCGGCTTTTGATTTCCCAGTCGTTCTGCATGCTAGCCGAGGAGCTTCGGGATGCGGATTTCGCGGTTCGTCGAGCGCAGCCAGAGCAGGGCGAAGCCGACCATCATGAAGAACGCGTAGGGCAGCCACGCGGCCATGACGGGCGAGAGCCGGCCGCCCTTGCCGAGGGCGACGAAGAGGCTGCCCATCGTGAATTGAAGGAAAAACAGCGCGATCGCAAGCGCGACGCCGCCGAGGATGCCGCGCCGCGAGTAGACGATGCCGAGCGGGGCGGCGATGAAGACGACGGTGAGGGCGATCCAGGGGAGCGCCCAGCGATTTTCGAGTTGCGTGCGGAACGGGGCCAGCCGGGCGGGGGGGAAGTCGGCGTTGTTCGCGAGGTAGTCGTGAAGCTCGGGCACGGAGAGGTAGTCGGGATTCATGACCGAGCTGGCGATGCGCCACGGCGTCTCGCTCCAGTCGCCGATCTCGTAGGTTTTGCGGGAATCGATCTTCGTCACCTCGCCCTTGGCGTCGAGGTCGATGACCTTCATGTCCGCGAACGTCCAGACCTTCCGTTCGAGGTCGTAGGTGGCGTAATGGGCGTACCATTGGCGGCGAATCACGCCCTGCCGGTCCTGCTGGATGACCTGGAGGTCATTGATCGACTGAAGCTTCGGGTAGATGCGGCGCATGTACCAGGTGCGGTAGTCGGCGCGGTTGCGAAACATGTGTCCGACGATGGCGAGGCGCTCGGGTTTTTTCCCGCTGTTGAGCTCCTTGAGCATCGCCTTCCGGGTGCCGGCGGCGTGCGGCGCGCCCTCGTAGCTCAGGAAGGAAATGATGCCGACGAGCGCGAGGCCGACGACGAAGAGCGGGACCAGCACGCGCACCACGCTGCGGCCGGCCGTGAGCATCGAGATGACTTCGTTCGCGCGCGACATCTGCGTGAGCGAATAAAGGAGCGAAAGCAGCATGCACATGGGCAGAATCAAGGTCATGACCTGCGGGAGCTGGGAGAGATAGAATCGAAGGATGAAGGTCGCGGACGCGTGCCCCTCGATGAAGTCGCCGACGTTGTCCATCAAGTCGAAGACGAGCCAAATTGCGATGAACCCGAAAAGACAGTAGAGAAACGGAACCAGGAATTTTGTGAGGACGTATCGATCGAGGATGGTCATGGAATCGGCGGACCGGAGCGGCGGCGCTGCGAGCGCGACATCTTCGCGCCTTCGCGGCGGCGTTCAACCCCAAAGCGTGGCGGCGCGGCGGTCGTGATCTCGCTGGTCGAAGGCGTCGGGGCCTCCCCGGAGGGCGTGCGGCCCGGCGCGCTCGAGCGCGAGGTGGCGGAGATTTTTTCCGCGACCGGGCTGCTGTCGAAGCGGCCGGGATTCGAATGGCGCCCCGAGCAGCAGGAGATGGCGTGCGCGGTGGCGCGGACGCTGGAGGGCGGCGGGCATCTCGTCGTCGAGGCGGGCACGGGGGTCGGCAAGTCGTTCGCCTACGTGATCCCCTCGATCCTGCACGCGGTGCGAAGCCGCCGGAAGGCGGTGATCTCCACGCAGACGATCAATTTGCAGGAGCAGCTCATCTTCAAGGACATCCCGGCCCTGCAGGCGCTGCTGCCGGTGGAGTTTGAGGCGGCGCTGCTCAAGGGACGGCAGAATTACTGCTGCGGCACGCGGCTCGGCCGGGCGTTGCGGCAGGCGGACGGGCTTTTCACCACGACGCAGCGCAAGGAACTCGAGCGCATCGACGAGTGGAGCCGGCACACGAAGGACGGATCGCTGAGCGATTTTTCGGAGCAACCCGACGCGGAGGTGTGGGCGCAGGTTTGCAGCGAGCGCTCGGTGTGCTCGCAGCGGACGTGCGGGGGCGAATCGCGGTGTTTCTACCAGGCGGCGCGGCGGCGGCTGGCGAACGCGCACGTCGTCGTGGTGAACCACACGCTTTTCTTCACGCTGCTCGGCTCGGAGGAGGAACTGACCGGCCGCGCGGACGGCGGGTTCATCTTTCCGCGCGACTTCGTGATCTTCGACGAAGCGCACACGATCGAGGGCGTGGCCTCGCGGCACATCGGCTTTTCGGTCTCGCAATACGGCCTGCGCCAGTCGCTGCAGCGGCTCTACAATCCGCGCACGCGCAAGGGCCTGTTCACCGTGCTCCGGCACGCGGAGGGCCTGCGGATGGTCGACGAGCTGCTGCCGGCGGCGGATGAGTTTTTCGACGCGGTGGGCCGGGCGTGCCGGTTCGGCAAGGGGCGGGAGTTCCGCGTGCGCGAGGCCGGCCTGGCGGACGCCTCGGAGCTCAGCGCGGGGCTCACGCGACTGCTCGAGCGGGTGGGCCTCGCGGCGTCGAAGTGCGAGGACGAGATCACGAAATCCGAGCTGCTCGACCTCGCGCGGCGGCTGCGCGAGAGCCGGGCGGGCCTGGCCAGTTTCCTCGAGCAGGCGGATCGCGGGCACGTCTACTGGGTCGAGCAAAGCGGGCGGCGCGAGTCGCTGCACAACCTGCACGCCGCGCCGATCGATCTCGCGGGCTGCCTGCGGCGGCTGCTGTTCCGCGACGGCGCATGCTCGGTGCTCACGAGCGCGACGCTGGCGGTCGGCGGGGAGGACCTGCGGTATTTTCGCGAGCGGGTGGGGGCGGAGGACGTGCCGGCGCGGCAGATCGGAAGCCCGTTCGACTACGAGCGGCAGATGACGCTGCACGTCGTGCGCCGGATGCCGGATCCGCGCGACGCGGGCTACGAGGACGCGCTCGGGAAGTGGGTGCTGCATTTCCTGGTCGAGACCGACGGGCGGGCGTTCGTGCTTTTCACGAGCTACGCCGTGATGCAGCGGATGGCGGAGCGGATGCGCGCGAAGTGCGAGCGCCGCGGCTGGCCGCTGCTCGTGCAGGGCGAGGGCATGTCGCGCACGAAGCTCGTGATGGCGTTCCAGGACTCCGGGCGGGCGGTGCTCTTCGGGACGGACAGCTTCTGGAGCGGCGTGGACGTTCCGGGCGAGGCGCTGTCGAACGTGATCATCACGCGGCTGCCCTTCGCGATGCCGGACCACCCGCTCATCGAGGCGAAGCTCGAGGCGATCGAGGCGGCGGGCGGCGATCCGTTCCGCCAATATTCATTGCCCGAGGCGATCTTGAAATTGCGCCAGGGCGCGGGGCGGCTCATTCGCGCGAAGACGGACCGCGGGATCGTCGTGATCCTCGACAGCCGCGTCGTCTCGAAGCCCTACGGCCGGGCGTTTCTCGCCGCGATGCCCAAATGCCCGGTCGAGATTCATTAGCGAAGCCCCGCCGCCGCCGGTGGCGACGGTGGACGGCCCTCGCGATCGTCGCGCTGCTCGCCCTGCCGGTGATCCAGGTCGGCTGCGTGCGGTCGATCAATCCGCCGATCACGCCGGAGATGGTGCGCTTTCGGCTGTTCGACCACGACGAGACGGCGCGCGCGCGCGGCCTGCATTACGCGTGGATGCCGCTGGCCGAGGTGCCGGCGCCGATGGTGCGGTATCTTTGGGCGTCCGAGGACCAGCGGTTTTTCGAGCATGGCGGGATCGATTTCGGCGAGATCGACGAGGCGATGAAGGAGTCGAAAAAATCCGGCCGCCAGCCCCGCGGGGGATCGACGATCACGCAGCAATGCGCGCGTTCGCTTTTCCTGTGGCAGGGGCGCTCGTGGGTGCGGAAGGGACTCGAGACCTACTACACGCTGGTGATGGAGCGGTTGCTGTCGAAGCGGCGCATCCTCGAGCTCTACGTGAACGTGATCGAGTTCGGCGAAGGCATCTACGGCGTGAAGGCGGCGGCGGAGACCTGGTTTCACGTGCCGCCCGGCCGGCTCACGCGATCCCAGATGTCGCTGCTGGCGGCGGTGATGCCGAACCCGAAGGAATGGAGCCCGGTCCATCCCTCGGCGCGGGTGCTCCAGCGGCAGCGCCGCGTGCAGCGGCTCGAGCGCGAGGCGGACTTTCCCGAGCGGAAGCTGCGATGAGGGCGCGCGCATTCCGCATTGCCAAATCAGGCGCTCCACCTATTTTCACCCGGACCCTTATGACCCGTCGCCCGCATTCGTTGCCTCGCTTTTTGTTTGTGGCGATTGCCCTTTTCATCGCCGTGAACGCCGTCCGCGCCGTCGAGAGCTACGTGGTCGTCGACAACCAGAGCGGCCACATCCTCGGCGCGAGGGACCCGGACGAGAAACGTCAAATCGCGAGCCTCACGAAGATCGCCACCGCGCTGGTGGTGCTCGATTGGGCGAAACTCACGAACGCCGACCTCGGCGAGCTCGTCACCGTGCCCGCCGCCGCGGTGCAGATCGGCGGGGTGAATTCTACCGGCCTCCAGCCCGAGGACCTGATCTCGCTGCGCGACCTCCTTTATTCCGCGCTGATGGCCTCGGACAACGCGGCCGCGCAGACCCTCGCCTTTCACATCGGCCGCCGCCTGCCGAATCCCGAGGCGCTCGACCCCACGGGAAATTTCGTCGCGCACATGAACGCGCTCGCCCGCAATCTCGCCCTGAAGCGCACGCGGTATCTCAATCCCAGCGGCCTCGACAACGGTGGCGGCGCGCTGCCTTTTTCGACCGCCGCCGACCAGGCCCGGCTCGTGCAGTACGCGTATTCGAAGTCCGGCTTCCCCTTCTACGTCGCGCAGACGACCCGCGAGATCCACCTCTTCCGCGCGGGCCAGCCGCTCAGCCTCTGGCTCAAAAACACGAACCCGCTGCTGGAGCAGGAAGGCATCGACGGCGTGAAGACCGGCCGCACCGCGAAGGCCGGCGACTGCATCATTCTCTCCGCCGACCGCACGCCGGAATCCTACCGCGAGGGCGAGAAGGTGTTCATCACCCCGCGCCGAATCATCGTCGTGCTGCTCGGCAGCCGCGACCGCGCCGGCGAGGGCCTCGCCTTCATGCGCGAGGGCTGGCGGCTCTACGACGCCTGGGCCGCCGCGGGACGCAAGACGAAGAAAAAGGACTCGCTCTGAGCCGGGCGATATTCGGACGCAGGATTTTTTAAGATGGCAAAGAAGCGAATTGGAATATTGACGAGCGGCGGCGACTGCCCCGGGCTGAATGCGGTGCTGCGCGGCGTGGTCCGCGCGGCCGACGCGCTGGATTGGGAGGTCGTCGGATTTCGCGACGGCTTCGAGGGCCTCTTGCCCGAGGGCGGCGATTACATGATCCTCGATCGCCGGACGACGGCCGGCATCATGCACCTCGGCGGGACCATGATCGGCACCACGAACCGCGGCCATTTCGTGGCCAAGATCCGCGCGGGCGAAAAGGCGGCGATCCCCGACGAGATCATCGAAAAGGCACGGCGGACCTATCAGGACCTCGGTCTCGAGGCCATCATCGCCATCGGCGGCGACGGCTCGCTCACGACCGCGCTGCAAATGTCCGAATCGGGCTTCAACATGATCGGCGTGCCGAAGACCATCGACAACGATCTCGAGGCCACCTCCATGACGTTCGGCTTCGACTCCGCGCTGGCCTGCGTCGGCGACGCGTTGGACCGGCTGCACACGACCGCGACCAGCCACAAGCGCGTGATGGTGCTCGAGGTCATGGGCCGCCACGCGGGCTGGATCGCCCTTTACGGCGGCCTCGCGGGCGGGGCGGACATCATTTTGATCCCCGAGATCCCGTTCGACTTCGACCGGATCGTGGAGAGCGTGCTCGCGCGCGACCAGGAGGGCTGCAAAAGCACGATGATCGTGGTCGCCGAAGGCGCGAGCGCGAAGGACGGCCAGCAGGCCCGCCTCAAGACCGCGTCCGGCGAATACCGGCTCGGCGGCATCGGCGAACTCGTCGGCCAGGTCATCGGCGACCGCACGGACAAGGACACCCGCGTCTGCGTGCTCGGGCACCTCCAGCGCGGCGGCGCGCCGACGGCGCTCGACCGCATCCTCGGCACCCGCTTCGGCGTGCAGGCCGTGGAGCTCATCAAGGACGGCCGGTTCGGCATGATGGTGAGCCTGCAGCACGCCGAGACGACCGGCGTGCCCATCGCGCACGCCGTGCACCGTCTCCGCCGCGTGGAGCCCGACGGCCAGATGGTGCGGACCGCGCGCTCGGTCGGGATCACCTTCGGCGACTAGCCGCGCCGGATGTCCGGCCATCCCGAAAAAACCCGCCTCGATACGCTGCTCGTCACGCGGGGATTTTTCGAATCGCGCGAAAAAGCCCAGCGCGCCCTGATGGCGGGCATCGTGGAGGTCGACGGCCGGCGCGCCGGCAAGCCCGGCGATCGGGTGCCGCTCGACGCCGCGCTCCACGTCCTCGAACCCGAGAAATACGTGAGCCGCGGCGGCCTCAAGCTCGAAGCGGCGCTCGCGGCGTTCGGTCTCGATCCCGCCGGCCGCGCCTGCCTCGACATCGGCGCCTCGACCGGCGGCTTCACCGATTGCCTGCTCCAGCGCGGCGCCGCCCGGGTGCATGCCCTGGATGTCGGCCGCAACCAGATGCATTGGAAAATTCGCCGCGACCCGCGCGTCGTCGCCCGCGAGGGGCTCAACTGCCGCCATCTCACGCGAGCCGACGTGGGCGAGACCATCTGGCTCGCGGTGGCCGACGTGAGCTTTATTTCGTTGACTTTGATCCTGCCGCC
>CAXTSM010000030.1:0-38983 GCA_964247025.1 uncultured Chthoniobacterales bacterium
GAATGCACGATAATCTTCAATTATCCTGCATTGGTCGTCTTTTAAAGCTATTTTTGCTCGTTTCCTAGTTTTTGTGTAGTATTTCGCACTTTCCAGAGTGACGAACTGTGCTCCTCCGTGGCTCGGCAGGGCAACAATCACTGGATTCTTGGTAACCAAATCCTTGTCTTTTGGGCGTCACCAAGATTCCATCGCAACATGCAACAAAAAGCTTACTCCCACAAAGTGCTTACTTCAGACGGACTAGATCTTAGTTTTAGGCCAAAGAATAAAAGACTTGATCGCATAAATATTACTAGTGGCGACTTAATTCTAAGGCTCGTCAGATTGCCAAAAGGAAAAATATTGGAGGAACATGGCCATACTAAGCGAATGGATAAATTCTTGTTGAAAGGACATCTGCGATATGATGACGATCAAGAGTTTCCTCAAGGATCGTGGGCAAAACTTTCTGCCAGAGGAATGTATAAAGTTGAAGCGGTGGAAGATTCACACCTATTACTTGTTGAAAGAACCGGAACAAAAGACATTCCGTCATCAAAAAAAGACGGACCGGATTACATAAACCGTTTATTGGAATCTGCCGCTGACTTGTGGGCTGCTACAAGAAGATGGTGCAGTCGTGCTTTCCTCCCAGCCCTTATTGTGGGAATACTCGTAATACCGTCAGTATTGCTGCTTTCTTTCAATTGGCCATCCGTTAAAGAGGAATCTGCTTTTTATAGAGATGTCGCGATTAGTTTAGTATCTGCGTTGGTATTTTTCGGAATTATCGAATGGGCGCGTGTTGCTTATATCCATCGCTCTCCCAAGGTCTATTCAGCTTTCGATCTAGATGCTTTCTGCGAGGGAATCAAAACAACGAAACGACTTGTCCGCATTTATTCGACATACTCTAATCTGTTTTTAGAAGAAGAGCTTTTTGCGAGTTTCATCCGTAACGCTACCCATCGCTTTAAAGAAGGCGAAGCATTCCGAATAGAGATACTTTTGCTGGATCCACAATCAAATGCGACTATTCAGCGGGAACGCGAGAGAAACGCTGATATTGCACGCTTTATTGCACAAAATATTTTAAATCTTCATCGATGGCTTAACGAAGAGAAGTCTCTGAACAACCCTCTTAAGCGATATGTTCAAGTACGTATTGCTGATTCATTACCGCGACATCAGCATCATCAAATCGATAAAACCGTCAACTTCTCATTTTATCCACGTGATATTCCAGCTTCTCAATCTCGCTACATTAAATGCGATGAGGATTCTCCGTTGGGGCGATTTGCAGTCGAATCGGTAGAAGAGGTTTGGTCAGACGCATCGACTCGTTCTTTGGCAGACTACGTTAAAGATCATCACCTTCGTTTGGAAGCTATTATATCGAGGAGCATAGCTTCATCTCAGGCTTCAATCACAAATCCGCCTCTGTCTACACATTAGATACAATGCTGGTTTTACAGCTAGTAGAAAGGAAACGAAATCAAGGCTATAGCTAAAGCTATCTAGTTTGCTTACGCATCCTTGGTCGCGAAGCTGGCAAGGTGCTCGTGGAACTCATTCCGGAGATCAGCGAGAAGAATGAAAAAACAAAAGACCAGTTCGATGAGCGGTTTCTCCGTCTATTGGGTTTCTTTGATGAAACAAGCGTTGGCTTGATTGACCGGGATGCGCTCCCGCTGATCCGCTTCAATCCTCGAAAAGATAGGCGCCACAATCTTTGCCGCTTCCCCTTGATGCGATTTGAAGATCGCATTCTTTCATCATGACCCCGAAGGCCCGCTGCAAGATTCAGGCGGCTCTCGCACGGCGGTTGAGCCTTCAGGCGTTTTCTGGTAGGAAAAAAGAAATGCGGGCGGCTTTTCGCGGTTGTGCTCAATATCCTTTTCGGTGACAAGCCCGCGCGATCTAGCTCGGCAAATGCTTGGGAAAGAATCTCGCCGAAAACGTCCTAGCTGACATCCACGATGGCACGAATCGGGCGGGTGACCCGATAGCCCTCCCGGTACTCAATCGCTCAACATAAATAGTTTCAGGAAACATCGCCGGATAATCGCTATTGTTTTACATAGGCTGCTGAATCCGCGAAAAAGCGGGCTACAGGCAGTCAAATGAGGCTTTTGCGCCGCACTACCTTAGGCATGAGCGAAAACCACTCTTTTCCTTCGGGTTCCGTCACTAGCTCCCGGTAATGCTCGAAGAGCATCTTTGGGCTGTTTCCAGCTTCCAAGGCCACCTGTGCCGCGCTCTTGGTCACCGCAAGACGATAGGAGCAGAACGAGTGCCGCAGGCCATTGTGGACGAGTTTGACCCGCGGGTTGCCGTCCTTGTCATTCAGGGTGTGTTTTGCCGCCCCAAACACCCACGTAAATTGCGCTTCATTTCGGATGTCAGGTAGAACCGGGCCGTGTTTTTTGGCGTAAGGTTTCAGCCATTCCCCCAAGGCCGGGCAGATCGGAACCAGCCGCCTTGTGGCAGTTTTGGATTTATCCTTTCCGACCTCGATAAGGCCCTTTTGAAACCAAACGTCACTCCATTCCAACCGGAGAATTTCGATGCTCCGCAATCCCGCGAAGCCACCCAACGCCACGAACGGCACAAACCGCTCGTCCACATATTTTAGCAGAACGCCGAACTGCTCCGGAGTGTAAATGCCGATTGCACCGCTTTTCTTGTCGTCAAACCGATTGGCAAACTCCGCTTCGGTTTGTTCTCCGCGCGGTAAGTGGTTTTTGCTCCGCGCATACGAGAAGAGGGTGAGTAGAGCCCGGCGATAGTTGTTTTTTGTCCGCTCGCCCGCGTCCTTCATGTCGTCGATCCATTTGTCGATATCGTCGGCTCGGATTTCTCGAATCTGGCCGGTGAACGCTCTGGAGGCGCGCCCGAATTTGGCGTGCAAGTCCGCGACATAGCGCTTCGACTTTTTGGCCCGGATGGACTCCATGTATTTTTCAACGAGGTCGGGCAGGGTGATGGGCCGTAATGCGCCCCTCTGCGTTTCCTGCTCCTTGTGCTTGACGTAAAATTGCGCGGCTTGGAGAACCGGCGTCCCGGCCAAAATCTTGTGAGCCTCCGCGAACTGGCGGACGGCATCCGTGATGCTGATTCCAATCGGACGTAGAATTTCCACGGAATCCGTGATCGCCACGGTTTGCTTCAAGGTGAAGGTGGCAACATGCACCTGGCCGCTCGCCAAATCGTCAATGAGTTGCCGGGCGCGTTTTTTTGAGTCTTCAAGCCCCGAGACTCTTTCCCTTTTCCTCTGGCCTTCGGCGTAGTAGGCAAGCAGGTAACTTTCCTCCCCGCGACGGGGCGAAAAATAGATCGGAATTTTGACGCCTTTACCTTCGACAACCGCGACCGGGCCGCGCTCTTTTTTGCTTTTGAGTGTGGGTGCCATAAATGGGCCTCGTTTGTCACCCATTTGACACCCAAACGCGGAAAATGTCAATTTAGTCTGTAATCATTGCGTTTTCGAATCCTGTCCTGCCCATTTTACAATCGCCCGCGGAAGCGGATGAAGACCGGCTCGGCGGGCTTTTTGCTGGGTGAGCCTTTCATCTGAAAGGGCGACGGGATTTCAAAAAGACCTCCGACAGATTTCAGTCAAACCTGCGACCACACAGGGCTGTCGGGTATTTGGGCGAAAGCCTGTCGCCGATTTGAATGAAATCGGACGAATAAAACTTCGAAAGAATGGGTGTTTTTGCCGTCAGTGAGCGTCAGGTGTCGTTCAAATCGACGATTGGGAGCCCGTTGGCTGGGTTAGAGGGCCAGGCGTTGGAGGAAGTCGCCTCGCTTCAGTTACACCTCTCGTGTGGAAATGCGGCTGCAAGGGCGACGACGCCGACCGCATCCGCGAGCGCCTGGCGCCCGACGGCGTTGAGCCCGTGATCCCGCCCATCCGCTCTCGCTCCAAAATCCTTCCCCACAACAAGTTCCTCTATCGCCCGCGCATTCGCATCGAACGCTTCTTCAACAAAATCAAAAACTTCCGTCGCATCGCCACCCGCTACGACAAGCCGCGCGGCTCCTTCTTCGCCGCGCTCCACCTCGTCGCCGCCTTCCTCATCATCAAGACTTCGTGAACACGGCCTAGTCTCGCAATTTGGGTGGTTGATTGATCAGCAGCCAATACATGCCCAACTGCTGCACCGCGGCGACGAAGCCTTCGAAGTTCACCGGCTTGACGATGTAGCTGTTCACGCCCAGTTGATAACTTTCCACCACGTCGTTCTGTTCCTTGGACGAGGTGAGCACGACGACGGGAATCGTCCGAGTGCGTGGATCGCTCTTGATGCGCTGGAGCACTTCGAGGCCGTCCACCTTTGGAAGCTTCAGATCGAGCAGAATGACCTTGGGAGTATCCTCGATCTTGCGGCCGGCATGCGCGCCCTCGCAGAAAATGAACTCCAACGCTTCCGCACCGTCGCGGGCGACCTGAATGCGGTTTGTGACCTTGGCCTTGCGGAGGGCGCGCTGCGCGAGTTCGAGGTCTTCGGGGTTGTCTTCGACGAGGAGAATGTCGACGGAATGGAGTTCGTTCATGGGTTGGGTTCTCCTTCGAGGGTGAAATAAAAGGTGGCGCCGCGATCGACGGAGGCATCGGCCCAGATGCGGCCGCCGTGGCGATGAACGATGCGCTGGACGAGAGCCAACCCGACCCCGGTGCCCTCGTATTCCTCCGCGCGATGCAGCCGCTGGAAGACGCCGAAAAGCTTGTCCGCATAGCGCATGTCGAAACCGGTGCCATTATCGCGCACGAAATAGACGTGACCTCCCGCCGCGGAATCGCAGCCGATCTCGATCACGGCGAACTCGCGCTTCTTCGTGTATTTCAGCGCGTTCGAAAGCAGATTGACCCAAACCTGTCGGAGCAACGCGGGGTCGGCCAGGCAGGGCGGCAGCTTTCCCAGGCGCAAGTCGATCCGCCGTCCCTCCTGCTCGGCCCGCAGGTCTTCGAGAACGCTGTGGACCAGACGGTCCGTTTGAATTTGCTGCTTGCTCAAGGGCGCGCGGCTGAGACGCGAAAAGGTGAGCAGATCGTCGATGAGCATGCCCATGCGCTGGGCTCCGTCGCGGATGGTCTGGAGGTAGCGATGACCTTCGGCCGGCAGCTGCGCCCCGAAATCCTCGAGCACCGCCTGCGAAAATCCATCCACGGCACGAAGCGGCGCGCGCAGGTCGTGCGAGACCGAGTAGGAAAAAGCCTCGAGTTCCTTGTTGGCGGCCTCGAGCTGGGCGGTGCGCTCGATGACACGCTGCTCCAGGTCGCGGTTGAGTCGCTGGATTTCCCTTTCGGCGTCGCGCATTTTGTCGATGTCCGTGTTCGTGCCGCACCAGCGCACCACTCGGCCGGAGGCGTCCTTGAGCGGAAAGGCTCGCGTAAGGAACCAGCGGTAGCGGCCGTCGGCCGCGCGCAGCGGGAAGGTCATTTCGAAGGGCTCGCCGGTGGCGATCGAGGTCGCCCAGTTCTCGACGATCGTCGGCAGCGTTTCCGGGTCGTGCACGCGCTCCCAGCCCCCGCCGGCCATGTCTTCCGGGGTGGTGCCCGTGTAGTCGAACCATCTTTGGTTATACCAAAAGATGACGCCGTCGGACTTTGCGATCCAGGCGAGATGGGAAATGGCGTTCACCATCGTGCGAAATTCCCGCTCGCTTTCGCGCAGCGCCTCCTCGGCCCGGTGGCGCTCGATGAATTGCCCGACCTGTCGGCCGATGGCGGTGAACATTTCGCGCAGCGGGTCGTCGGGCTCCCGGATCTTGCGGGCGGCAAAGTCGATGACGCCGATCACTTCGCCGCCGACAAAAATCGGGAAGGCCAGGGCGCAGCGCAGACCCGCCTTGATGGCCATTGGCGCGCGCAGGTAGGTCTGGTCCGCGGCGAGGTCCGGGATCGTGAGCATTTCGCCCGCGGCCCATACCCGGCCCGGAAGTCCGTGGCCCGCCGCGAAGGTCAGCCGCCGCGTTTCCCTCTCCATGGCTTCGCCGGGAAATTCGGGATCGTGCCAGATTTCCCGGCAGCGCAGCACCGCGATGTCGGCGTCGATCTCCCAGATGGAGCCGAACTCCCATTCTTCAGCCTCGCAGATGGCGCGGATGATGCCGGGCGTGGCGTCCGCCAGCGAGCGGGCGTCCGCCAGCACGCGGCTGACCGCATTGCGCGTCGCCTGCCGGCGCTCCGCCAGCTTGCGGTCGGTGATGTCGCGCGCCACTTTCGACACGCCGATGACGTTGCCACCGGCATCCTTGATCGGCGAAACGGTGATGGAAACATCGATCAGCCGGCCGGCCTTGGTCTGCCGCCGCGTTTCGAAATGCTCCACGCTTTCGCCGCGCCGGATTTTCGCGAGAATTTGGTTTTCCTCGCCTTGCCGGTCGGCGGGGATCAGCCGCATGATGGAATCACCCACGATCTCGTCGGCCGTGTGGCCGAAAAGCTTTTCCGCGCCCCGGTTCCAGCTCGAGATGATGCTGTTGAGATCCTTGCCGACGATGGCGTCGTCCGAGAATTCCACGATCGCGGCCAGGCGCGCGGATGCCGCCTCGGCGTGCTTCCGCTCGGTCATGTCGGCGCGAATGGCCACATATTGCCGAGGTTTGCCCCGTTCATCCAGGAAAGGCACGATCGTCGTATCGACCCAATAAGATGATCCGTCCTTCGCGCGGTTTTTGATCTCGCCGTGCCAGGCGCGGCCCCGCGCAATGGTGGTCCACAAGTCGCGGATGAATTCCGGCGGGTGAAAGCCCGATTTGATGAGGCGATGGTCCTGGCCAAGCAATTCCTCACGCGAATATTGGGAGATCGCGCAGAATTTGTCGTTTACGAACGTGATTTTTCCCCGCGCATCGGTGATCGCCACGATGGCGTGCTCGTCGAGCGCCGTTCGCAGGTCCCCGGTGTTCTTCAACGCGGCCCTGAGTTCGCTTTGCACGTCTTGCAACTCGGCGATGGTGGCCTCGGCCCGGCGCCGCGCCCGGTGCAGCAACATGCAGATGACGCTGATCAGTCCGCCCGCGAGGAGCAGCACGACTTCCTGAGCGCGCTGCGTGGGGGATAGGACGCTGAAACTGTAGATCGGCGGCAGGAGGAAGTAAGCCGCCCCGAGCGCCGAAAGCAGCGTGGCCAACAGGCCCGGCCCCAGCCCGCCCCAATAAGCGCTGAGGATGATGGGGACGGTAAACACGACCATGGTCGGGTTCTCGAATCCCTTGCCCAGGGTCACGCGAGCCAGCAAGGTGAGGAGCGTCAATCCCACGGCCAGCAGATAACGAAGCGACGTTTGCAGCCGCTTTCGTTGATCGGGTGGCAGAAGAGCTTTCATTTTGCGATCCGGCTTTAGCCCCATGGCTAGCGGCCTTAAGAATTAGGAAAATCAAACCCAAAGCACCACTCCCATCTAGTCCGAATAGCCGGTCGGGGGCGAGAATCGAGCTTTGCCTTGTGCACCGCGATTCCCGCGCGCACGATCCGGGCGTGGCGGCGATTCGTACTATCCTGGCTGATGATCACACGCTCACGCGGGCCGGCCTGCGACTCCTGCTCGAGCAAATCGACGACGTCGAAGTGCTCGGCGAGGCGTCCAACGGGCGGGAGGCGATCGCGCTGGCAAAGAAGCACACGCCCCGCCTCATCCTGATGGACATTTCGATGCCGGAATTGAACGGGATCGAGGCCGCCGCGCGCATCGCGAAAGAAGTGCCGAACGCCCGGATCATCATGCTCTCGACGCACTCCGACGAGGAGCACGTCCTCGGCGCCCTGCGGGCCGGCGCGGCGGGCTACCTCCTCAAAAATTCCGCCGCCCACGAATTAAAAACCGCCGTGTTGGCGGTGGCCAGGGGCGGCACCTATCTCAGCCCGGACATCTCGAGCCTCGTGATCGCGCGCTCCACCGGCAAGACGGCCTCCGTCCCCGGAGCGCTGGATCATCTTACCGGCCGGCAACGGGAAATCCTCCAGCTCATCGCCGAGGGCAAAAGCACCAAGGAAATGGCGTTCTTGCTGAATGTCAGCGTGAAGACGGTGGAAACGCATCGCAGCCAGCTGATGGACCGCCTCGGCATCCACGAGATTGCCGGCCTCGTGCGGCATGCGCTCAAGGTGGGGTTGATCGTGGACTAGAAATCGAAGGCCCTTTCCTCCCGGCCAGCCGCCGAATCACCTCGACGAATTCCGCGATGGTGTTCGGCTTCCGCAAGACATCGCGAATGCCCAGCTGCCTTGCTCTTTCCCGTAGATCCTCACCGACGTCGCCGGAGGTGAGACAGACGCAAAGCCCGGGCGCGCGTTCGAGAAACTCCGCCGCAACCTCCAGCCCGCTCGTTTCCGGCAGGTTCATATCGGTGATGAGGATGTCGAAGCCAAAAGGATTCGCGTCGAAGGCCCGAAGCGCCTCGACCGGCGAGGTAAACGCGCTGACCTCGTGCCCGAGCCGCCTCAGCGCCCGGTCGGACAGCGAGAGAAAGGCATCCTCGTCGTCGATGAGGAGAAATCGCAGGGGCTGGCCGCCCGGCGTCAGGGGAACGGTCCCGCTTTCGGGCTCGGCGGCCGGGTCCCGCATCTGCCGGCAAAGAACGCGGGCCTCGCGCGCCGAATTCTGAATTTCGCGCAGGTAATCCGCGCCGGGATGATCGGCGCCCAAGTCCATGAGCGCGAGGTCGGCGTTGCCCAGAATGACCCCGAGGCAGTTCGCCAGATCGTGCGAGATCCGGCGAATCCAGGCGCTCTCCTCGCAATGCGGCGCGGAGGAAGCCATTGCCCGCCGGGAGTTCTGAGGTGAATCCAAGGAATAGCCATTAGGAGAAAATCCGCGGACAGGAAAGCTCTAAGCGAAACAGCTTGGCTTGCAATCATAGCCTGATCGGCCTCTCATGAGGATTGTTCGCCCTCCGCATGGAAAATAATTCCGCCGTTCGGGAAAAAATCCTGGTTGTCGAGGATCAAAACTCGATTCGAGTTCTCCTCCAAAAGCTGCTTGCCCGCCGGGGGAGCGAGGTGCTGGTCGCGATCAGCGGCGAGGAGGGGCTCGAGATCGCCCGCCGCGAACGTCCGGCCTTGATCATCGCGGACGTGCTCATGCCGCACATGGACGGCTTTGAATTCGTCCGCCAATTGCGGGTCGATCCCGACATCGCCCAAACCAAGGTCATCTTCTACACGGGCAGCTTCGGCGAGTCCGAGGCGATATCCCTCGCGGCCGCCTGTGGAGTCTCGCACGTCATGGACAAAACGACGGAGTCCCGGGAAATTCTCCGGATCGTGGACGAAGTTCTTGGAACCGCCACCGCCTCGAATCCCGCGCCGGTCGAGGTCGACTTCGATAAGCAGCATCTCCGCATCCTCACCGACAAGCTCTCGCAAAAGGTCGGTGAACTCGAGCGGCTCAACCGCGACCTGGAGCAGCGCGTCACCATGCGCACCGCGGAGCTGGCGGCGGCGAACGACCGCCTTCTCGAGCTCAATCGCATGAAGGACGAATTCCTCGCCATCGTCTCGCACGACCTGCGCTCGCCGCTCAGCGGCATCGTCCTCGAAGCCGAGACCATGATCGCCCAGGACGAAAAAATCGGCGCCCCCAAGCGCATCGAACTTCTGAATCAGATCGCGGGTTGCGCGGCCGAACAGATCGTCTTCGTGAACGACCTTCTCATTCTTGCCCGAAACGAAGTCGGCGGGGAAAAATTCTATCCCAGCATCTTGCGCCTGAGCGAGGTCGCCGCCGATTCCCTTCGCTCCGTTGCGTTCAACGCCGAGGCCAAGGGCCTTCACCTCGAGCTTACCGTCTCGGACCCGGAGCCGCTCATCGAGGGCGATCGTCAAAGGCTTCTCCAGCTGTTCGGCAACCTTCTCACCAACGCCATCAAATTCACGCCCGTGAACGGACGAATCCGCGTGGAGATCGCCGACGAGGAAGGCGGTATCGGCCTGAGGATTTCGGACACCGGCGTCGGCATTCCGGCGGACCGGCTGACCGAGGTCTTTGAGCGATTCAATTCCCGGCGCGAGGTCGGCACGGCCGGGGAAACCGGCACCGGACTCGGTCTCGCCATCGCGCGCCAGGTGGTGGAAATGCACGGCGGCCGCATCTCGATCGAAAGCGAATTGGGAGCCGGGACCACGATCATCGCCCATTTGCCCGCCGCGAAGTAGCGGGGCGGGTCTCAGGTTTTTCGAAGGCGGGTTTCAGGAATCCCCCCATGGTGCGCCTCCGCGGCGCCTGACAGTTTTGGGGCATGAACAAGCCCCCCTTTTCGTTGCGGAAGGCGCTCGCCCGCCTTTGCGATATCCATGTCGCAATCGTCGGGTGGGCGATTGTCCCGAACTTCGGCTTCGCCGGCCTTCTTGCGTATGCCACGCGTCCGGGCATCGAGGCCGCGTCGCCGGTTGTCCGGCCGATTTTCAGCGGGATCGCCCGGGATCCCTCGCGCCCCACGCTGCTCGCGCTGGAAAGGAGCGCGAAATGACCTCGCCCTCCACCCCGGACAGCCTCATCGCGATCCGCGCCCGCGAAATCTATTCGACGCAGCTTCGCCACTCGTGCCGACAAACGGATCGCCTTTTCGGAGTCCTGCTCGTCCTGCAATGGCTGGCCGGCATCATGACCGCGCTCGTTTACACCCCCCAGACATGGGCGGGCCAGACCGCGTGGATTCACCTGCCCGTCTGGGCCGCCATCTTTCTCGGTGGCGCGGTCAATCTCCTGCCCGCGTGGCTCGCGATCGCCCATCCCGGCGAAAAAGCCACCCGCTACACCATCGCCGCGGGCCAGATGCTCGCGTCCGCCCTGCTCATCCACCTGAGCGGCGGCCGCCTCGAAACGCACTTCCACGTTTTCGGCTCCCTCGCGCTGCTGGCTTTCTATCGCGAGCCTCGCATCCTGCTGCTCGCCACGGCGGTCATCTTCTCCGATCATTTGCTCCGCGGCGTCTTTTTTCCGATCTCGGTTTACGGCGTCGCCAGCGCCCCGATGTGGCGCTCGTTCGAGCATGCGTGCTGGGTGCTTTTCGAGGACACGCTCCTTTTCGTCGCCGTTCGCCAGAGCCTTCGGGAAACCTTCGTCGCCTCCGTCGGGCGCGCGGAAGTCGAGGTCGCGCACATCCGCACCGAGGCCGCCGTGCGCGAGCGCACGGTGGAACTGGCGCGGAAAAACCAGTTCCTTTTGCACGAGATCGCCGAGCGCCGGCAAGCCGGGCAAGACCTGCTCAAAGCCAGGGAGATCGCCGAGGCCGCCGTGCGGTCCCGCGGCGAATTCCTGTCGCGCATGAGTCATGAGATTCGCACGCCGATGAATGGCGTGATGGGCATGACCGGCCTCCTGCTCGACACCGCGCTCTCCCCCGACCAGCGGGATTGCGCGGAGACGATTCGCTCCAGCGGCGAGTCGCTGCTGACGCTCATCAACGACATCCTGGATTTTTCGAAAATCGAGGCCGGCGAAATCGCTTTCGAGAAACTCGACTTCGACCTTCGCGAAGCCATCGACGGCGCCGTCGGCATGCTTTCCGTGCTCGCTCGGAAAAAAGGGCTCGCGCTCTCCTCGTCCATCGCCCCCGGCGTCTGTTCCAAGCTCACGGGAGACCCGCTCCGCCTCCGGCAGGTGCTCACCAATCTCGTCGGCAATGCCATCAAATTCACCGCCCATGGCGCGATCACCCTCTCGGTTTTCGAGGAGAGCCTTTCGGATGGCATGGCGACCCTGCGCTTCGAGATCGCGGACACCGGCATCGGCATCGCCCCGCAGGATCGGGCCCGGCTCTTCCATGCCTTCTCGCAAGTGGACGGATCGATCACCCGGAAGTTTGGCGGCACCGGCCTGGGCCTCGTCATCAGCCGGCAATTGATCGAAAAAATGGACGGTCGCATCGATGTGGAGAGCGAACCGGGAAAGGGATCGGTCTTTCGCTTCACCGCAAAATTCGACCGGTCGGCCGAAAAGCCAGTCGCACCGGCCCTCTCGCCCGCCTCGACTTCCACCGGCTCGGGACCGCTGCGCATCCTCATTGCGGAGGACAACGCGATCAATCGCAAGGTGGCGCTCGCGCTTCTGCGGAAGATCGGTTACGCGGCCGACGTCGCGGAGAACGGACGGCAGGCGGTCGAGGCCCTGGCGCGCACGCCCTACGACATCGTTTTCATGGACTGCCAGATGCCCGAGATGGACGGCTACGCGGCCACCGCGGAAATTCGCCGCCGCGAGGCCGCCGACCACCGCCATACCTGGATCATCGCGCTCACCGCGAACGCCATGGCCGGCGACCGCGAGAACTGCCTCTCCGCCGGCATGGACGACTACCTCGCCAAGCCACTCCGCCCGGAAGCCCTGGCCGCGGCACTTTCCCGCAGCCCCGCCCCGCAGCCGGCAGGCGTCGGGACCGAAACGCCCGTGACCTCCATGGAAGCGGCGGAAGAAGCCATCCGGCGGGTCGGCGAAGCGACGCAAGCCCTTCGGAAAAAGCGCAAAAAAGTCGCCGGAATGTCCAGCCGCGACCTGCACGCGGCCGGCTCGTTGGCCTTTGCGAACACTCAGCCCGGAGGCCTTTGAAAATCGTGATGAATTCTCCACTCCACATCCTCGGATTTCTCCCGCTCCCGTCAGGCAAAGCCGTCGCCCGCGGGCCGCAGGCAAAACCAGGCGCGAGAGGGCGGCCGTCCACTTTTTGGATTTCGCTGCTCGCGCTCGCGGCGGTCTACTTCCTGGCTGCGCGGCTGGGCCTGCACCTCGGCAGCCTCCACAAAAACGTCTCCCCTTTCTGGCCGGCGTCGGGCGTGGCCGTCGCCGGACTCCTTCTTGGTGGACCGCGCCTCTGGCCCGGCGTGTGGGCGGGAGCATTCCTCGCCAACGCCTTCACCGCCATTCCGCTCGCGGCGGCGGCGGGAATTGCCACCGGAAATACCGCCGAGGCCGTCATCGGGATCCTGCTCGTGCGAGGGATTCAAAAATCCGCCACCCTTCTTCATCCTTTCGAGGCACTCACCGCCTGGCTCGGCGCGGCCCTCGTCGCGCCAGCGGTCTCCGCTCTCATCGGCGTCACCTCGCTTTACCTTGTCGGCGCAACCCCCGGGTTGGATCCCCTTCCTCTCGGCTTCACCTGGTGGATGGGAGACTGCCTGGGCCTGCTCAGCGTCGGACCCGCGCTTTTGACGTTGCAAAATTCGCGCCCTCCCGGCGCCCGGCGGCTCCTCGCGGCGCTGCCGCTCGCCGCCCTCGCCTTCGTCGCGTGCCGTCATGTCTTTCTCGACTCGGATGGTTCCGGCGCATTGTTCCTGCTCTTTCCGATCCTGGTTCTCTCCGCCGTGGTCCTGGGGAGCGGCGGAGTCCGGTGGATGGGCCTCGGCCTGGTCACCCTCGCGATTTTTCTCGCGGGCCAGGAGAATGCCCCGTTCGGCGCCGTCGGGAAAGCCGACGTGCTCCTGCAACTCGCCGCCTTTCTTCTCGCGCTCGCCTTCGCCGCCCAGCTCCTCGCCGTCCTCCGCGACTCCCGATCCTTTCGCCTGCCCGCGGTGGTTCTTCTCGCGGGATGGGCGTTGAGCGGATGGATCTACTGGGGCCTCGATGGCGAAAGACGGACGTTGGAATCCGTTCATTTGGAAAACGACATCGAGCGGGCGCAGGATGAGATCGCGCAGCGGATGCAGACCTATGTCGACGCGCTCTACGGCGGCGCGGGACTCTTCGCGGCGTCGAACGACGTCAGCCGCGACGAGTGGCGGCGTTACTCGGAGTCCGTCGATCTCGAGGAACGCTACCCCGGCATCGTCGGGATGAGCGTGGTCACGCCGGTCGCCGAGAAAGGACTGCCGGCTTTCCTTTCGACGATGCGCGCCGATGGCGCGGCCGACTTCCAGCTCCACGCCGTGCCTGGCGGAGAACGCGCACCTCTGGACCCCGCCGGATCGCGACACTTCGTCGTCAGCTACATCGAGCCCATGATCGCCAACCGCGCGGCCCTCGGCCTCGACATCGCCACGGACAACCGGCGTTTTGCCGCCGCCCGTTTCGCCCGCGACTACGACAAGCCGCGCATCACCAAGCGCGTCGCCCTGGCTCAGGATGGGGAGCAGGCGCCCGGATTCATCCTCTACGTGCCCATGTATGATCCGGGCAAGCCGCACGACACCGTGCAGCAGCGCCGGATGAACTTTCGCGGCTGGATCTCCGCCCCCTGCCTCACCGGGATGTTCTTCAAGAGCTCCCTCGCCGAACTCGGCGGCAGCATCGATTTGCAGATCTACGAAGGACTCAAGCCCGGTTCCGAAAGCCTGCTCTTTCGCTCGGATAGCCGCGCGTCGCCGCCTCCCGAACGCACCACCGTCATCCAGCTGGCCGGCGAGGAATTCACCTGCGGCTGGAACAAGGGGCCGCAATTCGAGTCCTCCGCCGACAGCCCGCTGCTTATCGCCATCATGCTTGCCCTGGTCCCGACCTTGCTGGCCGGCCTCGTCACCAGCCTCCAGACCGCGGGCCATCGGGCCAACGCGCTGGTCATCGTCCGCACGGAAGAGCTTCATCGTGCGGAGATCGAGGCCCGGAAGGCGCGCGAAGTCGCCGAGGCGGCGAACGCGGCGAAGAGCGAATTCCTGGCCACGATGAGCCACGAGATCCGCACCCCGATGAACGCCGTCATCGGCTACAGCGACCTGCTCATCGAGGGCCCGCTTTCCGAGGAGCAACTCTCGTGGGCGCGCACGATTCAGGCCTCCAGTCACATGCTGCTCTCGCTGATCAACGACATTCTCGATTTTTCCAAGATCGAAGCCGGTCGCCTCACGCTGGAAAGCATCCCCTTCTCCCCGGCCCGCTGCGCGCATGAAGTGGTCGAGATCCTCAAATTCCAGGCCGCGCAGAAAAAACTCCGGCTCGAAGTCAGCGTCGACCCGTCCTGGTCCGCGGCCGTGCTCGGCGACCCGGTGCGATTCCGGCAGATCGTGATGAACCTCGTCTCGAACGCGATCAAGTTCACCACCGCCGGCTCCGTCACCGTCCGGCTGGAACAAACCGCTCCGTGCGGACTGCGGGTGAGCGTCACCGACACCGGCGTCGGCATTCCCTTGGATAAACAAGGAAAGCTCTTCCAAAGATTTTCCCAGGTGGACAGCACGACCACGCGACGCTATGGCGGAACAGGCCTCGGCCTCGCCATCTGCAAGCGCCTCGTCGAACTCATGGGGGGAGAAATCGGCCTGCGGAGTGCCGAAGGCCGCGGCACGACGATCTGGTTCACCGCCCCGCTGCCGATCGACACCCTTGCGAAGGCGGACCTGCCCGCCGCGGAGACGGCGAAGGACGAACGTCGCCCCGGTGAAGGCAAAAAGGTGCTCGTCGCCGACGATGTCCCCGCCAATCAGAAGCTCGCCCGCATTCTTCTCACTCGCCTCGGCTGCACCGTGCAGACGGCCTCGACGGGCCGCGAGGCCGTCGCGCTGGCGGAAGCCGGGCAGTTCGACATCATCTTCATGGATTGCCAGATGCCCGATCTCGACGGTTACGAAGCGACCCGGGAAATCCGCCGAGGCCGCGCACGCCAGGTCACGATCGTCGCCCTCACCGCCAGCGCGCTCGGCGGCGACGCGCAGTGCTGCCTCGAAGCCGGCATGGACGGCCATCTCAGCAAGCCATTCAGACAGGCTGACTTCATCGAGGTGCTCCGCAGCCCTCTCCGGCGGCCGTGAAGAATCGTCCGGCAAAACGCATCGGATTTCCACCCCCCGAGTCGCCGCAGCGGAGCGATTTTCAAAGGCATATCGATGAACGCGGAGCAGGGCGACCCCGCTCGCTGTGAATGGAGCCGACTTGGTCTCCCCGACCACGCGGTGAGAGGAGTCGCTTTTTGGACGGGCCAGAAATATTCCGAGGGTTTCGGCCCCGACCGACGTTAAACTGGGAGAGAGTCATGAAGGACGAGCTATCCATTCTCATGAGCGAGTGGACCGAACCCGCGTTGGAAAATGCGGGGTTCAATCGAGGCGTCTGGTCTCGGATCGAGGCTTGCTCTTCAAAAGGGAACTGGTTCGGCCGTCTCTTGATGACGGTTGCTCGTCCGCGCGTAGCCGTGGCGCTGGCGGTCATGGCTATCGGGGTGGGTGCCACCACGGGACTCCTGATCTCCCACGAATCGGGCTCGGAAATTTATCTACGGTCGGTCAATCCCTACGCGAGGAATCGATGAATCGCGGGATTGCCGTCCTGGTTGGTTTGCTCGTCTTGGCGGTCGCGACCGCCGCGGGGATATCCCAATGGCGGCAGCCAAAGGCGCCGGTCGATTGGATGCGGCAAGAATACGGCCTCACCCAGGAACAGGCCGACCGCGTGGCCAAGATCGAACGAGACTACGGCTCTCGCTGCGCTGAAATGTGCGCTTGGATCAACCGCGCCAATGAACATCTGAGCGAGCTGGTCCGCGCCAATCGTGCGGTGACCCCGGAGGTTCGTTCCGCGATAACCGCGGCGGACGAAGTGCGCGCCGACTGCCGAGCCAGCATGCTTGCCCATTTTTATGAGGTGGCGGCTGTTTTGCCCGAAACCAAGCGCGAGAAGTATCTTGGGACCGTGCTTCCCGCGGTCTTGCATCCGGAAGAAATGGGCGGTCAGCGCATTGCGCCATGACCTCGTTGGACGTCGCCTCGATGGAGCGGCTGCGGGATGGCGATGATCTTGCGCTCAACGAAATCATGGACCGCTGGCAGCGGCGGGTGACCAGTTTCCTTTTCCGGCTGACGGGGAACGAAGCGGTGGCGCTCGATTTGGCGCAGGAGACTTTCGTGAAAGTTTATCAGGCTCGCACGGCCTATCGGCCCAGCGGTGAATTCTCAACCTGGCTGTTCACGATTGCCGCAAACCTGGGCAACCAACACTTCCGATGGGCCAGGCGACATCCCACTGTCTCGCTCGACGACACCATCGTTATTCCCCCGGGTGGCGGTCCAAACCCGGATTGCGCGTTGGACGGATTGGAGCGGGCGAATCTCGTCCGTCGGGCAGTGATGTCACTTCCGGTCGATCTGCGCCAGGCCGTCGTCTTGTTCGAATACGAAGATCTCTCCCATCAGCAGATCGCCGCGATTTGCGAGTGCTCGCCGAAAGCGATCGAGACACGCCTCTATCGAGCGCGGGGCATGCTGAAAGCTCAACTCGGCCGATTGCTCGAAAAATCATGAGGGGTTGAGCCGTGGGCGGCATTAGCCCCGTGTGCGCTCATTCGTTTCCCTTCTTGCGGCGGCCTTCCTGCCCCTGACGGCGGCGGATGCTCTGACGCTCGACGGGGCGACCGTCGAAGCCGTGGCCAACAACCCGCGCATCCACTCGGCCCAGCGAAAATGGAAAGCAGCCCGGGCCCGGGTTCCCCAGGCAAAGGCGTGGGAAGATCCGCAACTGAGCTACGACAATGTCGCGGGGCGTTTCGTGCGGGTTCCCGCGAACGCATTTACCGACCAGTCCGTTACCATCGAGCAGTTGCTTCCGGTGTCTGGAAAGAACATGAGCCGCGCTCGCATCGCGGCCGCGGAGGCGCTCGTATCTTACGAAGAGATGCGCCGCGTTGAGTTGGACGTGGTGAGCAGCGTCGAGACGGCGTGGTTTCAGCTTTTGAATTCGGAGGCACAACTTCGGCTCAACCGGGCGGATGCCGACTCCATCGGACAGGTATCCAAGGCGGCGCAGGCAAAATACCAAGCGGGCACGGAGACCGCTGCCGGAGCGATTCGAATCGAGATCGAGTCTTCGAAGCTGGATGAAGCGAGACTGAATTGGGAGCGGTCGCGTTCGGATGCCCAAACCCGCCTCAACGTGCTCATGAATCGCGTTGCGGCTTCTCCCTTGGAGATAAAGGGAGAAGTCGGGCCGTCTCCCGTGCCGGCGGAAAGCACCCTGGCCACGCTGATGCTTGCCTCACGGCCCGAGATCCGCATGGCCGTAGATCGGTTGGAAGCCGAGCGGGCCCGCGTGCAATTGGCGAAGCGTGAATGGATTCCAGACCCGGCGGTGAACGCCACCGCCGAACGATACAACGGGGCGTCCCAGGCGGTGAGCCAGGTCGGAGTCGGACTTTCCATCAGCATCCCCTGGGTCCATCCCGGCAAATACCGGGAGGGCGTGAACGAAGCGCAGGAAAACCTCGCGGCCGCCGAAGCCGATCTGCGGCGGGAGAAAGCCGACGCGTTGGGAATGCTCCGCGATCAACTCAAACGAATCGAGACCGCGCACCATCACCACGAGCTCTACAGCGGGAAGATTCTGACCGAAGCCCGGCGGTCCTTCGACGCGGCCCAACTCAGCTACTCGTCCGGAAAGACCCCGTTTTCGGGGTGGCTGGAGGCTCAGCGAACATTGCGTGAGGTGGAGGCAACGGCGGCGGAAATGCTGGCCGACTACCGCAGCGCGCGAGCCGAATTGGCCGCGCTCGTTGGAACATCCACCCTCACCTCTTCCGCCGACAAGAAGCCGACCGCCCGACACCATCAATGAACCGGACTCTCTCCCTGTTTTTACTTTTCCTGATCATTGGGTGTTCGAAGCCCACCGCGCCGAAGGCCGATTCCGGAATCGATTACTGGACCTGCACGATGCATCCGTCCGTGCATTCACCGGACCCGGGAAAATGCCCGATCTGCTCCATGGACCTCGTGCCCGTGATGAAGAAGGGAGCGGTGACAGAATCTCCTGCCGATGGATTTACCGTCCCGGTGGAGCGCCAGCAGCAAATCGGCGTGACGTATGCCACCCTGGAGAAGCGCGAATTGAGTCGCTCGGTTCGAGCCCTGGGGCAGGTGGAGCCGGACAAGAAAAGAGTGTGGTCATTCGTGGCGCGCACCGAGGGCTACGTCGAGAAGCTGTTCGTCGCGTCACCCGGGGAGTTCGTGGAAAAGGGCGCGCCGCTGCTTTCGCTCTACAGTCCCGAGCTTCTGACGACGCAGCAGGAATTTGCGATGTTGGTGAAGCAGAACTCATCCAATCTGGCTGAAGCATCCCGAAGCCGGCTCCGACGGTGGAACGTCTCGGACGCGCAGATCGCCGCGTTGGGGAGGGGTGGCAAGCCAAGTGAGTCGATCACCTTTCAATCGCCGTTTCGCGGGGTTGTCACCGGGGTCTCGGCCAACCAGGGAGCCAACGTGAAGGTTGGCGATCCGCTCGTCGAAGTTGCCGACCTGTCCGTCGTCTGGGTCTGGGCGGAGGTTTACGAAACGGAAATCCAGGATTTGAAGCCGGATCAAAAGGTCGCGGTGACCGCGTCGGCCTTTCCCAATCGAAAATTCGAGGGGACGATTCGATTGATCGATCCGTCCGTCGATCCGGTGAAGCGAACCGCTCGCGCCCGCATCGATGTCGATAATGCCGATTTCGCGCTCATGCCCGGGATGGATGTGGACGCGATGTTGACCGTTGACGGAGGTGATCGGCTGTCCATCCCGGTCGATGCGGTCCTGCCCACCGGAATGCGAAATCTTGTCTTCGTGGACAAAGGAAACGGTCGTCTCGAACCGAGAGCCATCACGGTCGATGGAAAGTTTGGCGATGACTACGCCGTGAAGAGTGGCGTCGGGGCCGGCGAGCGAGTGGTCGCCAGCGCGAACTTCCTGATCGACGCCGAAGCGAAGGTGCAAGGGGCGCTGAACGATTTTCAGCGCGAGGAGCCGGCCCGATCAATGGCTCCCCGGTAGGCATGGACGAGTCGGTAAAAGAATCGTTCATCGAACGATTGATCGGAGCGAGTGCGAGGAACCGCTTTCTCGTCATCATGGCCTGCATCCTGGCCATCGCCGCCGGCGTTTACGGGCTTCTCCGCACTCCGCTCGATGCCGTTCCGGACCTCAGCGATGCCCAGGTCATCGTTTACACCGACTGGCCGGGACGCTCTCCCGACCTGGTCGAAGACCAAGTCACCTTCCCCATCTCGTCGCTCTTCGTGGCGGCACCCCGAGTCAAATTCGTCCGGGGCGAATCGATGTTCGGGAAGTCGTTCGTTTACGTCATTTTCGAAGACGGAACCGACATCTATTGGGCGCGGTCGCGGGTGCTCGAATCTCTCAATTCGATTCGCGGTTCATTACCCGAAGGCGTGAATCCGGTCCTCGGGCCCGATGCCACCGGCGTCGGCTGGGTCTATGAATACGCGCTCGTTGACGACTCGGGAAAACACAGCCTGGCGGAACTGAGGTCGCTTCAGGATTGGAACCTTCGTTACGCCCTTGGCTCGGTGAAAGGTGTGGCCGAAGTCGCGCCCGTCGGGGGCTTCATCAAGGAATACCAGGTTGATCTCGATCCCAACCGGCTCGCCGCCCACGGCCTGCCGCTCAGCACGGTGGTTGCCGCGATTCGGGCCAGCAACTCGGATGTTGGAGGCAAGACATTCGAGGTCGCGACCACCGAGTTCTACGTGCGCGGCCGCGGCTACATCAAGACGCCGGCGGACATCGAAAATGTTGTTCTGAAGGTCGATAAAGGCACTCCCATCTCCGTCAAAAATGTTGGGACCGTGCATCTCGGCGGAACGCCACGCCGAGGTGTCGCCGAGTTGGATGGAAGGGGCGAGGTCGTGGGCGGCATCGTGATAATGCGGTACGGCGAGAACGCGCTGACCGTTATCGACGGCATCAAAAGCAAAATAGCTCAGATCCAGTCCTCGTTGCCCGATGGGGTGCGAATCGTTCCGACCTATGACCGCAGCGAGCTGATCAGACGGGCGATCGCGACGTTGCGCGACAAGCTGATCGAGGAAAGCGTCGTCGTCGCCCTCGTCTGCATCGTTTTCCTGTGGCACGTGCGATCGGCGCTGGTCGCCATCATCACGCTGCCGATCGCCATTCTTCTCTCCTTTCTGCCGATGTGGCAGATGGGACTCACCAGCAACATCATGTCGCTCGGAGGAATCGCGATCGCGATCGGGGCCATGGTCGATGCCGCGATCGTCATGGTTGAGAATGCCCATTCTTCCCTGGAGAACTTCCGGGAAAAACATGCTCGCGATCCCGACGACACCGAACGCACGGCCGTTATCGTAGCCGCCGCCAAGACCGTCGGCCGCCCTCTCTTCTTCTCGCTGCTGGTGATCACCGTGAGCTTCGTCCCGGTATTTTCTTTAACCGCTCAGGAGGGCCGTCTCTTCAAGCCTTTGGCCTACACGAAGACGTTTTCGATGTTCTTCGCCTCGCTCCTCGCCGTCACCCTCGTCCCGGTGCTGATGACGCTCCTCATCCGTGGTCGGATCACGCCGGAGAGAAAAAATCCGGTGAATCGTTTCCTCATCCGGGTTTACGAGCCGCTCGTCCATTTCGTCCTCCGCCACCGGGTGTTCACTCTCGTTTGCGCGGCATTGATCCTGGCCGCGACCGTCTTTCCCTTTTCCCGATTGGGGAGCGAGTTCATGCCCCCGCTCAACGAGGGAACCATCCTCTTCATGCCGACGGCCGTCCCGGGCATTTCGGTCACCGAAGCGACCAAGATCCTGCAAATTCAGGACCGCCAATTGCGGCAGATCCCCGAGGTCGAGCGTGTCTTCGGCAAAGCGGGCCAGGCCGATACCGCGACCGACCCGGCTCCGCTTTCGATGTTCGAGACGGTGGTCAGCGTCAAACCTCCCGCGCGGTGGCGTCCCGGCATGACCTGGGAAAAGCTGATCGCGGAGATGAACGCGAACACGAAGACCCCAGGCATGGCCAACATCTTCTGGATGCCGATCCAAACGCGGACGGAGATGCTGACCACGGGGTTTCGTTCCAAGCTCGGCATCAAAGTCTTCGGAAAGGATCTCGCGGAGATCGAACGCGTGGCCGCCGGGATCGAAAAGTCGCTGATCGGATTTCCCGATGTTCGTAGCGTGTTCGCGGAACGAACGACCGGCGGCAATTTCCTGGACTTCGCCGTGAACCGAGAAGCTGCGGCCCGATATGGCCTCGGGGTGGGGGACGTGAACGAAATCGTCGAAACGGCGATCGGCGGCAAGACCGTCACGACCACCGTGGAAAATCGGGAGCGCTATCCCGTGAGCGTTCGCTACGCCCGGGACTTCCGGCGGGACCTGGATGCCTTGAAGCGGGTCCTTGTTCCGACGCCCGCCGGCGCGCAGGTGCCGATCGGCCTGCTCGCAGACATTCGCTTTCGGACCGGACCACCGAGCATTCGAAATGAAAACGGGCAGCTTGTCGGATTCGTATTCGTCGATGTCACCACCAGCGACATCGGCGGTTTCGTCGAGCGAGCCTCCGGGCGCATCGCCCAAAACGTGAAGATGCCTCCGGGCTACTACCTTCAATGGGCGGGGCAGTTCGAGTACTTGAAGGCGGCCGAGCGCACCTTGCAAATCGTGATTCCTTTCACGCTGCTCATCATCTTCGTCCTTCTCTTCATCAACACCCGTTCGGTGGTGAAGACCGCAATCGTCATGCTGGCGGTTCCGTTCTCGTTGGTGGGTGCGTTTTGGACCCTGTATTTCCTTGGCTACAACATGAGCGTGGCCGTCTGGGTGGGCTTGATCGCTCTCGCCGGCCTGGACGCGGAAACCGGCGTCGTTATGCTGCTGTATCTCGATCAGGCGTGGGAGAAGGCGACTCGTGAAGGTCGCATGAACGTCATGGGAGATTTGTATGCCGCCGTGAGGGAAGGCGCCGTGAAGCGCATTCGTCCGAAGATCATGACGGTCTGTGCCATCCTCTTCGGCCTGCTGCCCATCATGTGGTCACCCGCGACCCAAACGGGAGCGGATCTGATGAAGCGAATCGCCGCCCCGATGGTCGGCGGCATTCTCACTTCCGCGATCCTGGAGCTTCTCCTTTATCCCGTCATCTACGTGATCTGGCGGAGACGGCGTCTCGAGCGAGAAGTTTACGCCGCCGCTCCGGCGCTTCCTTGAAAATCGAAAAGGTTTGGAGTCCCCGCGGCATCGAACCTCGAAACCAACAGATGCATGCGCCTGAATGAACCTCACGCGAAGGCGCAAAGACGCGAAGGAAAATCATCTCACGCGGAAGCGCGGAGGCGCGGAGAAGAAGGAAGATCATTCCAGAGATCTCTCCGCGGCTCCGCGCCTCTGCGTGAGTCCCGGTATTTTTCCTGTTTTCCAGATTCGAAAAACTCCCAAGAGTTCGGTCGGAGCGCCGAGCGGCTCAGGAGGCGGCGGGGGGCCGCGGGCGATCCGGCGCCGAGCCCGGCCGGGTTTCCGGCATGAACAAGGCGAAGACGAGCAGGGCCGCGACGGCGATGCCGGCCAGGACCAGAAAGCCGGCCTGGTAGCCGGCGCGGCTGACGAGGAATCCCGTCATCAGATTGCTGAGCGATGCGCCGACGCCCGTGGCCGTGGCGAGCGCGCCCTGGGCGAGGTTGAAACGGCCCGTGCCCGCCGTGAGATCGGCGACGATCGTGATGACGAGCACCCCGAAGATGCCCGCGCCGACGCCGTCGAGCGCCTGCACGGCCACGAGATAGAAAGGGTCGTCGCTCAGCGTGTAGAGAAACCCGCGGATCGGCAGGATCACCATGCCCACGAGGAAAACCGGGCGGCGGCCCCAGGAGTTCGCGAGGCGTCCGCTCCAGATCGCCACGGGGATCATGACGAGCTGGGCCACGATGATGCAGGCGGCCATGTAGAGCGAGGCGTCGGGTTTGCCCTCGGCGAGTTTTTGGCCGATGAGCGGCAGCATGGCCGCGTTCGCGAAATGGAAGAGCACGGTCGACAGCGAGAAGACGAGCAGGCCGCGATGGCCCACGAGCTCCCGCATGGGGGCCACGCGCGTGTCGCCATCGTCCTCGGTCGCGCCGCGCGCCCGGTCGTGGTCGATCTCCCCGGCGCGGATCCGCAGCACGGAAATGACGCCGCCCACGCCCATCGCGGCCACGAGCACGAAGATCGCTTCCGGCCCGATGAATTTCCCCGCCAGCCCGGCCAGCCCAGCGGCGAGCACGTTGCCGCCGTGGTTGAACGCCTCGTTGCGCCCGACGCGGCGGTCCATCATCCGATGCCCGACCAGGCCGAGGGTGATCGCCGCGACCGCGGGGGGAAAAAGCGCGCCCGCCGCGCCGATGAGCGCCTGCGCGGTGAGGATGGTTGGCAGCGTGGGCGCGGCGATCATCGCGAGACAACCCGCGCCGACGAGGGACGCGCCCGCCACGAGCAGCCCGCGCTTTTGCCGCAGCCGGTCCACCAGCCAGCCGGCGGGGGTCTGCACCAGCACGGTCGAGATCGTGGCCACGGACAACGCGAGGCCGATGCCGGCGGCGTCCCAATGCAGGGACGCGCTCAGGTAGATCGCCAGGAAGGGACCGACGCCGTCGCGCACGTCGGCGAGAAAGACATTGAGCCAATCCAGCGCGCGCAGGCTGCGCGCGCTGGGCGACGGGGAGCCGGCGGTCATGTCGCCGCTAGAATTTGAAGGCGAAAAAGACCGCTCCCGCGATGAGGGCGTAGGAGACGAGGTAGTTCCATTTGATCGGAGAATGAAAAAGCGCCATCGCGACGAACGTGAAGACCACCAGGGTGATGCACTCCTGGAGGATCTTCAGTTGCGGCACGGTCCATTCGGTCGAGCCGATGCGATTGGCCGGGACTTGGAAGAGATATTCAAAAAAGGCCAGCCCCCAGCTCGCGAGGATCGCGATCCACAGCGGCGACTCCTTGAACTTCAGATGCCCATACCAGGCGAGATTCATGAAGACGTTCGACACGATGAGCAGAAGCACGGTTTTCATCGTCAAGCGATAACCCGATCAGGGGGACGATGGCTCGCCGGATCGTCATCTTTTCCGCTTCCCTCGGCCCCAGGCAATTTCATCGCGGCCAAAAAAACGAGCGATGCGATCTTTTCCCGAGCCCCGCGCGAGGAAACGTCGGGCCTGAACTTCAAAGCTTCTCCCGAGCGGCATTTTTGCTACTCGAAAGAGACCGTGAATCTGAAGCAACTGGATCGCTGCAATGCCCGGGGAATTTTGCCCGCGAATCTCGGCTCGAAATTGGCGGCCAGGATTCATTCGATCTGGGATCGGCTGTCCGACTTCGACGCGTCCCACACCGAGCCGGCGATGCTCTTTCTGATGGGTGAATTGAAACGCCTGGTCGCGGCGGACGATGCCGTCTGGATCGGGGTCGTGCGCATGGCGCATGGCGAGGAGGCGCGGCGCGATCATCAACTCGGCTGGCGCGGGCGAGCCGTGGTGCACCTCGACTGGACGGACCTCAAGCGCTCGGTGGTGGCCGAGGCGATGAAGGCGCAGGAGATCGACGGCGGCGTGCCGAGCTCGATCGAGATGGCGAAGATCGCCGGCCACTTCCGCACGCTCACGCTGCGGGAGCTGCACGACCGGCGGACGTTCGAGAAGACGGAGCATTACCGCGCCTGCTTCCTTCCCTTCGACATCACCGATCGCCTGTGGTGCGTCTTCCCGGTCAACGAGGATTGCGAGGTCGCGTATCTCCTCGACCGGTGCGGGAAGCGGCGCGGCTTCACGAAACGGGACAAGGAAATCGTCGCCTCCACGCTGCGGGGGCTCAAGTGGTTCCACCGGCAGACGCTGCTCGCGCACGGCGTGATGCTCGGCGACGGGCGCCTGACGGCCGGCGAGCGAAAGCTCCTCTCGCGTCTGCTGACCGGCCGCACGGAGAAGGAAATCGCCGATGATCTCGCCCTGTCCTTCGCGACGACCCGCAGCTATATCAAGACGCTCTACAAGAAGTTCGGCGTGCACGGGTGGGCCGGGTTGATGGCGCTCTGGCTCGGGTCTCCGAAATAGTTTCCCGTCCTCGCGGGCTTTCCCCCTCATCGAGGGTCTTCATTTTCCCGGCGGAAAACTCTCAACCTCCCGGTGTGTTGAACGCCGGCCTCGGCGAAGGGAAAACGAACTCACGCGGAGACGCGGAGACGCAGAGAAAGAAAATCCCCGGCTTCTTCTCCGCATTTCTCCGCGCCTCCGCGCCTCTGCGTGAGATTCCCTCGGCAACGGCGGCAAGCCGCTTTCAGTAAGCTGATCACTACCGCCGACGGCGGGGTGAGAAGTGGGGGCCGGCGGCGCGGTCGTGCGGATGGCGCATGGCGGGAAGGCGCGGCGTGACCATCAACTCGGCGTGCAGGGGCGGGCCGGGTCGATGGCGCTCTGGCTCGGGACTTCAAAATCGTATCCTCTGCCCGCCGGCTTTCCCCCCTCATTTGAGGGTCTTCATTTTTCGGGCGGAAAACCCCTAACCTCCCGGCGCTCGAAAGCGCCCGGCCGAGGATGATCGGCGGCGGAATATTCGGGCATTTCGAATCCTTTGCCGAAGCCATGAAATCGATCCACCTCCTTGCTCTCCTCCTCGCTCTGCCCGGCGCCGCGTCCGCCGAGAACATCTCCTGGCTGAACCCCGGCGGCGGCAGCTGGTTCGATGGCGCGAATTGGTCCACCACCACGGTGCCGACGATCGGCGACAACGTGGGGCTGAGTCTCGGCACGGCTCTGGTCGGCGCCCCGGGCGCCCAAGCGGCTCAAGCTTCGATCGACCAGACCGGGGCCGTGCGGGTCGAGAGCGGCGGCACGTGGAGCGTCGGCGCCCTTTTCACGGGGATGAATACGGGCCTGGCCGACTCCCTGACGGTCACCGGCGTCGGCTCGGCGCTGGAAATCCGGGACCAGCTTCGGGTGGGATATTCCGGGGCGGGGCAAATGACCGTCAGCGGCGGCGCGACGGCGACGTCGGGGTTTACGGGCTTCAACTCGATCGCCGTCGTCGGCGGCATGGGGGCGGAAGACTCCGGCACCATTTCCGAGCGGGGCGCGGGCACGGTCACGGTCACGGGCACGGGTTCGACCTGGGACACGCCGCTCGTCCTGGTGGTCGGCGGCCTCGGCGGGAGCGGCTCCTTGAACGTGCTCGACGGCGGCACGGTGAACGTCACCCTGCCGATGTTCGCCCCCGCGCCCTTCCCTCAGCTCGCGATTGGCGGCGGGAACGATGCCGCTACGGTCGGCTCGGTGCGGGTCTCGGGAACCGGAAGCACGATCGCGCTGAGCTTCGTGAATATCGGCCGCCGCTTTTTTGGGGATTCGAACAGCGGCCCCACCGGCACCGGGAATCTCACCGTCGATGCGGGAGGCCTGGTGGACGCCATTGCGGTGCTCATGGGACCCGCCGATCCGGCGACGGACCTCACGAGCGCGGGACACATCTTTTTGAACGGCACGGAGGGCAGCCGGGGCGTCCTGCAAACGCCCTCGATCGACAGCACCCGCGGCACGGTCGATTTCGACGGCGGCATCCTGCGCGTGGCGGGTGGCGCGACCGACCTGCTCACCGGCTTTGCGACGGGCGACGTGACGCTCGGCGCGGGCGGGGGTTTCATCGATACGAACGGCAACGCCGCCACTCTTTCCGCCCCCCTCGACGGACCGGGGCAGCTCACGAAGCTCGGCGCGGGCACCCTTACCCTCTCGGGCGTGAACACCTTTATGGGCGGACTCGACGTCGAGGCCGGCACGCTGCTCGTCGGCTCGGCGACCGCCCTGCCGACAGGTTCGGCCCTCGTGGTGAACGGCGGCATCCTCGACCTCGACGAGCACGACATCGCGGCCGCTTCCCTGGGCGGGAATGGCGGTGCGGTCGACATCGACCAAGCCGTCCTGACCATCGACCAGGCAGCCGGCACCACGTTCAACGGGATCGTCGGCGGCGAGGGATCGCTGGTGAAAGAGGGCGTCGGCCAGGTGTATCTCGGCGGCGCGAACACCTACACGGGCGGCACGACCATCAAAGGAGGGAGCGTGGTGGCCGGGGACGGGTTGGCCTTGGGGACCGGTGTCGTGACCCTGGACGGGGGTGGAGCGGTTTTAGAGGTTCTCGATGGACTGAATATCGCGAACGACCTCGTGGTCGGCGCGCAGGGGGGCTCGGTGACGAATTACGGGGCTTTCGCGCGGTCGACGATTTCCGGAAGCATCGCCCTGGGCGGAGATTTTCTCGTCCGCGCCCTGAGCGAAGCGCCCGCCCGCACGACGATCGGCGGAAACATCGCGGGAACCGGCGCCGTCACCCTCTACACGCCGGAGCAGGCGACGATCGTTCTTTCGGGAACGAGCGTGAACCAGACCGGGCAGATCATTCACACCGGCGAAGGGACGGGTGCGGCGACGATCCAGGCGGTGATTGGAGCGAACGTCACCGGCGTCACCCAGGACGCCTCCTCGCCGCTCATCCTCACGGCGGACAATCTTTACGTCGGACCCACCCTCGTCAACCAAGGCAAGCTGGTCGTCGATGGCAGGATCAAGGGCACGACGACCGTGGCGGCGCTCGGCACGCTGAGCGGCACCGGCACGATCGGCGACGCCACCGTTAATGGCACGCTGGCGCCCGGCGACGATGGAGTGGGGCTTCTTACCTTCACGGGGAGTCTCACGTTGAATACCGGAAGCGTGGTTTCGATCGAAATCGGAGGAGAGGATGGGGCGCTGTTCGATCGCCTCTCGGTCGGAAACATCCTCACCTACGGAGGCGCGTTGACAATTTCGCTCACGGGCGGATTCGTTCCGCAGGTCGGCGACACCTTCCAGATTTTCACCACCGCCGGTGCACCGGCGGGAACGTTCGCCGAAATCGGATTTTCCGATCCCGGCTTCACCGGCACGTTCGACTATGCGAACGGCATCCTCACCATTGCCTCGGTCCCGGAGCCTTCCACCTGGGCTCTGTTTACCTGCGCGCTGATCTTCTCGCTCGTCGGATTTCGGGCGAGGGCGGGGAGGAACGCATAAAAGCGGAAGCGACCACCCTCCTCATTTGAGAGGGTATCTTTTCGGGAGGCGCCGCCTATTCTCCCGGGCGGGTTGGGCTTCGTCTGCGTCCGGCGCAGAGGGCTCCAGTCGACCGATTTGCCGATCCGCTTCCGGCGCGCCCACGTCCACGTCAGCGACCACCTCCATCCCTATTCAATCGATGCGCCCGCGCCTTTCCCCCGTCGTTTTCTCCACCCTTCTCATTCTCCCGGCCGTCCAGGCCCAGACCTCGTGGAAGACCCCGATCACGGCGGATTGGACGCTGGCCGGCAATTGGAACAACGGAGTTCCAACGACGACCGGCGAAAACGCTTTCATCGCCAACGGGGGCACGGCCGTGCTGGGCTCTGGGAGCACCGGAGTTGGACTCGCCTACGTCGGGGGCGGGTTCGACGGTGCGACGGGAAACCTCTTGATCGATGGCGGATCGCTCACGGGCGACCTGGGTCTGATCGGCACCGGGGTCGGCAGCGTGGGCCTCGCCAGGGTCAGCGGCGGCTCGTGGGCCATGTCCGACCGGCTCGTCGTCGGTCTCAATGGCACCGGCACCTTGAACTTGAGCGGCGGCTCGGTCACGGCCGGGCTCGTCCTGGTCGGCGAAGCCGCCAGCGGAAATGGCACCATCGTGCTCTCCGGACTGGCCGGAAATCGCGGCGTGCTGGAGACGAACCAGGTCCGGAAAGTCGCCGGCGGGAATTCCTTCATCTTCGACGGCGGAGTGCTCCGCGCGACCCGGACGGGGGGATACTTCATCGATACCGCGGTCGAGATCCGTTCCGGCGGGGCGTTCATCGACAGCAATGGCCACGAGATCATCGCCGCCTCGGGCATGACGGGACCCGGAGGGCTCACGAAACTGGGCGCGGGCACCTTGCTGCTGATCGCCCCCAGCTCCTTCACCGGCGGGACCACGATCTCCGGGGGGGTGCTGCAGGTGAGGGATCCGCTTTCCCTCGGGTCCTCGGGAACGATCACGTTCGACGGAGGCGCTTTGGGTTTCGATCGGAACGCGCTCTCATCCGTGGACAGCTACGCGGCGCGGTTCAGCGTGGCGCCGGGCCAGGCGTACAAGATCGATTCGGGGGGATTGAACGTGACCCTGTCCACCCCGCTCACGACCCCGGGGAGCACCTTTGCCCATTCCGGGAACGGCAGCCTGACGCTGACGGCGGATAATTCCTTCGTCAGCCTGTCGACCAATGGGCCGGGAGTCCTCGCGCTGACCGGTGTCAATACGATCGGCGACTCCATCGTCCTCAACTCGGGAACGCTCGTGCTCGCGAACGCCAACGCCATCGGCGCCACCGGCACCATCCGATTCCAGGGCGGCTTGCTTGGCTTCACCGCGGCCACGGCCGGCGCCGCCGAAAGCTTTTTTCCGCGCTTCGGCACGGCGCCTGGCGAGAACCGCTATGCCTTCGACACGGGCGGTCAGACCGTGACCTTCGGCACCGCGCTCCCGGCTGGTGGCTCGCTTTATAAAAACGGCGCGGGAACCTTGGCGCTGGGAGCGGACAATTCCTTTCCCCTCGGCACGACCGTCGCACGAGGCGTGCTCGTCCTCGGCTCGGGGAATGCCCTCGGGACGACGGGGCCGATCTCATTGACGGGCGGCACCTTGGCCTTCACCGCGGCGAGCGCGGCCACGGCGGCGATGCTTCCCTCCCGCGTCGTCGCGTCTTCCCAAGTGAGCCTGGATACCGCCGGGCAGGACGTCACCTTTTCCGCGCCGTTCGCAAATCCCGGGATCGGCGGCCTGAAAAAACTCGGCGAAGGCACTCTCGCGCTGAGCGGGGCCAATACTTTCAGCGATCTGGAGGTCTCCGGAGGCACCCTTCGAGTGGGCGCCGGGGCGGGCCTCAACTTGTCGTATTTCTATCTCTGGGTCGGGAGGAACGGCACCAAAGGAGCGCTGGAAATCTTCGATGGGGCCGCGGTCGGAGGTTCCGACCGCCTCTACATCGGACGCATGATCTCCAACGCCGCGCCGTCCGATGGCTTGGTGACGGTGAAGGGAATGGGTTCGACCCTCTCCTCGGACAGCGTCTGGGTGGGATACTCGTCCGCCTTCGAGAAAAATCGTGATCTCGGAAAGGGTGCGCTCGTCGTCAGCGGCGGAGGCGCCGTCAATACGACAAGTTTGTCGGTCGGCTACAATGTTGTCTTCAACGCGGCGCAGGGCGGCGACTACCGGCTGACCGTGGATGGGATCGGCTCGGAGGTGAACGTGACCTCGGCGACCGAGGTCGGGCGTGGCTTCAATGGCGCAATATCCATCACGGGAGGTGGCGCGTTCTCCAGCGGCTCCATGGTCATCGGCAATTATCCGAACGGAGCCACGGGAGTGGCCACGGTGGACGTGAGCGGCGCGGGCTCCGTGCTCTCCATCCAGGACGATCTGACGGTCGGACAGAATTTGGCGGGATCGGCGGCCGTCGCGCTCAATGTCGGATCGGGCGGTTCGGTCACGGTCGGGAACGGTCTCTGGCTGACCACGCCCACTTCCGGGTCGGGCGGGTCGGTGGCCCTGAACATCGGCGCCTACGATCTGAGCGGCACCGGGGGCACGGTCACCGCCGCGGCCGTGAATTTCGGCAAGGGAGCCGGCGGGCTGAATTTCAACCAAACCGACACCGTGACCTTTTCCTCGCCGATCGCCACGCCGTCCAATGGCGGGCCGGGAACGGTCAACCAGCGCGGCACGGGCGTCACGATCCTCACCGGCGCGAACACCTACACCGGCACGACCAACGTGACCGACGGCACCCTGCGGGCGAACAACGCCGCGGGAAGCGCCACCGGCGCGAGCTCCGTGCTGGTCCGCGGCGCGGGCACGCTCGAAGGCACCGGCTCGATCTCGGGGCCGGTGACGATCCAAGGCGGAGGCAAGCTGCAAGGGACGCTGGGCGTGAGCGGGGCGGTGACCGTGCTCGACGGCGGGACCTTGCAGGGCGCGCCGAACGTCACCGGGCCGGTGACGATCCAAGACGGCGGCCTGCTCGCGGGCACGCCTTCCCTCGGCGCGACGACGGTTGCCGGCGGCGGCGCGGTCTCGCCCGGCGGCAGCGCGGCCGGCACGCTCACCGCGGCCTCGCTCACCCTCTCGGCGGGCACGACCTTGAGTTTCGACCTCGGCGCGGCGAGCGACCGCATCGACATCGCGGGAGCCTTCACCCTCGACGGCGTGCTCGATCTCACGCCGGGCGCCGGCTTCGGGAATGGAACCTACCGCCTGATGAACTACGGCGGCACGCTCACCGACAACGGTCTCGGTCTCGGCCTCGCGCCCGCCGGCTACAGCTACCAGGTGAGCGCGGGAGCCGGGGCGGTGAACCTGCTCGTGAGCTACAACGGCCTGGCCTTCTGGAAGGGCGGCGACGGCGTGTGGAATCCGGCCGATCTGAAATGGACGGACTTCGACGGGACGACGAGCGCGGTCTGGAGCGCGGGCAATACCGCGGTCTTCCGCGGCGCGCCGGCCTCGATCGCGGTGAGCGGCACGCAATCCATCGCCGGCCTGCAATTCAGCGCGGGCACGGTGCTCTCCGGCGGCGCTTTGGCCATTGGCGGAACGGGCGCGGCGATGCGCGTCGACGACGGGATTTCCGCGCGGGTCGAAAGCCAGATCTCCGGCGCCGGCGGCCTCGTGAAGTCCGGCGGCGGCGTCCTGGCCCTGACCGGCCCAAATACGTTCACCGGCCCCGTCGCGATCGACTCCGGCACGCTCGAAGTCGCGAACGACGGAGCGCTCGGCGCCGCGTCCAACGCCCTGAGTTTCTTCGATGGCGCCTTGCACACGACCGCGACCTTCGCCACCGCCCGCCCCGTCGGGATCAGTGCCTCGGCCGCCTTCGACGTTGATGACGGCACCACCTTGACCCTCGATGGCGTCGTCTCCGGCCCGGGCAGCTTCGTGAAGAAAGGCGCGGGCACGGTCGTCTTCGGCGCCGCTCCCGACTACCGCGGCGGCACGATCGTCAATGCGGGCGTCTTCGATGCCACCGGTCACGATCTCGTGACCCAATTCGTGGGCGGCGCCGGCGGCGAGCTTCGGCTCGGCCAGCTCACGCTCACCGGCCAGGCCGCCGCGAGCTTCGCCGGCAACATCACCGCGACCGGCGGCCTCGTGAAAACCGGCGCCGGCGAGCAGACGCTCACCGGCACGAACGCTTTCGGCGGCGTGACGGTTGGCGGCGGCGTGCTGCGCGCCGGCTCGGCCGGGGCCCTGCCCTCGGGCATCGCCTACGCGGTGAACGGCGGCACGCTCGATCTCGACGGCTACGATCTCGGCGTCACGTCGCTGAGCGGGGGCGGGAGCGCCGCGGCGATCGACCTCGGCACGGCGACGCTGACCGTCGACCAAGCCGCGAACACCGCCTTCGCTGGCGCCTTCCGCGGGAGCGGAAATCCCCTGGCTTCCGCCGGAAGCCTGGTCAAATCCGGCGCCGGCGCGCTCGAGCTCTCCGGCCAAAGCCATCTGGCCGGATCGACCCGCGTGATCGGCGGCCAATTGACCGTCGCCGCCGGAGCCAGCCTGCGCAACGGCTCCTACGGCGTGATCGACCAGGGCGCGAGCGCCCTCGTCGAGGGAACGTGGACCACCGACGACAGCTTGAACGTCGGCGCCATGGGCAGCGCGAGCCTGACCATTCGCAACGGCGGCAAGGTCGAAACCCACGTCGACGGCATCCTCGGCGGCAGCTTCAGCAACGGGACCGCCCGCGTCACCGGGGCGGGATCGAGCTGGAGCATCGGCGGCGCGCTGCTCATCGGCGGCGGCAACAACGGCGCGAATGGCGCCCTGGAAATCCGGGATGGCGGCCGCGTCGACGCCCCCACCGTGCTGATGGCCTCGGCCCCCTTCTCCCGCGGCGCGCTGACGATCTCCGGCGGCGGCACGCTGACCGCGGGCTCGATCGCGAAAGACACGCCGGCGGGCCCGCCGGTCACGGCGACGCTCACGCTCGACAACGGCATCCTGAAAGCGACCGGAGACAACGGTGATTTCCTGCGCGGCTTCGCGGAAGGCGACGTCGTCGTCGGCGCGGGCGGCGCGTCGTTCGACACCGAATTCGCCGCGCCGGACGAAAGCGGAACGCCGGTGCCCACCGGCGCGAACGTCACCGTCAATGCCGTGCTCACCGGCACGGGTTCCCTCCACAAGACCGGCCTCGGCGCATTGACCCTCGGTTCGGCGAATACCTACACCGGCTCGACGCTCGTCGAGGAGGGCACGCTTCTGGTCAACGGCCGCGTCGCGGGCGACGCCGCGGTTTCCCTCGGAGCCGTCCTCGGCGGCGGCGGCACGATCGCCGGAAACGCCGCCGTCGCAGGCACGCTCGCGCCCGGCGCGCCCCTCGAAGTCGGCCTGCTCAGCTTCGACGGCGGACTCACCCTCCAGTCCGGCAGCACGGTGCAAATCGACCTGGCCGGACTTTCTTCGTTCGATCGGCTCGACGTTCACGGCGCGCTCATCTACGGCGGAGCGCTGAACCTCGTGCTCTCGGACGGTTACGCGCTGCAAGTCGGAGACACGTTTCCGATTCTCCAAGGCTTCAGCGGCCATTCCGGCACGTTCGCCGGGATCGGTTTCTCCGATCCGGGCGTGCAAGGTTCGTTCGACTACGCGACCGGCACGCTGAGCGTGGTCTCCGTGCCCGAGCCTTCGACCTGGGCGCTGATCACGGCGAGCTTTCTGTCCTTCTTGGTTGCGTGGGCTCGACGGACCAGAGCGAGACGAATCGGGAAGCTCCCCAGAAAGGCCTCGCAGGGATCGCGGGAAACGGACGGAGATCGTGCCGACCGAGAACTCGTCGGATCGACCTGCTGACCCTTCGCGGTTGGGCTTTATCGGTGTCCAGACCTTGTTGCACCGCCATCGCGAGGTTTGTCGGGTCAGAGGCGAGTTGCCAATCGCCTCCGGCCTTGGCATAACGATCTTTCAGGTTCGTAACCTGCCGAGGAAGAAACCGCGTGCGCATCCTGATCGTTGACGACGAGAAAAACATCCGGCGGACTTTGCTCCTGGGTGTCGAGTCGATGGGCCACGAGGCATTTTCCGCGGCCGACGGCGGCGACGCGATCGAGGAACTGAAAGGATCGAGCTTCGACGTCGTTTTCCTGGACCTCAAGTTGAGCCAGGAGAACGGGCTGGACGTCCTTCAGGAGATCCTCCGGGTGTCTCCGAAGGCGGCCGTGATCATGATCACGGCCTTCGCCTCGGTGGAGACCGCGGTCGAGGCGATGCGCCGCGGGGCGTTCGATTACCTTCCCAAGCCGTGCACCCCGGACCAGGTCCGGCAGGTTCTCGCGCATGTCGAGCGGACGCGGAAGCTCGAGCGGCGCGTCGCGGAACTCGAGTCGCAGATCGTCACCGATGGCCCGGAAATCGATTTGACGACCGAGAGCGAGGCGATGAAACGCGCCCTCGACGTCGCCTTCAAGGCCGCGGGCAGCGATGCCACGGTGCTCCTGCTCGGCGAGAGTGGCACGGGCAAGACGACCCTCGCGAAGGCGATGCACCAGCGCAGCTTGCGGCGCGCCGGCCTCTTCGTGACCGTGAGCTGTCCCAGCCTTTCGCGCGAGCTGCTCGAGAGTGAACTCTTCGGTCACGTGAAGGGAGCGTTCACGGGCGCGCATGTGGACACGAAGGGCAAGGTGGCCACGGCGGATGGGGGCACGCTCTTTCTCGACGAGATCGGCGAGATGCCGATGGAGATCCAAGCCAAGCTGCTCCGGTTGTTGCAGGAAAAAGAATACGAACGCGTCGGCGAGGCAAAGCCGCGCCGGGCGAACGTCCGCGTGATCTCCGCCACGAACCGGGATCTGCCGCGCGCGGTCCGGGAAGGGAAATTTCGGGAAGATCTTTTCTACCGGCTCAACGTCATCTCGGTGGACCTTCCCTCCCTTCGCGACCGGGTCAACGACATCGAGCGTCTGGCGCGGCGGTATCTGGAATATCTTGGGACGCATTCCGGCAAGCCGAGCCGGGAGTTTTCGCCGGAGGCGTTGGAGGCCGTTCGTCGTTATCCCTGGCCGGGCAATCTGCGCGAGCTTCGGAATGTGATCGAGCGCGCGGTCATCCTCAGTGAAGGCGAGCGAATCGGGCTGGAGGACTTGCCGGATTCCGTGCGGCCGGCCTCCGAGATTCGGCTGGGCGGCCCGTTTGCGTTGGAGAAAATCCAGGCCGAACACGTCCGTCGCCTCGTCGAGAACACCCCGACCTTGGAAGAGGCGGCGCGCATCCTCGGCTTCACTCCGGCGACTCTTTATCGAAAGAGAAAAAAATTGTAGGGCGGCCACGGTCGTCGTGCATTTCTGCAAGGTGCGGAAAGCCAAATCGTGCATTTCTGCACGACGAGATGGAACCCGGTCAGCGGCGTCGCTCGACCTATCTCGTTGAAAGAAAACGGTTAATCGAAAACCGAATTTCGTGGCACGCCGCGCGCTAAGTAACAGGGCATGCACGAATTCGAATCTTCGGGGTTGGTGACCCCGGTTCCCGCGACCCAGCCGGGTCCAGGTCTCACTAGCCGCTAGCCACGAACCGGCGCGATGGGCAGCTTCGAGGAATGAAGCAACGCATCTTCCTGGGGCTTGCTCCGATTTTCGTGCTGATCGTCGCGATGGGTGTTTATGCCGTCCTCCTTTTCACAAAACTCGGGTCCAGCGTCGATGTCATCCTGCGGGAGAACTTCCGCAGCGTCCTGGCCGGCCAGCAGATGAAAGAGTCCGCGGAACGCATGGATTCGGTGCTCTTTTCCTCTCTGGCGGGAGAAAAAGAGCGTGAGCTTTTCACGAAGAACGTCGCGTCGTTCGAGACGGGACTTCGGGACGAGTCGGCCAACGTCACCCTCCCGAGCGAAGGCGACCTGGCGAAATCGATCCAGGAATCGCACGCCGAATATCTCCGGCGTTCGGACGCTTTTTGGCGGTCGACCGACCCGGCGGCGCGCCGCGCGCTCTATTTCGGCCGACTCCTGCCGTTGTCCACCCAGATCAAGGAGGCGGCGCAAAAGATCATCGAGATCAACCAACAAAACATGGTCCAGGCCGACCGGAAGGCCCGGGAGCTGGCCAATCGTTCGACCCGCTACATGATCTTCGCCAGCGTCCTCGGCCTCGCGGCGGCGGTCTTCTTTGCGACCCGGCTGCAACGATCGATTCTCGAGCCGATCAACGCCCTGAGCGCGGTTTCGAAGGAACTCGGCGAGGGCAAGCTCGACCAGATCGTGCCGGTCGCGTCCCGCGACGAGCTCGGGCAGCTGGCCGACGCCTTCAACAAGATGGCCGCGAAGCTTCGAGCCTATCGCCAGACCACCGGGGACCAGATCCTGCTCGCCCGGCAGATGACCGAGATCACGTTCTCGGCCTTTCCCGACCCGATCATCGCGATGGCGCCCGACGGGGTGATCAACTTCACCAATCCCGCGGCCAACAAGCTTTTCCCGCGGCTCGGCGGGATCAACAAGCTCCCGGCCCCCGTGCAGGAGCAGGTGACGCGCGTGCTCGAGGGGGGCGCGGACTATTTGCCGACCAGCTTCGAGAGGACCGTGGTCGTCCGTTTCGACGACAAGGAAGTTTTTCTCCTGCCTCGGATCATCGGGATCCGCGACGAGGCCGGTTCGCTTTTCGGAGCAGCCGTGGTTTTGCAGGACGTCACCCGCCTGCGCCTGCTCGACGAAGTGAAGGGAAATCTCGTCTCGACGGTCAGCCACGAGTTGAAGACGCCGCTGACCAGCGTGCGGATGGGGCTGCACCTCTTGCTCGAAGAACGCGTCGGCCCGCTCAACGCGAAGCAGACCGAGCTCCTGCTCGCGGGTCGCGAGGAATCCGAACGGCTGCTCGAGATGATCAACGATCTCCTCGACCTCGCCAAGTTGGAATCCGGGCACTTGAACATCGACGAGGAGGGCGTCCCCGCCGAGGCCCTGGTCCGGACGGCCGCCGCCGAGCTCGACAGCCTGGCCGATATCCGCGGACTGCGCCTGGTGTCCCGGATCGAGGCGCAGCTCCCGAAAGTGCGGGTCGACGAGCGCCAGATCGCCCACGTTTTCTCGAACCTCGTCTCCAACGCCGTGAAGCATTCGCCGCGCGGCGAAGAGGTCGCTCTGCAGGTCGCCCGCAGCGGCCAGATGGTCCGCTTTTCCGTCGTCGACCAGGGCAAGGGCGTGCCCCCGCCGCTGCAGTCCCAAGTCTTCGACCGCTTTTTCCGCGTCCCGGGAGAAGAGTCGAGCGGCGCGGGGCTGGGGCTCGCCATCGCCCGGGAAATCGTCATCGCCCACGGGGGGGAGATCGGGGTGAACAGCGACGGCCGAAGCGGCAGCGAGTTCTATTTCGACCTGCCGATCAAGGCGGAAGGGAGCCCGGCATGATTCCGCGGATCCTCGTCGTCGATGACGAACCCAACGTCCGGCTCCATTACCGGGCCGCGCTGGAGACCGAGAGCTACGACGTGTTCGAGGCCAGCGGCGCCGCGGTCGCGCTTCAGGAACTTGGAAAATCGCCGATTGACCTGGCCATCCTCGACCTGCGGATGCCCGAGATGGACGGACTCGAGCTCCTCGAGCGGATGCGCGCCCGCGGCTTCGAGACGCCCGTCGTGATCATCACCGCCTACGGGGACATCCCCCACGCCGTCCGCGCGATGAAGCTCGGGGCGATCGACTTCCTGGCAAAGCCGCTGACCCCGGTCGAACTGCGGAACGTGGTCTCCGAGGTTTTGACCCGGCATCTGCCCACCCAGGACCGCGCCTCCTGGCAGGAGCTTACCTTCGAGGCTCACCTGCATTCCGCGAAGCGGCTGATCAACCTTCGCGATTTCAGATCGGCCCGGGAGCATGTCGCGACGGCGCTGGAAATGCGGCGCGACTCCCCCGATGCCTTCAACCTGGCCGGCGTTCTCTTCGAGCTGCTGGGAGACTTCGAGCGCGCCCGACGCTGCTACTCGCGAGCCGTCGCGCTGGAAAAAAACCATGAGCCGGCGCGGCAAAACCTGCGGCGCATCGAGCAGCTCGCCCGCTCCGGCGCCAGCCACGAACCCATCGATCTCGGTCAAGGATGAAACATGGCCATGCTCCTCGTCCTCGCCCTGCAAAGCGTCCTCATCTTCGCCCTTTTTTGGTTTCAGCGCCGTTCACGCGCTGCCGCCAACGAAAAAACAAAACCACCTCAACACCATGACTGACCTGCTCTACATCCTCTCCACCTTCGCCTTCTTCGGGCTGATGCTCGCGTTCATCTGGGCCTGCGGGAAGGTCTAA
>CAXTSM010000031.1:0-32206 GCA_964247025.1 uncultured Chthoniobacterales bacterium
CGGGGCGATCCACGTGTCCCGGGACTCCCGGACAATGTCGAAATAGCGCGTCTCGTGAAAGCTCTGGAGGTATCCGCTCCACCCCCAATAGGCCGCAATGAAAGGGCGGCAAATCGTGCTCAACCAAGCGGGCAGAGCGAGAGCCGCGCCCGAGAGCGGCAATTGAAACCCCACCAGGTAGATGGCCAGGAGTGAAGCTCGCTCCGGCGACGGCGAAGCCGCGGAGATCGCCAGGCAGACCGTGCTCATGGCGAGGATCGTCAAAAAAAGAATGGAAAACTGCTCGACCAATGACCCGGGAAAGCCGCAGACGACCTTGACGAAGGCGGCCATCCAAAACGCCTGCACCAGACACAGCCCGCAGACTTGTAGAAATTTCACCGAGACGTAGGCCAGCGGCGAGAGCCCGGCCCGAAGTTCTTTCGCCAGGATGGCACGCTCGCTGGCGATCTCCCGGGCGCCATTATTGGCCCCGATCAGCGTCAGAAGAACGACCTGAAACATGGCGAGCCCGGAAATGAGCGCGGCCGATTGAAAGGAATCCTTCAGGTAAAGCAGCTGGTCCTTGAGGTTCAGCAGGATGTTCGTCTCGAGCGCCAGGGTCTGGCTGCGAACCTGAGGCAGGCCGCTGGTGGCAAAAACCGCGACCAGGACGGGAAACGTGACGATCAGGGCCAGATGCAGCAGCAATTGCCCTCGCTCACGCAGGAAAAGCTTGAGCTGGCGGCCGAAAAGCGTCGGGAATTGCACCAGCCCGCTCGGCGGAGGGAGCGACTTGATCGTCACCGTCTGCCCGTCCTCGGCCGCCAGCCTCTCCTCGTCGGGTAACTCCACCCCGGGGGCCAGACCGGGCCGTTCTCCCGGAGGGCGGGTCTGGTAAATTTGAAAAAGCTCGGCGATCGAGCCCACGCCGTGGGATTCGAGCAGGGAATCGTAGCTCCCGTAGTGGACGAGCCTGCCGGCATGGAGGAACAAGATGGCGTCGCACAGATGCAGATGGTTCGTGACGTGGGTCACGAGCACGATCGTCTTCGCCATCTCGTGCGCAAGGTCGTGAAGCCACGACATCATCTCCAGGTCGGAGAAGGCATCGAGCCCGCTCGTCAGCTCGTCGAGCAGGAGAAAGGAGGGATCCCCAATCAACTCCTCGGCAAGCGCCATGCGTCGCATCTGCCCGCCGGAAAGAGTTCGGTATTCCTGGGCCAGCAGCGGCCCGATGCGCGCCAGGTCGGTGACATGCCGCACCCAGGCCTCGCGCCGTTCCTGCGGCACCTTTCGGGGCAACCGCAGCGCCGCGGCGGCCTGCAGATTTTCATCGACCGTGAGCTGGCCGTGAAAAGCCCCGAACTGCGGAAGATACCCGACCGCCAGGGGCAGGTGCAGGTTCAGGTCCCGAACGTCGTGTCCGGCAAAGAGAATCTGCCCTTCGGTCGGTTCAACCAGCCCGGCAAGGCATTTGATCAGGGTGCTTTTGCCGCACCCGGAAGCGCCGATGACCGCAATGAATTTACCCGGCCCGACTCCAAAGTTGATGTCCGAAAGAAGCGTCTTCGAGCGCCTTCGGTTTTGGACGGTGACGGCAACGTCCCGAACCTCGATGGCCGTGACCCCGGCCACCCGCGCCTCTGCGGATCCCATAGGTCAGAGGCTCGTTTCCAAAAGCTTGTGACTCAGGCGCTTGATCCCGTCGTTGGCGATCTTGCTGGCCGGATACGTCCGCTGGGCATTCACATACCAGGTCAGGCTGTAGCCGCTGTCGCTCCTCGTCTCGGCGTCGCGTGCCTTGTTGATCGAGCTGACAAAGTCCGCGCTCCGGCTCGCCAGATCGGCCCTCATGGAATTGAGTTTCTTGTCGTCGCGGAGGACCTTGGAAGCCAGCTCCACCGTTTCCCAAGCTCCGGAAAAATCGCCGGCCATCATCATCATGTTGGCCTTTTCGGAGGCAATCTCCGCGTCCTTGATCGCGAGCAGGGCGCCTTTCAACTGTTCCTCCCGTTTGGCGTCTCCATTCACGGCCGGGGCAAACGCGATCTGCTTGTCGAACAGCGCACGGTAGTTCTGCTCGGCGACCAGCCGATCGAACTCGGTCAGGATCTGCGTCTTCGTATCCTGGCTCTGAAAGAACACCTCCGCGCCGCTCTCCAGGGCCGGATTGGCGGGCCAGGCCTCGGCCGCGGCCTTGAACTCCTGCATGGCCTGCTCGAGGTTTCCTTGCTGGGCGAGCAGCTTCGCTTTGCCGAGCCTCATCTTGCTCTCGAGCTTGACGGCGTTGACGATCGCCATCGGCTTCACCGCGTCGAAATCAGAAGCTTCCGCCGTGACCTGCCGGATGTTGGTTTCGAGATTCGTGAAGTCGCGGGCCTCGATCTGATTTTGCATGGCCGTCAGCCGGCGGTTGAAATCGGAAATCTTTTCCTTGAGGGGACGTTCCAATCCGAGAACCGCCACGTTCAATTCATTGGTGGCGAAGGCGTGCTCGAGGCTGTCGGTTGCGCCGGCGAGCTGCCCGCGGCCGATCTTGTAACGGGCGACGCCGACGGCGTCCTGGACGTCGCGGTTGGCTTCCAGGGCGGCATTGACCTTTTTCTCCAGCTCGGCGGGATACTGACCTTCCTCGAAAACCTGGCGGTAAAAATCCGCCGCGATGACGACGTGGTTCAAGCGTCCATTGGCATAGAGCGTGGAAATGTAGTCCAGGAAATCGGCCTGCGCTTCCGCCATCAGCTTTTCCTGCTTCATTTCGTTCATCTTGATCTTGGCTTTCAGCTCGAGCGAACGGAGATATTGCTCGCTCATCTGCAGTTTGCCCTCGAGTCCAGAGATGGTCGGCGGGGCCGCGGGGTCGGCCTGCCGCTGGCCGCCATTGTTTTGGGCGGCTCCGGGCATCTGGGGAGTTTGCGGTTGCCACCGCTGCGACGCGGCCTTCTGCCGGGTGAGCTGGCGCTGGTATTCGATCTGCTTTTTCATCACCGACTCGGAAAGAAGATCCGCATTTCGATTCGCGGTATTGATGTCGCCGCGCAACTGGGTGTTTTTTTGGTCGATTTGGGCCGTGGCCCGCCCGGTCGTCCAGATCGACTGGATGCGATTCGCGAGATCACGGCTCACGCCGGCATCGATCAGGGCATAATTTTGCAGATCCCGCAGGAGCTTCCAGGCCTCGAAGGGCTTGTTCTGGGAGAGGAACGTGGAAACCTGGTTCAACTCCGCAAAATATTTGTTCAACATTTCCGGCGTGACCTCAGCGGTGCTGAGATATCTCTCGAACCGGGCTCGAAATTCCTCGGTCTGCGGCTTCCGCCCGACCGCTTCTTCGGCGATTTTCCGGGCCTGCATTTGGGCGCTGGTGTCCAGGGCCTGCTTGGCCGCGGTGCCATCCTGCGGCTTGCCGTTGAACATATAGTCGAGGGCGGCGGCACCGTCTCCGGGCGCGGGAACCGCTTGAATCGTGGCCGAAGGGGCCATCGGTGCTCCGGCCGCCGCAGCGGCGGGAGCAGCAGCAGGCTGTCCCTCGGGAACCGGCGCCGCCAGGGCCGGCGGCGTTGACGGCACAGCCGGAGCGACCGGCAGGGTGCCTTGCTGTCCGCAAGCCAGCGAGCAGGCGCCGGCGGCGATCAACAAACTAGTTCTTGCGGCTCGTGTTCGCATAAATCAATCCACCTTCCTTGACTTCGAGTTCCATCTGATAGGTCTGGCCTTTCACGAAATAAGTCTGGGCCAGAGCCGGCGGGATCATGACCACGATCGGATGCGGATCATCCCGAAAGCTGAAGACCATGAGCCGTCCGATTCCTTCCTTCCATCCCAGGTCATTTTCCACGCGTGCGTTCGCGCGAAATTTCGAACCGGCCAAAGCCTGATATCCGTCCAGATATTTGGCGACCGGGAAAGCCTCCAGGGTTCGCAGCGGATCGTTGAGTTCCCGGAAAACAAAAAACCCGCCCACGGCGCCACCCACGACGAGAACAGCGATCAAAATTGACGCCCAGAGAGGAAAACGGGACTTCCGCCTTCCTCGCGGTGAATGCGTATTCGCATCCGAAAATGGGGAGATGACCGGGGAGGACGCGGGCTCCCCCGCTTGATGTGACTCCATGATGTTTGGAGCTATCCGATCCAGTGAGGAGCCTCAAGAGAAAGCGTTAAAAAAAAGAAGGGTATTTACTTTTATCGAACGATTTCAGTTTAGCTTCATGATCCGGCCACCGGCGCTTCCCGGCGAGTCCGGCCGGAACGGCGGGGCGAGGTTACATGCGCGGGATGGTGATCCCTTGCTGCTTCATGTATTTTCCGCCGCGATCGGCGTAGCTCGTTTCGCAGATTTCCTCGGCCTTGAAAAAGACCACCTGCGCCAGGCCCTCGTTCGCGTAGATGCGCGCGGGCAGCGGCGTGGTGTTCGAGATTTCGAGCGTCACGTGGCCTTCCCACTCGGGCTCGAATGGCGTCACGTTCACGATGATGCCGCAGCGGGCGTAGGTGGACTTGCCGACGCAAATCGTGAGCACGTCGCGGGGGATGCGGAAATATTCCACGCTGCGCGCCAGCGCGAACGAGTTCGGCGGCACGATGCAGACGCCGGTCTTCATGTCGACGAAGGACGTCGGATCGAAGTTCTTCGGATCGACGACCGAGCTGAAGACATTGGTGAAGACCTTGAACTCGTCGGAAACGCGCAGGTCGTAGCCATAACTCGACAAGCCGTAGCTGATCAGCCGGCCGCCGGTTTCCCCCTCGCGCACCTGGCCGTCCACGAACGGCTCGATCATTCCTTTTTCCTTCGCCATGCGGCGGATCCAACGATCTGAACAAACGGACATCCGGCCCGAATACACAATGCGGAGCGCGCACGCCAACGGGATTTTCATTTGCGTGCCATCGAGGCCGCGTCATCGTTGGGGCATGCACCGCAAGCCCGGCTCCGCGCTCGTGATCGTCGGCCATGGCTCGACGCTGAATCCCGACTCGAGCGCGCCCACCTCCGACCATGTGGAAGCCATCCGCGCCCGCGGCGCATTCGGGGAGGTCGTTGCCTGTTTCTGGAAAGAGGAGCCGTCGATGCGCGAGGTCCTGCGCATGATCGAAAGCGACGACGTCTATGTCGTGCCCGACTTCATCAGCGAGGGATATTTCACGCGCACGGTCATCCCGCGCGAGCTGGAGCTCGACGGCCCGGCCACCTCGCGCGGCGGCCGCACGATCAAGTATTGCGAGCCGGTCGGGAGCCATCCGCGCATGACGGAAGTCCTGCTGCGCCGCGCCCGCGAGACCGCGGCGGGCGTGCCCGAGATCGAGACCAGCCTCGTGATCGTCGGCCATGGAACCGCGCTGAACGACAATTCCGCCGTCGCCGCCAAGGACCAGGTGCGGCGGATCGCCGCCCTAAATCTCTACGGCGAAGTGCTGGCCGCCTACATGGAGGAACCGCCGCTCGTCGCGGAGTGGGACCGGCTCACACGCTGTCCGAACGTCCTCGTGCTGCCCTTCTTCATCGCCGACGGGCTGCACAGCTACCAGGACATCCCCGTGCTGCTCGGCATCGAGGAGGAAGGCGCGCCGGCCGCAAGCCAGCGGGAAATCTTCCGGCGAAACCCCTACTCCGCGCAGGGGCGGCGGCTGTATTACGCGAGCGCCGTCGGGACCGAGCCGGCGATGGCCGACGTGATCCTCGATCAGGTCGAGGCCTTCGACGCGCGGGGCTGACGCTTCTTTTCAAACCGCAGAAAGCGCAGAGGAAAAACCACGGATAGCGCGGATATCACGGATGGGAATACCTCCGGATTCTCCCCTCTCCGCGAGCTCTGCGACCTCGGCGGTTTCCTTTTTCTTTTCCCCCATCCGGGTCCTCCGGGCGATCCGTGATTTTTTAGACCGCAGAGAACGCAAAGAGCGCAGAGAGGAGGAAAAATCACGGATCGCACGGATGGGAATACCTTCGGATTCTCCCCTCTCTGCGAGCTCTGCGACCTCGGCGGTTTTCTTTCTCTTTTCCCCCATCCGTGTCATCCGGGCGATCCGTGGTTTTTTAAACCGCAGAGAGCGCAGAGAGCGCAGAGAGGAGGAAAAATCACGGATCGCACGGATGGGAATACCTCCGGGTTCTCCCCTCTCCGCGAACTCTGCGACCTCGGTGGTTTCCTTTCTCTTTTCCCCCATCCGTGTCCTCCGGGCGATCCGTGGTTTTTTAAACCGCGACGCGGAGGTTCGTGGTCTAGAACTGAATCGGCGGGGGCGCGTCGAGCGAGACGGCCGGGGGCTCGGCGGGCACGTCCATCGGCTTCACCGGCTCGGCTTTGCGCACTTCCTGCGGGCCTTCCGGCGCCGAGGGGGCGACCGGGATGGCCTTGCGCACCTCGGCTTCGCCGGCGATCAGCGCGGCCTCGGCGACCTGCTTGTTCACGGGCTCCGCTTTCTGGATCGGGATTTCGCTTTCCGTCATGCGAAGCGCGGCGGGGCGGATCGAGCGGTAAACGTCGTTCAATCCCACCAGGGCCGGGGCGCCGACCGCGATGGGCCGGATCATGGCCAGGTCGACGGTGGCCAGGGCCTTCGGCCAGTCGGATTGCTCCTGGTCTTTTTCGTAGACCCGCAAGCCGGTGCCGTGGACGTCGCATGGGATGCCCGGTTTGCTCTTGGCCGTCGCGTATTCGACGTAGGCGGTCTTCACGCGCTTCATTTCGCCGGTCTGCGGGTCGCGGACTTCCTCCAGGCAGCGGCCGGTCTCGAGCAGGCCGGAGACGCGGCAGATCGAAACGGGAACGATCGAGGCGGGACGAGGGAACGGCTTCGGCGTGAAGTCGCGGGCGGAGGCGTTCATCACGTCGGTCCATACGGGCAGGGCGACCTCGTTGCCGAACGCGCCGCGGTAGATCTTCGTCGGGCGGTCGAAACCGACCCACACGCCGCAGGTGACCGCGCTGGTGTAGCCGATCGCGTAGGTGTCGGTGAAATTGTAGGCGGTGCCGGTCTTCACGCCGGCGGGGAAGTTGCCGAGGCCGTATTTGGAAAGGGCGGCCGCGCCGGTGCCGGAGTGCAGCGCCTCGTCCAGGGCGGCGTGGACCTGGTAGGCGGTGGAATCCGCGATGGCCGGCACGCTGGCGGGCTTCGCCCGGAAGATCTCGCTGCCGTCGCCGTCGACGATGGAGTCGATCACGTAGCCCTTGGAGGGACGGGAGCCGCCGCCCGGGAAGATCGTGAAGGCGAGCGTCAGCTCGTCGAGCGACATCTCGCTGGCGCCGAGGAAGCTGTTCGCCATGTTGCGGATGGGGGAATCGATGCCGGCTTTTTTGGCGACGTCCTTGACCGCGTCGAGGCCGGCCTGCCAGCCGAGGCGGACGGTGGCGGCGTTCTTTCCCTGGGCGATGGCGCCACGGGCCGGGATGCCGCCGTCGTAGGAGTTCCCGCCGCGCTCGACGCCCCATTCGCCGAGGATGCCGGTGGTGCCGCCGATGCCGACGTAGCGGTTGTCGAGGGCGGAATCCTGCACGATCTCGCCGGGGAAGACGCCTTTCTCGCACGCCGCGGCAAGGACGAAGGGCGTGAAGACGGTGCCGGCGGGGCGGCGGCCCTGCGTCGCGAGGTTGTATTCGCTGTGCTTGAACTCGCGCCCGCCAACGAGCGCGAGGATGCCGCCGGTCGCGTTGTCGTAGGCGATGACCGCGCCTTGCAGATACCGGGGCGTGGGCGGCGTGGTGCCAGGGAAGCCGCCGGTGCGGAGGATGTCGTCGAAGGGGCGGAATTTTTCCGCGAACTGCGCGTAGGTCTCGTGATCGTAACCGGGACGGCGCTCGACTTCGTTGAGCTGGGCGCGCAGCCCCTGCTCGGCGGCGCGCTGCATCTTCAGGTCGAGCGTGGTGCGGACCTTGAACCCGCCGTTCATCGCGCGCTCGTAGCCGAGGGCGGCGATGGCCTGCTGGCGCACGTAATCGACGGCGTAGGAGACTTTGTGCGGGTTCGTGCGCCGACTGATGATGAGCGGCGCCTCCTGCTCGTTCGCGGCCTCGGCGGAGCTCAGGAAGCCCATGTCCTGCATGCGGCCGAGGACGAAGTTGCGGGAGGTGCGGGCGCCGTCGGGATTGTTCCAGGGCGAAAGGCGGTTCGGGTTTTTCAGCAGGCTCGCGAGCATGGCGCATTGACCGACGTTCAGATCCCTGGCGGGCACGCCAAAATATCCGCGCGCCGCGGCCTCGATGCCGTAGAGCCCCGAGCCGAAATAGACGCGGTTCAGATACAGCGTCATGATCTGTTCCTTCGAAAATCGCTTCTCGATGCGGTTCGCAAGGAAGATCTCGACGAACTTGCGCTGGAACGTGCGCTCGTGCATGTCGAAGGAGTTCCGCGCGAGCTGCTGGGTCACGGTGCTCGCGCCCTGCCGGATGCGCCCGGAGCGGTAGTTCTTCAGCGCGGCGCGCATCATGCCCCAATAGTCGGCGCCGTCGTGCTCGAAGAAGCGGTTGTCCTCCGCGGCGACCACGGCCTTCGTCATCGCGGGCGCGATCTGGTCCGCGGTGATGGGCACGCGGTTCTGCAAAAAGAAGCGGCCGACGAGCTCGCCGTTGCGGTCGTAGACCAGCGTGGCGGATTCCATTTTCTCGATGTCCGCGAGGTTGAACTCGTCCGCGCGGTGCTGGAACGTCGCCTTGAGGATCGCGAAGCCGATCAGCCCCGCCAGGACGGCGAGGCCGAGCGCGGCGAGCGGGCCCCAGAACCACCAGCGCAGGTAGAACCGCCGGCGTTTGCGCCGCGGCCGCTCCTCCCAACTGTAGAAATCCTTGCTGATAAACGTGTGCGATGAGCGGCGTCTCGCGACGAGTGACCAGGAGCCGCGCAGCGACCGGGCCGCCAAGGGGCCGCCGGGTGTTTCGTCGCGAGTCCCGTCACGAGCCGGACCCAGGCTTATTTCACACGAAGCCACCCCGCGCGCAAATCAGAAATCAGCGAATTCGGGCGACCGCGCCGCTTGCCTTTTGCGAAGCCCGTGGGATTCTTTGCCCCACCGCCATGCGCTTTTCCCCGCTTCTTGTTCTCCTCGCCGCCTTGATTTCACCCCTTCGCGCGGCCGAGGTCCCCGACGCGAAGGCGGGCAAGCTGGCGCAGGAAACTCCCGACGAGCCCGGGCGCATCGAGATGGTGAAAGTGCAGATCGTGCTCGACCGGGCTTATTTCCGGCCGGGAAAGATCGACGGTCTCGGCGGGGAATTCACCCAAAAAGCCGCGGACCGCTACGTCCAGGCGAACAACCTCACGCCCGGCGCGCGCATCGACGTGAGCTCCGTCGCCGAGCCCTATCGCCAATACACGGTCACCGCGGACGACCTCGCCTGGGTCGGCGCGACGGCCTCGAAGCCGCAGGAGCAGGAAAAACTGAAGCGCCTTGGCTACGCGGACTCGTGGGAGGCGCTCGCGGAGAAATTTCACACCGACCTCGATTTCATGCAGGAACTCAACCCGGCGCAGAAAGAACCGCCGGTCGTCGGGACCGTCATCCGCGCGCCCGATGTCGAGACCTTCGACATGACGGCGGTGAAGGCTCTCGAACAAAGGCGCCTCGCGGAAGCGAAGGCCAAAAAAGCCGCCGCGAAGGCATTCCCCACGCCCGGGGAAGCATCCGCCACGCCGCAACCGACGCCGACGGCCACGCCGGAGCCGAAGCGTCGCCTCGTGCTGCTGCGCGAGCCTCGGTTGATCGAGCTTTACGAGGACGACAAGCTCGCGGGCTGCTTTCCCTGCACGCCGGGCTCCTCGGAACAACCCGTGCCGCCGGGGAATTACAAGGTGACGTCGAACACCCTCCTCCCCTACTTTCGCTGGGATAAATCGGTGCTGGAGACCGGCAAACGCAGCGAGACGGCCTACAACCTGCCTCCCGGGCCGAACAATCCGGTCGGCATCGTGTGGCTTGCGATCAACATCCCCAGCCGCGGGATCCACGGCACGCCCTCGCCCGACCAGATCGGCCGCAACGCCAGCCACGGGTGCGTGCGCACGGCGAACTGGGACGCGTGGATCCTCGCCCAGCGCGTGAAGGGCGGCACTCCGCTCGAAGTGCGTTAGAGAACGGCGCTCCGCGCCGGCGGCTACAGGAGCTTCTCGATCTCGGCTTCTTCGAGCTCCATCGGGTGCCCCTGCCAGACGACCTTGCCGGTCTTGTCGACCAGAAAAGCGCGAGGAACGCTGGAGATGCCAAATTTTTCGAGCACCGTGTTCCGGGCGGTGGCCACGGGGTAATCGATGGGGATGTTCTTTACGAACGCGCGGATCGTCTGATTCGGCTCATCGGTGATGCCCAGGACCTGCAATCCCTTCGAGCCGTATTTTTTATAAATCTCGTTCAGGTGCGGAATGCTCTTCCGGCACGGCGGGCACCAGGTGGCCCAGAACTCCACGATCGCCGGCTTGCCGCCAAGGGCCGGGCGAGCCTTGAAATAATCGAGCCCGGTCAAGGCGGGAAGCGGCTTTCCGACCAGCGACTCCGGGGAAATCTCCGCCGCCAGGGTCGAAGCGGTCGCGAAAAGAACGGTCGCCAGAAAAACGATGGGAGCTTTCATGAAAGGAAACGGTAGCGGCGAACCGCGATCGCGCAAGGAGCGTTATGGCGACCCGGAAAGCGTCCGTTCCGCGGCCGCGAGGTCTTCCGGCGAGTCGACGCCGATGCTTCGGTGCCGCGTGACGATGAGGCGGATGCGCGCCCCCATTTCCAGGGCGCGGAGCTGCTCGAGTTTTTCGGATTGCTCGAGCGGGGTGGGCTTCCACTTCACGAACCGCAGCAGGAATTTCCGCCGGTAGCCGTAGATGCCGAGGTGGTGCAGCGGGACGACGCCGCCTTCGCCGTCGCGGTCGAAGGGGATCGCGCGGCGGGAAAAGTAGAGCGCATTGCCGAGACGGTCCGCGACGACCTTGACGTTGTTCGGGTTCTGCACGGCGTCGGCATCGGCGAACGTCGTGGCGGCGGTGACCATCTCGGCGCGAGGATTTTGCTCCATCTCCTTGACGAGGCGATCGATGAGGCGCGGCTCGATCGTGGGTTCGTCGCCTTGCACGTTGACGATGCGAGCCACGCCGCGCAGCCGGGCGGCGACCTCGGCGAGGCGGTCCGAACCGGTCGGATGGTCGGACGACGTGAGGGCGACCTCGGCGCCGAAGTTGAAGGCGGCTTCCGCGATGCGCATGTCGTCCGTGGCGATGATGACGCGGGAGATTCTTTTCGCGCGGCGACAGCGCTCCCAGACGTGTTGCACGAGCGGGCGGCCGTGGAGCAGGGCGAGCGGCTTGCCGGGAAAACGGGTCGAACCCCAGCGGGCGGGGATGATGGCGACGGCGGGCATTGGGCGACTGGGTAAACGAGAAAACGCGCGTCCTTGCTCGGTGACCAGTCACAAGTCACGGGTTACCGTCATCCCCCGCCCGCGTCAGGATCCAGTCGAGGGCCTCGACCACGGTCGCCACTTCGTGATCCGCCCCGCTTCCGAGATGGTTCTGCCCGTGGCCGGTGCGAACCAAAAAAGACGGCATGCCGGCGTTATGGCCGCATTGGACGTCGATGGCCTTGTCGCCGATGAAATAGGATCGGGACGGATCGAGGCCGAGATCGCGCACGGCCTCCTCGACCATGCCGATGCCGGGCTTGCGCCGCGGCGTGACGTTCGGCGGGATGTCGGCGTTGAAATACGCGCCGTCGATCTGGCCGTTCAGTTGCCGCAGCAGCTCGGCGTGCACGGCCTCGTATTCCGCCAGGGTGATGACCCCGCGGCCGATGCCGCTTTGATTCGTGATGATGACGGCGGCCCAGCCACGCCGGCGCAATCGGGAGAGGCGCTCCGCGGCCCCGGGGATGGCCCGCACATCGGCTGGATCGCGGCAGAAATTCACCTCGTCCATCAGCGTGCCGTCACGATCGAGGAAAACGGCCGGACGGAGTGACTTTTCGATCTTCGATTGTTGGTTGGAAGGCACAAGCGGCGCGTTCGGGGCGGCCTCGTCTTTAAATCGAGAATCGAGAATTCCCCTCTCCTACCAGTAGCTGAAGTCCAGGTCCGTGCGGAAAAGGCCCGCGCGGGGCTCGAAGAAATATTTCACGTAGATGGCGGCGAAGCCTTCGTTGTAATCGGCGGTGACCGCGTAGGACACCTTCGCGCCGACCATCCAGTCGGGGCAGAGCAGCACGCCGCCCTCGGCTTTCACGAGGAAGATGCCGGTCGAGGAATTTGTCGAGGGGAACTCGCGGCCGTCGGGATCGAGCGGGAAGTAGGGGGACGCGTCCTGCTTGTTTTGCTGGGCGCCGCCGCCGATGGAACCGCGCGCGATCCAGTTCAGGCCCTCGGTCGTGAGGGCCTGGGCCTCGACGATTCCCTGGATGATGTACTGCGGCGAGAAGTAGCCGCCGTTGCCGTAGGTGAACTGATTCTGGTTGTTGTCGAACTGCTCGTAGGAGACGGCGGGTCCGATGGAGATGTATTCGAAGCCTTCGCGCTTGAAGAGCTTCGAGACGGAACCGATGAGCGCCAGGTGGTTGTTGTGGTAGGTGTTGACGCCGGTGATCTCGCCGTAGCTGGCCTTGGCGAAGGCGGTGATGTCGCTCGGGAAACCCTGGAAGATCTGGAGCGACCCGCCGGTTTCCTGCACGCGGCCCCAGGTGCGACCGGCGACGTAGGGATCCTGCATGCCGACGTAACTCAGCACGGACTCGCGGATCGGCGTGGAGTAGACTTCGCCCTGCACGTAGCCGGTGCTGTAGCGGTATTGCGCGCCGCCCTTGCCGATGATGTTCGCGTTGATCGGGCCGTTGAACGGCGTGCCGCCGATTTCCAGGTAGGGCGAGAGCCAGTCCTGGTATTCGATGCGCGCCTTGACCTCGTAGAGATCGTCGTAGTTGGTCTGGAAATCCTGGCTGAATTGCTGGAACTCCTCCGGCGGCGTGCCGATGAGGGAGCCGTCGGAAGGCGTGCCGGCCCGAAGGATCAAGCGGGCGACCTCGGCGCTGATCGTCACGCGATTGGCGGGGGAGAACGAGCCCTTGACCGCGGGCACGCGGGCGGTGACGAGCTTCGACTCGCCGGACTGGCCGGATTTCGACGCGTATTCGAAACCGATGGCGGCCGACGGCGAGTCGATGTTGACGAGAGCCGGGTAGGCTTTCGGGTTCGAATCGTAGGCCGCGACGTAGAGGCTGGACTTGTAATACTGCTCCGTGTCGTAGGTCATGTAGATGTGGTTGAGCGGACCGGGCACTTCGCCGGCAACGCGCTCGAGCCGCTTCCAATCCTTCATCCGCGACAGGGCGGCGTAGAGGCCCTCGGCGCTCGCCTTGTCGGGCTGCTTGCGGTAGAGGCTCTCGAAAATCTTCGCCGAGCTCTGGTAATCGCGGGAATAATAGTAGGACCACCCCTGGATGATGCGCTCGTTGCGGCTGAGGGGACGGTAGTCGGAAGCCTTGCCGAGCGATTGCAGGGCGGAGCCATATTGCTTGGCCTCGTAATCCTCCATGCCGCGCCGCACAAGGATGTCACCCATCAATGTGCGCATTTTCGGGTAGGAGTTCGTGCGGTAGCCGGCGATCGCCTCGGCCTGGGTGGTGTCGCCGGTCGTGAATTTCGTGAGTGCGAGTCCGTAGTAAGCCTCTCCGTAGCTCGTGTCCCAGGAAATTGCCTGTTCGAACCACATGGAGGCGGATTCGTAATCCTTGCGTTGAAACTCCGCCCATCCGACGCCGGTCGCTTGCCGCGAATCGCGGTTGAGCCGAGCCTGGGTCATCATTTGCGAAAGGCGCTCGCCGCTCACGGAATCGCTGACGGCCGTGGTGCGGCGCCGGGGGGCTGGCTGGCCGTTCGAGGTCGTGACCGCGGGGCTGCGAGGCGTGTAAGTGCGTCGGGGCGCAGGGGTTGGCGCCGCGAGCGCCTCTTCTTCGCCCTCGATCATGGCGGTCGGACGGACGGGCGCGCGCGCGATTGGGATGGCGGCGGGCTCCTGCCTGAGGTTCGTCCGCGAGGCGGGGGGGGGCTCCGGATAGTCATACGGAGAAAGCTTGACGCGGGGAACCGGCGTCGGGGTTGGCCGGAGCGTCAGGTCCGAACGGGCATTTCCGAGGTAATCCTGCGTCGAGGAATCGCTGGCGTCGATGGTGTCGACCGTTTCCGGGGTCGACTGGATGGCGGGGGCCGGAATTTCCGACGGCGCGAACGTTCTTTCCGGGGGGCGCGGGGTAGCGGGCGGAGTGGCGCCGGGGACGATGGGCACGAACAGAGAATCGGGCTCCGGGGTGACTCCGGGAGGGGAAGCGGCGGGCGGGATGGCCCCCGGGGCGGCGCTTACGGGGGATTCAGGGGAAAGGCTCGGATCCCCCCGTTTTTGGGAAAAAGCCATCGGCAGCGTTCCAATCATGCCGATTGCGACGCCCGCCAACGTTAGATTTTTCAGGGATGCGCCGTGTGACAAGTTACAGAGAAATCGGATTTTAAAGGACGCGAAGTCAATTCCTTTTTGGAGCAAACCGATCGCGGATGGCGAGTTTGACGAGAAGTTTGAGGCTTACGGAGTAATATTTCTCGTCTTGCTCGATTGGCGGAATATCGGCGACGGTAATTTTGGTTTTTTTTGAACAGGCGAGGACCAATTGCCGGACGGCCATCATCCCGGGGAGGGCGGGATAAGGCCCGAAGGAATCGGTGGTCAAATTGACGGTATCCGGCACGGGCCGATCCGTGGGGAGGCCGGTCCAGAATTTTGCAAAGGGAGCGAGCAGCGGCGACGCGGGGTCCGCCCAAGCCAGATTCAGCGGCACGCGGATGGCGTTGTAGCCGAAGTCCGGGGCGTGATCCGGAGCCAGGGCCACCCAGGTTGCGGCCACAAGCGCCCAGTCGGGGGGAAGGCTCCACTTGCCGAAGCGGGCGCTCGCGAGCAGCGCATCGCCGCCGGCGTGCAGCGCCTCCCACTTTTTGGAGGGGAAGGCGACGCCGAGTTCCGCGAACGCGGGAAAAATGGAGTAGGACGGATTCAAAATCACGCCGCCGGATTTTTTGAATCCTTCGAGACCGGGCAGCAGCTGCAGGCCGAGATGGGTGTCGATGGTGGTCTTGTCGATGAGCGAGATGATGATCTGCGCGGCGGCGGACTGGTATTTGTAGTCGCCCCATTCCCGGAAGGCGCGCTGGAGCGCCCAGGCGAGCAACAGGTCGCCATCGGTGGCGTTGTTCACGTCGGCCACCTTGCCCCCGTCCTCCGGCGTCCACTTCCAGCTGAAGAGGGTGTCCTCCTTCCGGCGCAGATGGGTGGACGTCCAATCCCACATCTTGTCGAACGCGCCCCGATCCTGGAAGGCGACGGCAAGAAGCATCCCGTAGCCCTGGCCTTCGCTGTGGGAGATGCCGCCGTTTCCGTCGTCGATGACCCGGCCGTCCCCCGCGAGAAATCGCTGCTTGAAGGTACGCCAGTCCGATCCTGGCAACGCGTAGGGATCGCGCGGAAAAAAGAGAAAGAGAACGAGCGCCAGAAGCGTGAATCCCGCCAGCACGAAACTCATGCGGCGCGAGATGCCGGCCCGATCCGCCACCCGCCGGGCGGAAGGGCGGAGGGGCGGAGCCGCGGAACGACGACGGTTTCTCACGGGGGGCGGGACGACGGACGAATCGCCGGGGGCGGGTCCTTAGATTTTCTTTTCCCGCTTCTTGAGCAGGATGGTCAGAAGGAACGCGAGGACTCCGAGCGTGATGAAGATGATCGGCACGAAGACGATGGGATTTCTCGTGACGCGGTTTTGGGCCACCTTGATCGGGTTATCGACCTTGTAGATGAATTCGGGGCCGAGGCGGGCGGTGGCGAGGGTGCGCGGAGTCGTGTTCCACACGGCGAGATTTCCGGAGAGGTTGTCCCAGAAAAGGCGGTCCTGGAGATTCTCGATGCCCTTGTAGAGGATGTCGCTGGTCTTCGCGGTGATGACCAGGGCGCCGCGCGCGCGGGAGAACGGCGACTCGTAGGAAACCGCGACGGTGTCGTCCAAGAGATCGGCCGTGCCCTGCATCTCGACCGTGGTGGGGGATTCCTGCTCGTTGCGTTCGCCCGGAACCCCGCGCAATTTCTCGAGAATTTCCTCGATCGGCCCAATGGCGGTCGCCTCGGGCGTCGGGTTGACCTGCACGATGTAGCGAAGGTGGCCGAGCTGTTGGAGGTTCACCGGCGCGTCCTTCAGCACCTCCTCCGGGATGGTGTCGATGGGGCCGACGACGACCAGATCCTTTCTCTTTCCGGAGGGCACGCTGAAGGAAAGCTCGGCGTGGGAAAGGACCGATCCGCTGACCTGGGCCATCTTGCCAAGCAACGTCCACGCGGCGCAGATGGTGGTGGAGTCTTTCCCCGCCACGAAGACGGCGAGGTCCGTGCCGTCCGGGGTGGAGGAGAACGGGAAAGCGGTCTGCGAGAAAAGGCTGAGATTCGGCAGGCGCGATTTCCGCTGCAGGTGCGGCACGACGAAATCCGAGTCGCGGTAGAGGGTGAACCAGAGGTTTTCGTTCTGGATCATCTCGCAGTGGTTCGTGACGAGCGGCACCATCTTCGGCGCGATCTCGACGAGGTTGCGGCCGGGCTGAAACGCTTTCACCGGAAGGTAAACCTTGTATCCGAAGGTCGAGGAGCCGCGAAGGTCGTCCATGCGAATGGCGTACTGGAACTCGCGGTTCACGAACATGTTGAGCACGGAATCCTGCCGGAAGGCGGCGCCGTAGGCAAAGTGGAGGCGAAGCTCGACGTTTGCCCCGTCTTCGGACGAAAGGTCACCGGGCATGTAGGTCTCGAGCTGCACGCTTCCGGTGTTCCAGCCCTGGATGCTTTGGTTCTTCTCCAGGCCGAGCTGGCGAAAGCTGTAAATGCCGGGGTCCTTCACCGGGGCGTTCCGCACCCAGAAGTCCTTCTGCGGGAGGGTGATCTTGTCGATCTTCGCGTATTGCGAGTCGGGCAGCGGGAAGTTGATGAGCGAGAACGCGTAGGCGGCCTGGCTGACCTCCTCCTCGCTGCGCCCGCTGATCACCAGCAGAAAATGCGCCGGATCGCCCGGCAGGGGCTTGACGGCGATGAAGCTGCCGTCGATGGCGCCGATTTCCGCCGCGGTGAGGTATTGGGTAAGCTCGTTCTGGGGGCCGACCACGATGTTGTCCACCCCGGCGAGCAGCGAGCTGCCCGTCGAGACGTGAAGGGGGCGGTAGGCGAGATTCAACGCCACGCCCTGGGTCACGATGGAGCCCCAGGAGAGCTGCGACGGGCTCATGCCGCCGCTGCTGCCGCTTGGGAACGAGACGTGATATTGGTAGGTTTCCCAAAGCTTCTGATCGATCATGTCCTGCAGCAGGGAAAGCTTCGGATAGATCTTGTTCCAGCCGATGACCGCCTCGAAGTAACTGTCGTCGGGAAGAATCTGCGTCCAGAGTTCCGGCGAGGCGGGGTCTTCGCACTCGAGGGTGTAATGTTGCGCGACGGCGAACTGGACCTGGTTCGAGCCGATCGTGAGGTATTTGATCGGGATTTCGATGTCCACCGTGTGATCGGGCTCGTTCCGCGTGAGATAATATTGGGCGATGACCTTGTCGTTGATCATGACGCGAAGGGTCGAGCGCTCGCTCAGCAGCGCGATGGAGTTCACGAAGCTGAGGTGCAGCTTTATGCTCTTGACGCTGTAGCGGGCGGAGAGCGGCAGGTAGATCGTGCGAATGCTCTGCGCCATCATCAGGTAAATGGGCTCCTTCGCCCCGACGAGCTGGCGCAATGGCAGCCGGACCGTGGAGGTCATCGGCCGTCCCGCGGTGGCCGGAGCTCCCGTGGGGGCGGGGGGAGTCAGCGATCCGATGGCCGGAACGGGAAGGCCCGTCATCGGCGGCGGCGGGTTCAGCTGCGCCCGTGCCGACGGCGATGCGAGCGCGATTGCCAGCGCGAGCGCTGCCCCCCAATGGATCCAGCGGACCCGATTCACCATTTGACCTCGATTGCTCATAAATTTTTGTCTCTCACGGCTTCACCGGCGCGGTGGCGAAGGATTTGTTTTCGCGGTCGCGCCGCATGGAACCCAGCAGGCCGAGCCCGAGATGCTCGACGGAAAAACGGATGCCGGCGCCGAGCAGATAGACGAAGCTGCCCCAGACGCCGATGGACTTCTCGCGGCGGGTCTGGAAGTCGATCCAGCGATCGCTGCTGCCGTTCACGAACGCGATCTTGCGCTTCATTTCCTCGAGATTCTGGTGCTTGAAACGGCAGCCGACCATGAGAGTGCGGTCGCGGTAGCGCATGTTGCGGATTTCGATGTTGAAGACGCCGGGCATGATGCCGAAATCGACGTCCGGCTCGAGTTGAACGATGTGGTCGGGGCGCAGGTGGGTCTCGTAGGCCCCGTCGATCGCGAGCGCGGCACCGCCGTTCGACAGATCGGTGATGTCGACGGGGATCTTGCGGTCGCCAATGAGGATGCGCCCGAGAATTTTCGTTCCCATGCGCGCGGCGGAACGAATCTGCCGGCGCTCGAGGAGCGCGCCGAGGCAGGCCAGGAGAATGAAGACGTTGAAGAACGCCCAGAACATCGTGATGCCGACGGCGAACTCGTGCACCGGGTCGAAGATCATCCGGTAGATGCCGGCGAAGATCGCGAGCAGGTTCAAAACGATCAGCACGTAGAAAGGCTTCGCGAGCGGGCTGATGTAGTCGCGGTTCAGGATTTCGCCTTTCGCGGTCACGTTGAAGGATGGCGCGCGAGGGTTCATGAACACCTTCACGATGGCGGGGAAGCAGTACACCGACTGCATGAGTTCGTAGAGCTCCGAAACAAACGACCAGCGGACCTTGCCGAAAAGATAGGCCTGCACCATGAAGGCCGAGATCAGGTGGGGCATGGCGAACGCCAGGAAGTCGATGAAGTTCGAGTCGTAAATTTTCAGCGAGAAGAACAGGAAGGCGAGGGGCGCCAGTGAAAAGACGAGCCGCGCGAAGGGGAAAAACCAGAAAAACGAACTGCTGAAGTAGCAAAGCCGCTGCGGAAACGAGAGGCCCTTGGCGAGCAGCGGGTTCTTGAGCAGGAAAATCTGGATCATGCCCTGCGCCCAGCGGACCCGCTGGGTCATGAAGCCGCCGAGGGTTTCCGGCGAGAGGCCCGAGACCATGGGCCGATCGATGTAGGCGCTGTTGTACCCGAGCGAGTGCAGGGTGAGCGCGGTCTCGGCGTCTTCGGTGATCGTCTCGCCCACGACGCCGCCGACCTTCGCCAGGAACGCGCGCCGCAAAACCGCGGCCGAGCCGCAGAAAAACGCCGCGTTCCAGAAATCGAGGCCTTTCTGGATGACCTTGTAGAACATCTCGTTCTCGCTGGGCATCTTGCGCCAGGTCTTGAGATTTTTTTCGATCGGGTCCGGGTTCGTGAAAAAATGCGGGGTCTGCACGAGGAACATCTTCGGGTCCTTGAGGAACCAACCGACGGTGTTCCGAAGAAAATCCACGGTCGGGATGTGGTCCGCGTCGAGGATGAGGATCAACTCGCCGGAGCTGTTCTCGAGGGCGTTGTTCAGGTTGCCGGCCTTGGCGTGGACGTTGCGGGCGCGGGTGCAGTAATGCGCGCCCGCCTCGGTGCACAGGTCCATCAGCACGCGCCGCCGGTCCCGGGCCTGGGCGGCCTTGACCGGATCCGCCACGTTGCAGCGCTGGTCGGTGCCGCCGTCGTCACAGATGTAGACGTTCAGTTTTTCCGCTGGATAGTCGATCGCCAGGGCGGCCAGCAGCGTGATCTCGAGGATTTCCTTTTCTTCGTTGTAGGTGGGAATGAGGACGTCGACCGTCGGCCACCCCTCCTTGTCCTCGGGGAGCGGGTAGGGCTTTCGATCCAGCGGATCGATGTTCACGAAGATGCTCAGCCCATAAACGATGAACCCATACATCTCGGCCATGTAGAGGAGAATGGCGCACGTGAAGCTGACGAGATCGTAGTAGGTCAGCGTCGTGAAGGTGCGCCAGAAGACATAATCGAGCGAAAGAAACGACGCGATGCTAAGAAAAATGATGCGGGTGTTTTCGTATTTCTGAAAAAACCGGAGGATGGCGAGCGTGGCGATGCCCACCACGCCGACCGCGAGCTGCGACGTCGTGTTGACGTTCGAAGCGAAAAAGATCATCACCGCAAGAATCCCGCCGATGGCGGCCGCGCGGACGGCCCCCTTCTGGTCGAGGATTTCGAGACGGTCGCGGAAAGTCATGGCTGGCGGCGGCGCGTCCCGGCGGGGAGGATGAGGGCGGCGTGGCTCAAGGATTTACCGGTAAAAGGCGACCGCCGCCACGAAGCCCAGCGCGAAAGCGATGAGCACGAGCACGAGCACCGCCAGTCGGGTGATGGGATTGATGGAGCTGGCGACCTTGGCGAGCTGGATGACGAGGGCGTCGCTGTCTTTTTTGACGACGTCGAGCTTCTTGGTGCAATAATCGATCCCCTCGTGGTAGCTCGCCACCTGTTCGGCGAAGGTGTCGAGCGACATGGTCTCGACCTTCTGCTTGAGTTCCTGCGTCTGAAATCCCAGCCGTTCGATGGCGGGAAACAACTGGCTGCGAATCTGCTCAAGGACCGCGTCGTCCAGAGAGGCGGTGATCGTCGTGGGCGCCCCCTCGCCGGCGGGCATCGGGACGGGCCCCACGGGCGTGGCTCCGCCGCCCTTGTAGCCGTAGATGTTGAGCAACTCGATGAGCGCCATCGCCGGATCGCCGTCGGCAATGTTGTAACGACGCTGCCACTCCAGAACCTTCATCTGGATTTCCGAGTTCTCTCTCATGATAGTAAAATATGGGAATTGGCGTCGAACTGGCTAAAAATCGACTTTCGATAATCGACCAGGCGCTGACGATCAATCACAAAGAGGCGGTTGCTGTCCAGCGCGCGGTCGATCGTCAGGGATTGTTGTTGCAAGACGAACACGAGCTCGGGGTTCAGCTTGGGAAGAATCACCTCCCGGGCTCCGCAGCCGAGAAGCTCCTTCCGGGCCTTGCTCTGGTCGTAGATCCGGGAACTCGCCATCGTCTTGTGGTTCTTGATGACGAGCCAGTCCGCCTGATTGCCGATCCGGCTGACGGCCTCGCCCGCCTGGTGCACGGTGTCCTTGTCCTCCTCGACGATCAGGACCAGCGTGAGCTCGAGCTTCATCGAGTGGCGCAACTTGAGGAGGTTCGTCTCTTCCAGCCAGTCGAGAAAGATCCGCTGCTGCGATCCGACCCCGTCGACGACCACCAGCGGGTGGTCTTGCATCACCTCGATGATGCGATCCAGATTTTCCGAGTGACGGATGTCGAGAAACTGCGACTCGGGCACGAACCGGGTGAGCGTGGAGTTCTGATAATCGGGATCGAACGCCAGAAACTCTCGATTGCGAGCGTGCAACCATTGGGTGAGCAGGATCGTGAAGAACGATTTGCCGACGCCGCCCTTGTCCATCGCGACGAGAATCAACCGTTTCGGGGCGTCCGAGGCAAGAGCGGGCGGCGTGTCCTGCTCGGTCATGGCTAGACCTCCTGGGGCGGGACGCGCGGCCGGGAAATCGGCGCCCCGGGCGAGGCGGCCGCCCCGGGGGTCGGGGCCGGGTCCCCGGCCTTCGGTTCGACCTTGGGCGGCGCGATCAGGGAACCCGGCAGCAAAAAGTCGCGGGCGCTGTTGAACTCTTCGAAAACCCGCTGCTGGTAGGACCGCATGCGCTGGCGCTCGAGAAAAAAGATGCTTTCGTCGTGCAGCAGACCGCCAATGCTCTTGCTCGCCTTCTGGATCATGCTGTTGAGATTCCACGGCAGCCGCTCGACGGTGATCTCCTTGGCTCCGAGCTCGAGCAAACTCTTGCGCGCATGACTATTATCGTAGATTTCCGTGACCGGCGAGGTCTTGAGATTGCGCACGACCAGCCAATTCGCCCGATCCCCCACCCGCTGCACCGCCTGCCCGGCCTGAAAGACCGTCTCCTTGTCCTCCTCGATGATGACGAGCATCGTGATGTCGAGGCTGAGCTCCTCGCGCAGCTCGAAGACCCGCGTCTCCTCGAGCCAGTCGACGAACTTTGTCTGCAGGGAGCCCACGCCGTCCGTCAGCACCAGATCGGTGCGCTCGAAGGCGCGGATCACGTTGTCCAACTGCACGGATTCGCTGATGTCGATGAACTCCGCCTCGTTGAAGAAGCGGGTGAGCGACGAGTTGCACCAATCGGGGTCGAACGCCACGAACGGCACGTCGATGGACTTCAACCACTCGCAAAGATTGATCGTGATGTAGGACTTGCCGACCCCGCCCTTGCTCGTGGCCGGAACGATCAATCGCTTGGTGCCCGACGGGCGATAGGCCGGCGCCGGCGCGGCCGCGCTTTGGACCGGCTCCGGGACCGAGGGCTCCGCCGCTGGCTGCGCCTTGCTTAAAAATCGACTGTAGATGCTCGAAGACTCGTCCATAAATTGTGCCGCCGCAAAAAAGCCCGCGACCCCGATGAGCGGTCACCTAAGCGGGAAATTTTCCCCCGCGCAAGCTCGCAACGCGGGACGATCCGATTCCGCAACCGAACATCGCGCTTGTCAACCCGGCCTTCGTTGCTAGCCTGCCGGGATTCTGCGCGCCTCCCGGCGCGACTGCACGAACATGATGTTGGCAAACCTCCTCTCGGCCGCGCAAATCATCCCGGAAATGAAATCCGGCGAGCGGTGGCAGGCCATCGAGGAAATCGTGAGCCTCCTCGTCGAAGCCGGCAGCATCTCCGCCAAGGACAAGCCCAGCATTCTCGCGGCCCTCAAGCAACGCGAGGAGACCATGAGCACCGGCATCGGCTTCGGCATCGCCATTCCGCACGCCTCCTCGGACTGCGTCACCGGCGTCGTCGCCGGCTTCGGCCGGTCGAAGACGGGCATCGAGTTCGACTCGCTCGACAGCCAGCCCGTGCACTTCATCGTCCTGTTCATCGTTCCCCGCGACCAGTTCCAGACCCATCTGCGCACCCTGGCCGCCATCGCGAAGTTTCTCAACGACCGCACCGTCCGCGACGAGCTCGGCAGCGCCACGAACGCGCCGGAGATCCTCAAAGTCTTCACCAACCGCTCGCAGCGCGGCTGACCCAGCCCCATGCCCACCGTGCGTTCCCTGTTGGAGGAGCGTCTGCGCGCCGCGCTCGACGCCTTGTCCCTGGATTCCTCCTTCGCCGAGGTCGGTCCGGCCGCCGATCTCCGCTTCGGCGACTACCAGAGCAACGTCGCGATGGTCCTCGCCCGGCGGGAGCGCAAAAATCCGCGCGAACTCGGCTCGGCCATCCTCGATAAAATCGACGTCGCCGGCATCGCCGATCCCCCCCGGCTTGCGGGCGCGGGCTTCATCAATTTCCGCCTCACCGCCGCCTTCCTCGCGGAGGCCGCCGCCCGCCTGCTCCCCGACGAACGCCTCGGGCTCGCTCCCGTCGCCCGGCCGGAAACCATCGTCGTCGACTTCAGTTCGCCGAACGTCGCGAAGCCCATGCACGTCGGCCACATCCGCTCGACGATCCTCGGTGATTGCCTCGCCCGCGTCGCGCGGTTCCTCGGCCACCACGTCGTCACCGATAATCACGTCGGCGACTGGGGCACGCAATTTGGCAAGGTCATCTACGGCTGGAAGCATCTGCTCGACCTCGCCGCCCTCGAGCGCGACCCCATTCCCGAGCTCCTGCGCCTCTACCGCGACGTCAACGCCCTCGAGGAAACCGACGAGACCGTCCGCCACGACGTGCGGGAGGAACTCGTCCGGCTCCAGCGCGGGGACGCCGAGAGCCTCGGCATCTGGCGGCACGTCGTCTCGATCTCGTGGGGCGAATTCGAGAAGATCTACGCCCTGCTCGACGTCACCTTCGACGAGCGCCTCGGCGAAAGCTTCTACCGCGACCGCCTCGCCCCGCTCTGCGAACGCCTCGAGCGGGACGCCCTCGCCCGCGTCAGCGATGGCGCGCTCTGCGTGTTTTTTCCCGACATCCCGGACATGGCCGAGCGCCCCTGCCTCGTCCGCAAAAGCGACGGCGGATTCCTCTACGCCACCACCGATCTCGCCACCATCGAATACCGCCACGCGCGCTGGCAGCCCGACACCATCTGGTATGTCACCGGGGCACCCCAGGCGCTGCACTTCCGGCAGGTCTTCGAGGTCTCCCGCCGGATGGGCGTGGCAACGAGAGCCGAGCACGTTGCCTTCGGCAGCATCCTGGGCGAGAACCGCAAAATCATGAAGACCCGGTCGGGCGAAAACGTGCAGCTCGGCGACGTCCTGCGCGAAGCCATCGAGCGGGCCGGCGCCGTCATCGCGGAGAAAAATCCCGGCCTGCCCGCGGACGAGGCCGCGGAGATCGCGCGCGCCGTCGGCATCGGCGCGGTCAAATACGCCGAGCTCTCGCAGCACCGGATGACGGATTACGTTTTCTCCTGGGAGAAAATGCTCAGCTTCCAGGGCAACACCGCGCCGTATCTGCAGAACGCCTACGTCCGCATCCGCTCGATCTTCCGGAAAGCCGGCGCCCTCGGCGCTCCCCCGACCACGCTGCCCATCGCGCACGAGGCCGAACGCGCCCTCGCGTTGAAGATCCTCCAATTCGCCGAGACCGTGCCGCTCGTCCTCTCCGACTTCCGTCCGAACCTGCTCGCGAACTATCTCTACGAACTCGCGACGACCTTCCACGCCTTCTACGAAGCGTGTCCCGTCCTCAAATCCGAAGGCGACACCCGCGCCGCCCGCCTCGCCCTCTGCGAGCTCGCCGCCCGCACCCTGCGCGCCGGCCTCGACCTGCTCGGCATCCGTTGCCCCGAGCGGATGTGATCGCGGCTTCGTCGCCGTGCGCGGGCGAGGGCGGTTCCCGGATTAGAACTCCAGGCCCAGCGCCCGCATCCGCGCCTCCGCGGCGGCGTGATCGCCGAAGTCGTAGAGCAATCCGCAAAAGCCCAGGGTCTCCGCCTCGGCGATGTTCGGCGCGAGATCGTCGATGAAAAGCGTGCGCTCCGGCGTCACGCCGAGTTGCGCGATCGCGATCTGGTAGATCCGCTGATCCGGCTTCATCGCGCCCGCGAGATACGAATACACGCCATCCCGGAACGTGGAAAAAACCGGGTAGCGGCGAAAGATGAACTCGTGGTGGATGCACGATATGTTCGACAGCAGATAGGTGGGCATCCCGCGCGCGGCGAGGACCGCGGCGAGGCGCGTCATCGGCTCGTTCTCCTCGAAGATGTCCTCCCACATCGCGATGAACTCGGCGTCCGATCCGGCGTGCGAAAACTCCGGCCGCACGAGGCGCAAAAACTCCGCGCGATCGATCTGCCCGCCCTCGAGCGCCGCCTTCGCCTCGACGATCCGCGTAGGCTCCGGCGGCTCGCTCAACCCGTTGCGCTCCATCAATCGCCGCGCGGCGATCAGGTAGTCGAACTTCAGCAGGACGTTCCCGATGTCGAAAATGACGGCGTCGATCATGGGATTCGAACCACCGAGACACCGAGACACGGAGGGAACGAAGAAAGATTCATGATCGATTCTCCGTGCCTCCGTGCCCCCGTGGTTCCGCCAGGATCCATTCCGCGATTTCCCTCGAGGCATGAGGTCGGCTCAAGCGTTGCGCGGCCGCATGCCAGCCCCGCCAGACCGCGCCATCCCCCGCGAACGCCCCGCTCGCCGCCGCCGCGATGGCGTCCGGCGTCTCCGCGATCACGCCCGACCCCGACTCGGCGACGAGGCGGGCGTTACCCTCCTCCTGCCCCGGCACGACCTGGCTCACGATCATGGGCGTGGCGGCCGCGAGGCATTCCTGCACCGTCGCGCCACCGGCCTTGCTCACCACGACGTGCGCGTCGCGCATCAGACGGGGAAGTTCCTTCGTCCAGCCGAAGACCGCGATTTCCGGCGAGATCGCCCGGATCCTTCGCTCGAGCGCCGCGTCGCGCCCGACCGTGACCGTGAGCGCGATCCCGGGCAACGCCGCCAGGCGCTCGACCGCCTCGATCGCGATGCGCTTCCCGGAGTTCACCATGAAGAGCACCCGCCCCTTTTCCTCTCCGCCCGGCGCGTGCCTCTCGGCGGCGGGCTCGGCAAAGAACGCCGGGACGGGGAATCCCGTGACGCGAATCTTTTCCGCGGGGACGCCCTGCGCCCGCATCACCGCGGCCGTCTCCTCGTTGGTCACGAGATAGAAGTCGCCGTGGCCCGAGTGCCACACGCGGTTGATCGTGAGCGAATCCGTCACGATCGTGATCTGCCGGTAGGGCCGGTCCGCCGCGCGCGCGAAAACGTGATCCAGCAAGTGGTTGTAGCCGGGATACGTCGTCACCACCGCGTCCGGCTTCAATCGGTCGATCGCCAGGCGCAGCCGCCGGGCGGCGCGGCCGAAGACGCCGATGTGCTGCGACACCGCCGGCGAGCGGTCGAGCCATTGGAAGATCACCTGCCACAGGTCCGGCGCGTGGTTGATCACCTTCAGGTAGGCCTTCTGCGCGAGCCGGTTCACGGGACCGTAGGCCTCGGCGAAGATGTCGCGCATCTCGACCGCCGCCGCGGGGTCGGCCGCGGCCAGCGCGTCGCGCAGGTTGCGCGCGGCCGCGTTGTGCCCCTCGCCGAATCCCGCCGTCAAAATCAACACGCGCCTGGCTTGCATCGGCGTCATCAAAGCCACTTGTTTCGCTTCACCCAATAAAAGACCACCGCGCACACGGCCGCGCAGATTCCCCAGAAAAACAGGTAGCCATATTTCCAATGCAGCTCGGGCATGTTCGCCGGGCTCGCCGTGTCGAAGTTCATGCCATACACGCCCGCGATGAACGTGAGCGGAATGAAGAACGTCGAGACCACCGTGAGCACGCGCATGATCTCGTTCGTGCGGAAGCCGAGGCTCGACAGATACACGTCCATCAACCCCGCGCTGATGTCCCGGTAGCTCTCGATGATCTCGATGATCTGCGTGATGTGGTCGTAGCAATCGCGCAGGAAAACCGTCGTCTCCTTCGTCACCCGCCCGGTCTCGTCGCGCATGAGCGCGTTCACGATCTCGCGGTGCGGCCACGACGCCCGGCGCATCTGCACGAGCAGGCGCTTCGCCTCGTGGAGCCGGCGCAGCGTGGACTTGTCCGGGCGCTCGAGCAGCTCCTCCTCGATCTCCTCGATGCCGTCGCCGAACGTTTCCAGGATCGGAAAAAATTGGTCCACGATGCTGTCGAGCAGCGCGTAGGCAAGGTAGTCCGCCTTCCGCTGCCGCGCGAACCCCCGCCCCGCCCGCAGCCGCTTGCGCAGGCCGTCGAACGCGTCGCGTCCGCACTCCTCCTGGAACGTCAGCAGGAAACCCTCGCCCAAAAAAATGCTCACCTGCTCGAACACGAGCGCCTGCCCTTCCTCGAAGTAAGCCATCTCGCTCACGATGAAGATATTCTCGTCGTAGACCTCGACCTTCGGCCGCTGCGTCGTGTTCAGCACGTCCTCGAGCGCCAGCGGGTGGATCTTGAACCGCTCGGCCGCTTTCTTGAGCAACTCGATGTCGTGCAGGCCGTCGATGTTGATCCAGTTGACCTTCACCGGATCGAAGCGCTCCATCGCCTCCTCGAACGTATCGAACTCCCCCTCGAAGATCGCCTCGGCGTCGTATTGGATGAGCGTGATCGTCGCCGCGCCCTCGCTCGCGCTCACGCGCGGCAGCAACGTGGCCGGCGGAGTGCCCGGGAGATGGTAGTTCAAACGAATCATGCGGGCGGGGGTCAGCCTATGAGCCAGATTTCGCGAACCGCTGACAACCCGAAAATTGCCCGCTTCCCCGGCGGCGTCGTCTCCCCGTCTGAGATCCAGCCGCACCCGCGCGACTCAACTCGCGAAGTGCTCGTAGCCCGAGGCCAGCGACGTTCGTTGCTTTCGATCCGCCAGCAGGACGCCGATGCGCGTCAGGCGGACGCGGGGGAATTTTCTCCGCCAGGCGTCGGCAAGCGAAGGCGCGTTTTTTTCCGCCAGCGCGAACAACAGCTCGTAATCCTCGCCGTCGCCGATCGCCTGCCCCACCGAGCTTCCGCGGTGGCGCGGGATCGTCGCGAGATCGATCGCGTAGCCCCGGCCGCTCGCGTCGGCCAATCGCGGCAAATCCGCGCCAAGCCCGTCGCTGAGATCCATCATCGCGTGGACGCGGAAATTTTTCGCCAGCCAACGGCCTTCCGCGACCCGCGGCGTGAAGCGCAGGTGCCGGCCATTTCCGTCCGCGCCGAACGACCCCCCGAGCCGCCCCGTGACGAAGAGGGCGTCGCCCGCCCGGCCCCCGTCGCGGCGCACGAACCGTTCCGATTGCACCCAGCCCGTGAGCGCGATCGAAAGAAACAATCCGCCCGGCGACCGCGCCGTCTCCCCGCCGACGATCGAGACCCCGAAGCGCCGCGCCGCGCGCGCCAGCCCGACGTAGATCTCCTCGAGGTAGGCGGCCTCGAGATCGCCGGGCGCGGCCACCGTCACCAGCGCGGAATCAGGTCTTCCGCCGCACGCGCCGACGTCGCTGATCGCGCGGCACAGCGCTTTCCAACCCACTTGCTCGGCGCGATGACCGCGGCGAAAATGCACGTCCTCGACGAGACAATCCGTCTTGAGCAGCTGCAGCTTCCGGCGCCCGGGCACTCGCACGGCCGCGCAATCGTCACCCGGGCCGGCCACGACGAGGCGCCCCGCCGGAAGCCGCCGGATGAGCCGGGCGACCAGTTCGTCCTCGCGAATGTCGTTCAGGCGTTCGGGGTCCATTCCGGGAAGAAAAGAATGACCGCAACCGAGATGGAATTAAAGATCGCATGCATCGCGATCGGCGCCCACAGCGAGCCGGCGAGCTCGTAGGCGAGGGTGAAGCCCACCGCCAGCGTCGCGAGCGCCGGCAGCGCGGGGAGGTTTTGATGAATCGCCGCGAACAGAAGCGCGCTGACGCCCGTCGCGACGACCCGGCCGGCGTGGCGCTTGAGCACGCCGTAGAAGAATCCGCGGAAGATGAACTCCTCCGTGACCGGCGCGGCCACGACGGCCAGGAGCACGGCCCAGCCTTTATCCACCGCGGAAACGGGGCCGCGGAGAAATTGCACCATGGGATCGCCCGCGCTCACCGGGTGGCCGATCGCCGCCGTGGCTTGCTCGATCAACAGCACCGCCGGATAAGTCGCCGCAAAGCACAGGACGGCGAGCCCCAACACCCGGATGGGACGAGGCGGCGCCAGCCCAAAGGCGCGGAGCGGAGAAAGGCCGCGCCCGGCGAGAAACGCCAGCAGCAGGGCAAGCACGGCGGCATAGAAAAGGACGCTCGCGCGGACGACTTCGAGCGTGATCCCCTTGCGCGGTTCGGCCCCCGGAACGGCCAGCAGCAGGAAATAGCCGCCCAGCAGCGCGGCCAGGATCGTTTCCCCGCGCCCCCATTCCGCCGCGAAAACCCTGCCGCCCGGTCCGCCCCGCAGGAGCGCCCACCAGGCCAGCAGGCCGAGCGCGCCCCACGCGATGAGGATCGGCGACACGGGCGCTACGGGGCGAAGAAGGGCGGCAACAGATACACGCGGCCCGGCGCGAGATCGGGCAGGCCCTGCAGCAGGTCGATCTTCACGGCGCCTTTCGCCTGCGAGGATTCGCCGAGGAGCCGCAGCACGTTCGAGAACGCGAAGCCCCGCCGGTAGAGCACGACGGTCGCGTCCTTCGCCCCGCCGAGCGCGCGCGCCTTCTCGTAGGCGTCCTCGACGTAGCCGAGCTGGTCGACGAGTTTTTCCTGGTAGGCGTCCGTGCCGCTGAGGATGCGGCCGTCGGCCACGCCCTCGCGCAGCTTGTTCTCATCGAGCTTGCGCGCCCGGGCGACGATGCCGACGAATTTCCCGTAGCTCTGCATCACGAGGCCCTGCACGTAGGCCGACTCCTCGGGCGTGAGCTCGCGCGAGCCGCTGAGCAGATCCTTGAATTTCCCGCTCTTGAAGACGACGGACTGCAACCCGACCTTTCCGAACAACTCGCGGTAATTCAGCGTGGAGATGATGACGCCGATGCTGCCCGTGAACGTCGTCTCGTTGCACATCACCCAGCTCGCGCCGCACGCCGCGTAGAACGCCCCGGAGGCCCCGATGCTGTTCATGTAATAGACGACCGGCTTCTTTTTTGCGAACCGCTGGATCTCGTGGTAGATCGCGTCCGACGCGGTCACCTCGCCGCCGGGAGAGTCCACGCTCATCACCACGGCCTTGATCGAGGGGTCCTCCTCGGCCTGGCGGAACGCCGATTTCAAATCCTCCACGAGCGAGTCGCCCAGGGCGCCGGACGTGCCGTAGGAAATGATGCCCTCGAGCGGGATCACCGCGATCTTGTCCGCGCCGCCTTCCACGAGGATTTGCTCCTGGAATTTCTTCGGCGGCTCCATCCGCCCCGCGCCCGTCATCGAGCGCGCCCCGCGGCCGAGCAGCGTCACGCCATTCACGAAGATGCTCACGCACAGCGCCAGGAAAAGCGCCAGGATCACGCAGCCCGATTTTTTCATGGGCGCACGCTGCCGCAAGAAACCCCGGTCCACAAGTTCCCGTTTCCGCGCGGAAACGCGGGCGATTCGTTGTTTGCCTCGGCCGGGCGCGGGCCTAGCCTGCCGGCAGCCGGAATCCATGACGCTCCACGAAATCAAGCACGCCGCGGCCGCCCTCGGCCTGGCCCCCTCGAAATCCCTCGGGCAGAACTTTCTTTTCGACCAGAACCTGGCGCGCTGGATCGTCGCGCAGCTTCGGATCGAGCCCGGCGACCACGTCGTGGAAATCGGCCCGGGACTCGGCTCGCTCACGGTATTCCTCGCGGCCGCCGGCGTCCCGCTCACGTTGATCGAGAAGGACGACCGGATCATCGACCACCTGCGGACGCGGTTCGAGGGGCCGTCGGTCGAGGTCGTCCACGGCGACGCGCTGCACTTCGACGTGCGCCGCCTGCTCGGGCGCGGACGCCTGAAAATCGTCGGAAACCTGCCGTACTACGTCTCCACGCCGATCATCGACCACTTCGCCGACCCGGTGCTCTCGCCCGCGGTCCTCGTCTTCACGCTCCAGCGCGAGCTCGCCGAGCGCCTGAAGGCCGCGCCGCGCACGAAGGAATTTGGCGCGATGACCCTCTGCCTCGGCCGCCGCTGGGCGATCCACTACCTGCGCACGCTGCCCGGAAGCGTCTTCTATCCCGAGCCCAAGGTGGAATCCGCGGTCATCTCGCTCCAGCCCCGCCCGCGCGCCGACGTCCCGCCCTGCGACGACGCGCGGTTCGAGAAACTCGTGCGCGGCGGCTTCTCCGAGCGCCGCAAGCAACTCCGCAAGAACCTCGAGCGCGTGGAGCCCGGCCCGGACTGGCGCGCGCATCTCCGCGCCCTCGGGCTCGCGGAAACCGTCCGCGCCGAGGAGCTCGACCTCGCGCAGTGGACGGGCCTCGCGCAAGCCGTGGACCAGACCTTCGCGCAACACGGCGAGGAAATCTTCCCGGTCGTGGATGCCGACGACAACGTGATCGCCGCGCGGCCGCGGGACGAAGTCCACGCGCGGGACCTCCGCCACCGCGCGATCCACGTGATGATCTTCAACGAGGCGGGCGAGATCTTCCTGCAAAAGCGCTCGATCTGGAAGGACCGCAGCCCCTCGAAATGGGACAGCGCGACCGCCGGCCACGTCGACGCGGGCGAGAGTTACGAAGGGGCCGCGCGCCGGGAGCTGCGCGAGGAGATCGACGTCGAGGTGGCCGCGCTCACGCCCGTGTGCAAGCTCGGCTGCGGCCCGGAGACCGGCTTCGAGTTCCTCCAGATCTACCGCGCCGCGCACGAGGGGCCGTTTCGTTTTGCCGCGCAGGAAGTCGAGGGCGGCGCCTGGTTGTCCCTCGACCACGTGCGGGATTGGCTCGCCCGCCGGCCGGAGGATTTCACGCCGGTCTTCCGGATGGCCTTCCCGCGGGTGCTCGCGACGCTCCCGCGCTGACGTGCCTTGTCGCCACGGCGCTCCGTCGCCGTGCGGCGCCAGATCACGCGCCCCCGTGAAATCACGCGCCCCCCGGCGTCCCCTTGTCGCCACGGCGCTCCGTCGCCGTGTGACGCCCGATCACGCGCCCCCGTGAAATCACGCGCCTCCCGGCGTCCCCTTGTAGCCACGGCGCTCCGTCGCCGTGTGTCGCCAGATCACGCGCCCCCCGTGAAATCACGCGCCCCCCCGACGCCTCCTTGTCGCCACGGCGCTCCGTCGCCGTGTGTCGCCC
>CAXTSM010000032.1:0-6512 GCA_964247025.1 uncultured Chthoniobacterales bacterium
TTCGCGTTCCCTTGTAGCCACGGCGCTCCGTCGCCGTGTGCGCCAGGGCCAACGCCACCCCGCCGCAACCCGCTCCCCCGCGCCCCGACGGAGCGGGGCGGCGACAGTTTCGCGTTCCCTTGTCGCCACGGCGCTCCGTCGCCGTGTGCGCCAGGGCCGACGCTACCCCGCTGCAACCCGCTCCCCGCGCCCCGACAGAGCGGGGCGGCTACAGTTTCGCGTTCCCTTGTCGCCACGGCGCTCCGTCGCCGTGTGCGCCGGGACCGACGCGCCCCCGCCGCAACCCGCTCCCCGCGCCCCGACGGAGCGGGGCGGCTACAACGTCTGCTCGAGGCGCGCCTGGGCGGCTCGGGCTTCGCGGTAGAGCGCGTGAATTTCCGGATCCGGGATCGCGCGCGCTCCGGGCTTCGGCGCCGCGGGCGTGCCGCCGAGACCCTCGATCGCCCTTACGGCCGCTCCGCGCAGGGACGCCTCCGGCTCGGTGCTCGCCCGCACGGGCTCGCCCAGGACGTTGGCCAGACGGCGGAGGGCGGCCCGGGAATTCATGCCGCCGCCGGCGACGATCCACGTCGGCGGTTCTCCGTGGGCCGTTGCGATGCTCTCGGCGATGCCGGCGAGCCGGTAATAGCCGGCCTCGATCATCGCCTGGAGAATATCCATCGCCGTCGTGTCCGCCCGCAGGCCATGGATCGTTCCGGCGTCGTCTTCGTTCCAGCGCGGGGCGCGTTCGGCGGTCCAGAACGGCAGCACGGCCAGCCCGTGATCGGGCGTCGGCCGGAGGGCGAGCGCGGCCTCGAGCGCGGCGGGGTCGCGCGCGACGTTCAGTTCCCGTCGGCCCCACGCAAAAAGATTTCCGGCGTTGCTCACGGCTCCGCCGACGAGGAATCTCCGCTCGTCCACCCGGTAACAGAACAAGCCGAAGGGGGCCCGCGCCGTGACGCCGGGGCGCATCACGCGCAGGGCCGCGCTGGTGCCGACGTTGATGGCGCCGACGCCGGGTTCGGTGGCCCCGCACCCGAGGTTGCTCGCGGCGCCGTCGCCGATGCCGGGGAACCAGGGCACGCCGCGCCAGGCGGTCGGCTCGTCCGAGACGACGGGCAATTTCCCGGGGTCGAGCCCGCAGGCGTCGAGCAGGCGTGGGCTCCAGGCCTGCGCGGTGGGGTCGAACAAACCGGTGGCCGTCGCCATGCCGATCGCGCACGTGGCCGAGCCGGCGAGGCGCCATTGGAGCCACTCCGCGGGGGACAGCCATTTTTCGACGCGCTGGAACAGCGCGGGCTCCGTGCGCCGCAGCCACCGGAGCTTCGCCGGCCAGAAGGAGGCCCGCAGCATGCAGCCGGTCTCCGCGTGGACGGCCCGCTCGTCGAGCTCGCGGCGCAACGAGGCGGCGTCGTCGCGGCCGCGCGAATCGGCCCAGGTGTAGATCGGCGTGAGGGCCTGGCCCTCGGCATCCACGCCCAGAAAACTGTGCCAGAAGCAGGACATGCCGACGGCCTGCAGATTTCCGGCGGCGGCGGTCGCCTGCACGATCGTGGTGACCGTCCGGAGCCACTCGTCCGCGTTGAGCACGGCCATGCCCGAGCGGTCGACGCGGAGTTTCGTCGGGCGCTGGACGAGGGAGTCCGCGACGCGGCGTCCCACGGGATCGAAGAGGGCGGCGCGCGACGAGGACGTGCCGGCGTCGATGGCGAGGATCACGCCGTCGCTCATCGGGCGGCCGAAAGGGGTGTCATCCGCGCACGGTAGCAGCGGCCTCGGGAGGCGGTAAATAGTCGAAAGCGGGCTTGCGGCTCCCGCGGTTTTTTTTTCTATCAACTCTCCGCTTCCGACCTTCAACTACCCCATGACCCTGCGCGATACGCAAAGCGAATCCGACGACCGCCACCTCGCCATCGACCGCGTGGGGGTGAAATCCCTGCGCTATCCCATCCAGATCCGCGACAAGCATCGCGCCATCCAGAGCACGATCGCGACGGCGCAGCTCACGGTCGACCTGCCGCACCACCACAAGGGCACGCACATGAGCCGCTTCGTCGAGGCGCTCGGTTCCCACGGGCCGGTGCTGCACGTCGATAACATCCGCGACATCCTCGAGCAGCTCACCGAGCGTCTCGACTCGCGGTGCGCGCACGTTGATTTCGAGTTCCCGTTCTTTCTCGAGAAGAAGGCGCCGGTCACCGGGGCGGTCGGCCTGCTCGACTACACCGCGCGGTTCAACGCCACGCTCGACCACGGCGCGCTGGATTTCGTGCTGACCGTCATCGTGCCCGTCACGACGCTCTGCCCGTGCTCGAAGGCGATCAGCATGCACGGCGCGCACAACCAGCGCGGGCAGGTCACGCTCGCGGTGCGGTTCGGAAAGCCGATTTGGATCGAGGATCTCATCCGGCTCGTCGAAGACAGCGCGAGCAGCGAGCTCTACAGCCTGCTCAAGCGCCCCGACGAGAAGGCCGTGACGGAACGCGCCTACGAGAACCCGGTCTTCGTCGAGGATCTGGTGCGCAACGTCGCCGCCCGCTGCGAGGCGGACGCGAACATTCCCTGGTATCGCGTGGAGGCGGAAAACTTCGAGAGCATCCATAACCACAACGCCTACGCGCTGATCGAGAAGCGCCCGGCGTGACGGCGGAAGGAAACCCCGAATAACACGGATCTCACGGAGGAAGGAGATGGGACCGCCGAGGACGCGGAGGTGGCAGATCTTCGTTTCTCTGCGTCCTCTGCGTTCTCCGCGATTTTTTCCGTTTTCCCCATCCGTCCTCCGGGTGATCCGTGGTTCCTCCCGCATTTTCGGAGTTCCCTTCCGCGCGCGGTTTCCGGCATCCTCCCCGGCCGATGGGAACGAAAGACGGGAAAAAAGCCTCGCCACACCGCCGCCGCCGCGAAGACCTCGCCGCCACCAATCACACGCACGAGCACGGCGACTACAAGCTGCGCTACGGCCACCCGATCCCTTTCGGCGTCAGCCTCGTGCCCGGCGGCATCAATTTCTCGATCTTCTCCGCCCACGCGACCGACGGCACCCTCGTGCTGTTCGAGAAGGGCGCGCCCGAGCCGTTCGTGGAAATCCCCTTCCCGCCCGAGTTCCGCATCGGCCACGTGTGGGCCATGATCGTCTACGATCTCGACGAGACGCGCATCGAATACGGCTACCGCCTGGGCGGACCGTTCGACCGGAAACTCGGCCACCGTTTCGACCGCTCCGCCATTTTGATCGATCCCTTCGCCCGCGCGATCGGGGGGCGCGAGGTGTGGATGCGGCGGTCGAACCCCGACGGCCCCTCCCCGCTGCGCGCGCAGATCTGCGACGAGGATTTCGACTGGGATCACGACCGGCCGCTCCGCGTCCCCGCGACCGATCTCGTCATCTACGAAATGCACGTGCGCGGCTTCACCCGGCACGACAGCGCGGGCGTGAAAAATCCCGGCACCTTCGACGGCCTGCGCGAGAAGATCCCCTATCTTCAATCCATCGGCGCGAACTGCGTGGAGCTCATGCCGATCTTCGAGTTCGACGAGTGCGAAAACACCCGCACGAACCCGATCACCGGCGAGCCGCTGTGCAACTATTGGGGCTACAGCACCGTCGGCTTCAACGCCCCGAAGGCCGGCTACGCGGCGACCGGCGCCCGGGGCGGGCAGGCCGACGAATTCAAGCAGCTCGTGAAGGACCTGCACGCCGCGGGCATCCAGGTCGTGCTCGACGTCGTCTTCAACCACACCGCCGAGGGCGGCGAAGACGGCCCGACGCTGTCCTTCCGCGGCATCGACAACCAGATCTTCTACATGCTGCTGCCCGACGGCAGCTATGCGAACCACACCGGCTGCGGCAACACGGTGAACTGCAATCACCCCGTCGTCCGCCTCTTCATCCGCAACGCCCTCGCCTACTGGGCCGCCGAGTTCCACGTGGACGGCTTCCGCTTCGATCTCGCGTCGGTGATGGCGCGCGACTCCGACGGCACGCCGCTCGCCGATCCGCCGCTCATCGAGGAGCTCGCGCACGCCCCGATCCTCGCGAATTGCCACCTCATCGCCGAGGCATGGGACGCGGGCGGGCTGTATCAGGTCGGCCATTTTCCCGACTACGGCCGCTGGATGGAATGGAACGGAAAATACCGCGACGCCGCCCGGCGATTCTTGAAGGGCGACCCCGGGGTGGCCGCGGAAATGGTGCAGCGCATCCTCGGCTCGCCCGACCTCTACGCCGCCGCCGGCCGGAAGCCGACGACCTCCGTGAACTTCATCACCTGCCACGACGGCTTCACGCTGCGCGACCTTTATTCCTACGAAGAGAAGCACAACCTCGAAAACGGCGAGGTGAACCGCGACGGCAGTGATTGGAACGCGAGCTGGAACGCCGGCATCGAGGGCGAGACCGACGATCCCGAAATTCTTTCGCTGCGCCTCCGCCTGCAGAAAAACGCCCTCGCGCTCCTCTTCCTCAGCCAGGGCGTGCCGATGTTCACGATGGGCGACGAATGCGGCCGCACCCAGCGCGGCAACAACAACGCCTACTGCCACGACGAGCCCTGGAACTGGTTCGACTGGTCGCTCACCGAGAAAGACGCCGGCCTCCTGCGCTTCCACCGCCAGCTCGCCGCCTTCCGCGCCGCGCAGCCGGCCCTGCGCCGCGAGGAATTTCTCACCGGCCTCGACACCGTCGGCAGCGGCTATCCCGACATCAGCTGGCACGGCGTCAAGCCCTGGAAACCCGACTGGACCCCCGGCAGCCGCACCCTCGCCTTCCTCCTTTGCGGCCGCCACTCGAAGGCCGCCGGCGGCCCGCCGAATTTCCTCTACGCCGCCTTCAACATGTATCACGAGCCCCTCGCCTTCGAGCTCCCCGTCCTGCCAAAAAAAATGCGGTGGTCCCGCGCGATCGACACCGCCGCCGCCGAGCCCGGCGACATCACGCCCGCCGGCGGAGGCGCGGCGGCCGCCGATCCGCTTGAAATCAACCTGGTCGAACGCTCGATCGTCGTCCTGCTCGGACAATAGACACGCATTCACCGGCCCGCGCGCGATCTCGTCGATCCATCGTGCGACGCCGGGCGACCTTGCCCGGTAAAATCACTTGCGTCTCCCCCGGGGCACGCATAACGTCGCCACCCTTTTCCATTCCGCATCCCGCGCATTAGTCATGGCCACGAAGAAACCCTCGAAGAACGCTCCCGCTCCGAAAGCCCCGGCAACAAAAGCCAAACCCGCGGCGAAAAAGCCGGCCCCCGCGAAAAAGGTCGTGGCCAACAAGGCGCCGGAAAAGAAATCGACCCCCAAGGCCGTCGCCCCGGGGCCCTCGTCGCCCGTGAAAAAAGGGGCGGTCGCCAAACCCGCCGCCCCGAAGGCCGTCGCGAAGACACCGGCCGCCGTTTCCGCCAAACCCACTCCGAAGCCGGTCGCCAAATCCACCCCGCCCGTCGCTCGCGTCGCGACCCAGCTCGCCCCCTTCCTGGCCAGCCAGCGCCAGAAACTCCTCATGCTCAAGGACACGCTCCTCGACAGCATGAACGGCGTCGCCCGCGACAGCCTGCGATCGCAAACCGGCGGCGATGCCTCGGCTTTCGGCATGCACCAGGCCGACGCCGGCAGCGACGCCTACGACCGCGACTTCGCCCTCAGCCTCCTCTCCCAGGAGCAGGATTCCCTTTACGAGATCGACCAGGCGCTCAAGCGCATCGAGGTCGGCAACTACGGCGTCTGCGAGATGTCCGGCAAACAAATCCTGAAAGCAAGGCTTGAAGCCCTGCCCTTCACCCGCTACACCGTCGAGTGCCAGGCGGAAATCGAGAAACGCAACCGCTACCAACGTCACCGCCAGCCCGTCACCTCCCTCTTCGGCTTGACCGACGAGGAGTCCGACGGCGAGGAAGAGGACAGTGGTCCCGACACCAAGGAAAAAGACTAAAATGGGTCAAGACATCATCACCATCGAGTGCACGGAAGCGAAGGCGGAGGGCCAACCCACGTCCCGCTACATGACCACTCGCAACAAGAAGAGCCCGAACACCCCGACGCGGCTCGAGAAGAAAAAATACAACCCTTTCCTGAAGCGCCACACGCTTCATCGCGAGATCAAGTAACATGCAGCCGAAAACCGCCAAACGCCGCGCGAACTTCCGTCGGGCCAATCGCACGATGCCGCGCCGGCGCATCGACCTCACCGTCGAAGCCATCGATTACAAGAACCCCGATCAACTCCGGCGTTTCGTCACGGAGAGCGGCAAGATCGTCCCGCGCCGCCTCACCGGCATGCCCGCGCACCTGCACCGCAAGATCACGAACGCCATCAAGCGCGCCCGCAACGTGCTCCTGATGAAATAACGAGTTTCCCCCCCTGAAAGAAAACCCCGGTTGCCTTTGGCGGCCGGGGTTCTTTCGTTTCCGGCAAAGTCACCCGCCGATTTCCGCCCAGAAATCCGGATCCTCGATCCCAGGAAAGCTCGTCGCCCGGGCAGCGCGGCCGCCCCGAAGCCGCGTTGTAGCCGCCCCGCTCCGTCGGGGCGTGCACC
>CAXTSM010000032.1:6612-16633 GCA_964247025.1 uncultured Chthoniobacterales bacterium
CCTCCAAGCGCCCTTCACCCCGGCACGGCGACGGAGCGCCGTGGCGACAACGCGGCTTCAACCGAGGAAAACACCCCGCCATCCATCCGCGAAGATCCGCGCCATCGACAAACCAAAGATCACCGTCCGGCGGGCTCCCCGCGTGACTCTCATCGTGACGTTTCTTCGTCTTCAGACGAAATCCCCCCGCCGATTTGCGCCCAGAAATCCGGATCCTCGATCCCGGGGAAGCTCGTCGCCCAGGTGGCGCGGCCGCCCCGAAGCCGCGTTGTAGCCGCCCCGCTCCGTCGGGGCGTGCACCGGGGACATCCCTCCAAGCGCCCTTCACCCCGGCACGGCGACGGAGCGCCGTGGCGACAACGCGGTTCACAACCGAGGAAAACACCCCGCCATCCCATCCGCGAAGATCCGCGCCATCCGCGGACCGAAGATCACCGCTCCAGCCGCCTCGCCGCGTCTTTCGGCGGCACCTCTTTCGACGGAACCGCCTTTCCCATCCCGAGCACGTTGAAGAACTCCCGTGGGATGACCTTCGGCAGCCACTGCGGGTCGGACACGGTGCCGGTGGAGACATATTCGAAAAGCTTGCTGACCGGAAACAGCATCAAGCCTGGAATCCCGCGCGCGTTGATCCGCACCGTCAGATCCATCTTGCCGCTCGGAAAACCCACCTTGCCGTCTCCAAACAGCTCGAATCCCGCCCCGCGGATGTCCAGGTTCTCCGTGGTGATCTCCTGGTTCGCAATCGCGAAATCCGCCGTCGCGAGCCGCGCGCTTTCATGGCCGGCCCCGGGGATGATCTGGCTGATGATCACCGACAACGGCCCAAAGACCGGGATCGACAAAACCTGCCCCTTCTCCACGCGGATGCTTCCCGTCCCGCGCATTTTCGCCGGCTCCTTCAAGCTGGAGTCGAAGGCGTATTTTCCGCTCAACACGCCCTCGGATTTCGAGTAGCCGAAATACAGCTTCGTCATCGCGGGGAAGTCGATCTCCTCGAGCGAGACGTCCGCGTGGAAGCTCGGATCGTCCGGCGCGATCGAGACCCGGGCCTCGATCGACGCCACGCCGCCCATCAACTCCGCCTGCGTCACGTCGGCCCGCAGTTCCTGTCCCTTCAATCGCACCGTGGCCCGCGTGGGACCGAAGAGCAGGTCGCGATTCAAGAGCGTGTAGGCGAGGCCGCCCGGGGCGTCGATCCGGATGCGCAGGTCGTTTCGGCGGGGGTCCGCCATGTGCGCGATCCCGTCGGCCCGAAGATCCGCCGGCCCGCGAAAGCGGTAGACCGCCACCGTCGCCGCGATCCGCGGATCGACCCACATCAACACGTCGGTCGGATTGAGATTCGAGCGGATGCCGTCGAGCCGCACCTCGTGCCGGCCGAAGTCGTAGGTGAACGAACCCGTCGCCTGGAGATCGCCTTTTGCGAGCACGAGGTTCCGGTAGACGATCGACCGGTCGACCACCTCGAAGTCCGACTTCCCGGAATCGATCCACGAGTCGCGCATCGACGAGCGCCCGAGCGAGAGCGTTCCCTTGCCCGCCAGGGCATCGAGGCTCGGCCTCGTGCCATCCAGCGAAACGGCGATGCGCGGCGGATCCTTGAATTTCAGAAGCCCGATGATCGCCTGCTCCTTCGGTCCAAACAGATCGAGAAATTCGGTCGGGTCCGCGTCGCTCTCGAGCTTGAGCCGGAACTCTCCCCGGCCCGTGAGCACCTGCGCCCGCACCGATCCGGTGCGTGATCGCAGCACCGCGTCCTGCAGATACAGCCGCCCGTCTTTCCACGCAAACCGGGACGCGAAGCTTTTCCCGCGAACGCCCTTCAGCCAAAATTCCCGCGCCGACGTCTGTCCGATCACCGAAATCTGCGGCCCCCCGGGCCCCGGGGTCACCTCCATGCTCGCCTCGACCGCCGGCGGATGATCGAAGGAAATTTTCTGCGCCAGTTCCGCCTGACCCGCCAGCCGCAGGAGAGGGGCCAGCGTCAGGGCGCCGCTGAGATCGGCGCCGCCGGTCCCCCGGGCGGCGTTCCAGCTGCCCGCGATCTGAAGCGTTCCCGATTTCCCCGCGATCCGCAGGTTCGTCAGATGCGCCACCCGGTCCTCATACGAAGCGGCCAGGCTCAGGCGGTCGAAACTCAGATCCTCGAAACGCACGCCGCCGGAGCGCAGCGTCACGGAATCCGCCACGATGGAATCGGGATACGCGAGATCGCCGCCGAGCGAGACGTCGAGCTCCGGCGGCGCCCCGGAAAACCGGATGCGCCGCAGCGTTTCCAGAATCTTGCGAATCACCGCGGCCCGCGCCATCACGTGCTCCGGCGTGCTCGGTTTCGTGCGGGGCGCCTTTATTTCCGGCATGAGGAAGTGACCGCGCAGCGTCACGTGGATGCCTTCCACCCGGCACTCCGCGTGGCTCACCGTCACCTGCCCGTTGCCGCTCCAGACCTCGGCGCGCAGCCCTTGCAGATGGATCGAATCCGGCGCCACGCCGTCCTCGGCGAAGGGGATTTCCACGTCGGTGTTCTCCAAATCCAGCCGGTCGATCGAGACCCGGCCCCGCAGCAGGTCCGCGAGGTTTGGCGAGACGATCATCCGGTCGATCTCGGCGAGCCGACGCGCGGGCGCCAGGCGACGGTGAAGAACCAGCTTCTCCGCCACGATCCCCTCGAACGGATGGAACGTCAGCCGCCCGATCTCGACCGAGAAGGTCGGACCGCCAAGGGCTCTCGCGACCTTTGCGCGCCACTCCCCGGTGAACCCGACGAGCTGCAGGTAAACCAGCAGCGCGGGAACGCCGAGCAGCACGCATGCCGCGAAGGCTCGGGTCAGAAATCGGGAAAAACGCGGCATCGCTCCCGGCTATCAACCCTCAACCACCGCCTCAGAGCAAGTGCAGCGCGTCCACGTCCACCGCGATGCGCACCTCGCGCGGTGGTGAAAGCCTTGCCAGCGTCTCGCGCAGCAGGCGGCTCATCCGCAGCGCGCTCGGGCCCCGCAACGCCAGGTGAAAACGGTGCTCGGACTTCACGCGCGCCAGCGGCGCGGGCGCCGGCTCGGCGACGACGATCTCCGCGCCCGCTCCCTCGCGAAGCCGCCGCGCCAACGTCTGCGCCGTGAATTCCGTGCGTTCGAGGTTTTCTCCCCGCGCCGTCACGAGCACGAACCGCTGAAACGGCGGATGCCCGAACGCCCGCCGGAACTCCGACTCGTGCTCCCAGAAACCGGCGAAATCGTGATGCCGCGCGTGCTGGATCGAAGGGTGCCCGGGCGTGAACGTCTGCACGAGCACCTCGCCTTCCGCCTCGCCCCGGCCGGCGCGGCCCGCGACCTGCGTGAGCAATTGAAAGGTCCGCTCCCCCGCGCGGAAATCCGCCATGTGCAGGCCGACATCCGCGTTGACGATGCCGACCAGCGTGACGTTCGGAAAATGCAGGCCCTTCGCGATCATCTGCGTGCCGATCAGGATGTCGACCTTGCGCGCCTGGAAGCGCGCCAGCGCCTCGCGGTAGCTTCCCTTTCGCGCCATGGAATCGGCGTCCATGCGCTCGACCCGCGCGGCGGGGAAGACCCGTCGCACGGACTCCTCGACCCGCTGCGTGCCGAAGCCGGAATGCCGGATGCCCGGATCGCGGCAGGCCGGGCAGGCCTTCGGCGCGCGCTCGGCGTGGCCGCAGAGGTGGCAGCGGATGCGCTCGTCGTCGCGGTGATACGTGAGGGCGACGCTGCAGTTCGGGCATTGCGCGACGTGGCCGCAGGCGAGGCATTGGAGCGCGGAGGAATAGCCGCGGCGATTGAGGAAGAGGATCGTTTGCTGCCCGACCGCCAGCCGGCGGTCGATCGCGGCGCAAAGCATCGCGGAGAGCACCTGCGGCTGGCCCTTCTGGCGGTTCTGCAGGCGGAGGTCGACCACGCGGATCAGCGGCATGCCGCGGTCGTCGATGCGCGACGGCATCTCGACGAGGCGATACTTCCCGGTCCGGGCGTTGTGGTAACTTTCCATCGAGGGCGTGGCGCTGCCCAGCACGACGGCGCAGCCCTCGAGCGCGGCGCGGTAGACGGCGACGTCCCGCGCGTGATAGCGCGGCGCGTCTTCCTGCTTGTAGGAATTCTCGTGCTCCTCGTCGACGACGATGAGGCCGAGGTTCTCCAGCGGCGCGAAGATCGCGCTGCGGGCGCCGATCACGATGCGCGCGCCGCCGGAATGGATCTTGTGCCACTCGTCATGCCGCTCCCCCTCCGAAAGGTGGCTGTGCAGCACGGCGATGCGGGATTGGATCGAGGCGAAGCGCGACTTAAAGCGCTCCACGGTCTGCGGCGTGAGCGAGATCTCCGGGACCAGCACGAGCGCCGTCTTTCCGGCGGCCAGGGCGTGGCGGAGGCCCTGCAGATAGACCTCGGTTTTCCCGCTGCCCGTGACGCCGTGCAGCAGGATCGGCCGGGCTCCCGCCGGGTCGTCGACGGCGGCGCGGACGGCCGCCAGGGCGCCGGCCTGCTCGGCGTTCATCGCGAGATCGACCGAAGGCAGGTATTCGCCCTCGGGATCGCGGGCGATCCTCCGGGAAGCGACGACGACGAGGCCGCGCTTTTCCAGCGACTTCGCCGCGGCGCGCAAGGGGCCAAGTTCCGCGAGCTCGACCGGCTCGGAGGTTTGCTCCAGGCGCCGCACGAGCTCGAGCTGCCGCGGCGCGCGGCGGGCCAGTTCTTCGTGTTCCGCGGCTTCCAACGGCCGGGCCAACGCGACGAAGAGCTGCGCCTTGTGCGTGAGTTCGGCCTTGCGGATGACGACCGGCAGGACGGCGCGCAACGCGACCTCCGCGGGGCAGCAGTAGTAGTCCGCCATCCAGACGGCGAGCCGCAGCAGCGACGGGCGGACGAGGGCGTCGTCGTTCACGAGCTCGGCGATGTCCCGCACCCCGCGGGCGTCGGACTCGGCGAGAACCTCGACGACGGTCGCCAGCACGACGCGGGTTCGCAAGGGAACGCGCACGCGCGATCCCGCTTTCACGCGATCCGCCAACGGGGCGGGAATGCCGTAATCGAGCGGCCGGCCGGCCGATTGGTCGAGCAGCACGCGGGCAAATCCAGGCATCGGGGGAAGATTAACAGATTGCCGCCGGCGCACGAACCCTGTTTGCGTGGACGCCATGATGCGCATCCCTCCCCGGCTCGTGCGACGCCTGGCGATCATGGCGCCGCTCCTCGTGGTTCTGCTGCTGGCCGGGCACTGGCGGCCGTCCCGTCAGGTGCGGCTGCATCAGGCGCACTTTTTGCGGGCGGTGGAGGACCGCCAATGGAAAAGAGCCGGGGCGTTTCTCGCGGGCGATTATCACGATCAATGGGGGCAGGATCGGAGCGCGGTGCTCGCGCGGCTTCCGCAGGTTTTCGGGGATTTCGCCGCCCTTGGCGTGCTGGCGGAAGACAGCCGGCTCCGGTGGCGCGGCGGCGAGGCGATGGCCGAGGCGCGCCTTCGCATCGTGGGCACGGGCGGACCGGTCGCTCAAGTCGTGATGCGGGGGGCGGCGGAACTCACCGCGCCATTCACGTTCGAATGGCGCCGCCAAAGCTGGCGCCCGTGGGACTGGGGGCTGGCGGGCGTCCGGCAGCCCCAGCTCACCGTTCCGCCGAGCTTCGAGGGGGAATCGTGAGCCGCCGCGACGCTATTCGGTGATGATGTCCTTGTAGGTTTTCTGCGTCGGGATCATCGGCAGCACGTGCTCGGTGTAGGGAGTCATGACGTCGAGGACGTAGGTTTCCTTCGAGTCGAGCATGCGCTGGATGGCGGCCGGCAGGTCCTTCTTGTGGATCACTCGCTCGCAGGGCACCCCGAAGCCCTTGCAGAGCTCGACGTAGTCGGGGTAGATGCGGCTCAGGTCGCGCGGGTCGCCCAGGAACGTGTGGCCGCGATTGCTGCCGTAGAAGCGATCCTCCCACTGCACGACCATGCCGAGGTGCTGGTTGTTGAGGATGATCGCCTTTGCCGCGATGTCTTCCACGTGCGTGGTGGCGAGTTCCTGCACGTTCATGAGGAACGAGCCGTCGCCGTCGATGTCGATGACCTGCTGGTTCGGCCGGGCGACCTTCGCGCCCATCGCCGCCGGGTAGCCGTAGCCCATCGAGCCGAGGCCGGCCGAGGTGACGAGGGAGCGCGGCTGCGTGAAATTGTAGAACTGCGCGGCCCACATCTGGTGCTGGCCCACGCCGGTCGTGATGATGGCCTCGCCCTTGGTCATGTCGTTGAGCATCTTGATGACGTATTGGGGCTGGATCACGTCGGGCGTGTCCTTGAACGACAGCGGGAACTGCTTTTTCCACGCGGCGATCTGCCGATACCACGCGGGAAAACGCGTGAAGGTCTTCGCGCGCTCGAAGCCGCCTTTTTCGAGGATCTGGTTCGAGCGGCGCAGGGCATACTTCACCTCGCTGAGGATCGGCAGCTTCACGACCTTGTTCTTGTTGAGCTCGGAGTTGTCGATGTCGATGTGGACGATCGTGCCGTGCTCGCAGAATTTCTCGACCTTGCCGGTCACGCGATCGTCGAAACGCACGCCGATCGCCAGCAGCAGGTCGGCTTCGTTCACGGCGTTGTTCGCGTAGACCGTGCCATGCATGCCGAGCCACTTCAGCGACATCTCGTGGGTCTCCGGGAAACCGCCGATGCCCATGAGCGTCGTGGCCACCGGGATCTGCGTGCGCTCGGCGAACTCGAGGAGCTCCCGGTGCGCGTCGCCGGTGATGATGCCGCCGCCGCAGTAGATCATCGGCTGCTTTGCGTTGTTGATGAGGCCGATCATCTCGTTGAGCGCGAGGTCGTCCGCCTGGTAATCCGTCTTGTAGCCGCGGAGATTGATCTCCTTCGGATAAATCGGCTGCGTTTCCGCGGTCTGGATGTTCTTCGGGATGTCGATCAGCACGGGACCCGGGCGCCCCGTCAGCGCGATGTGGAACGCCTCCTTCACGATGCGCGGGATGTCGTTGATGTCCCACACGAGGTAGCTGTGCTTCACGATCGGCAGCGTGATGCCGAACATGTCGGTCTCCTGGAACGCGCCGCGACCGATCATTTCCTGCGGCACCTGGCCGGTGATCGCCACGAGCGGCGTGGAGTCCATGTAGGCGTCGGCGATGCCGGTCACCAGGTTCGTCGCGCCGGGACCGGAGGTGCCCATGCACACGCCGACCTTGCCGCTCACGCGGGCGTAGCCTTCCGCCGCAAACACGCCGCCCTGCTCGTGGCGGGGAAGGATGGTGCGGATTTTCTTCGAACGGGTGAGCGCCTGATGGATCGGCATCGAGCAGCCGCCCGGATAGGCGAAGATCGTGTCGACGCCCTCGCGCTCGAGGCAGCTGACGAGGATGTCCGCGCCGTTCATCTTCTTGCCGCGCTCGGGGGCGGCTTTCGCAGGGGGGCGTTTGGTCGGTTTGGTGGCCATGGGAAAACCTTGAATGGTGCCAGGCCTCCCGGCCGGAGGCAAGGCGTGATTCGCCGGAAGCGCGGCGGCCTTTTAGTTCCCGTTGAACAGCACGCCGCCCGTTTCCGGGGCGCCTTCGTCGACCGGCGGGCCGCCGGCGCGATTCACGGTCGAGCTCGGCGTCGGCTCGGGACCGTCGGCGCAGGCCGGCAAAACAACCGCGGTCAGGACGGCGAGCAAGAGAAGAAGGCGGGCGGACATCCCGGGGATATACGCGAACTCAGCGCGCCGCGGAAGTCTTCTTGCTCGCCGGATCGGAGAAATCGGGCGCGGGCAGATCGAGCGCGCGGGTCAGGAACGCAGCCACGTCCGCCTTCTCGTCGATCATCTTGCCCAGCGGCTTGCCGCCGCCGTGGCCGGCGCCGGTCTCGTGCCGCAGCAGGTAGACCCCCGGGCCGGCCTCCGCCTGCAGGGTGGCGACGAACTTGAAGGCGTGGAGGGGAACGACCCGGTCGTCGCCGTCGGCCGTGGTGACGAGGATCGGCGGGTAGTCCGCCCCGGCCTTCACGTTATGCAGGGGGCTGTATTTGCGCAGCCACGCGAAGTCCTCGCGGCTTTTGGTCGCGTCGCCGTATTCGGCGGTCCAGAAGCGCCCGGTGCCGAAGCGCTGGTAGCGAAGCATGTCGATGACGGGGACGTGGGAAATGACCGCGCCGAACAGCTCGGGCCGCTGGAGGACGACCGCCGCCGTGAGCAACCCGCCGTTGCTGCCGCCCTCGATGGCGAGTTTCTTCGGGTTGGTGAATCCGTCGTCGATGAGCTTCTGCGCCGCCGCGATGAAGTCGTCGAAGACGTTCTGCTTGCGGCCGAATTGCCCCGCCTCATGCCAGGCGGTGCCGTATTCGCCGCCGCCGCGGAGGTTCGCGACGGCATAGACGCCGCCCTGCTCGAGCCAGGGAACCATCGTGGCCGAAAAGCCGGGCTCGAGGCTGATGCTGAACCCGCCGTAGCCGTAGAGGAGCACGGGGTTCTTCCCGTCTTTTTTCAGGCCCTTGCGATACGCGAGCCACAGGGGGACGCGCGTGCCGTCCTTGCTGCGATAGAAGACCTGCTCCGTGACGTAGCGGTCGGCGTCGAACTTGATCTGCGAACGGTAATATTCGGTCGGCTTTTCGGCGTCCAGCGCGCAGCGGAAGATGATGCCGGGCGTCGTGTAGTTGCTGAAAAGAAAGAAGAAATCGCGGTCTTCGCGGCGGCCGTCCACGCCGGTCGCCGCGCCCGCCGCGGGCAACGGCACCACGCGGAGAAATTTCCCATCCTTCGCGTAGAGGCGAAGCTCGGTGCAAACGTCCCGCGTATAGCTCGCCACGAAGTCGTCTCCGACCATCGCGACTGCGTCGAGGAGGTTTTCCTCCTGCGGAATCAATTCCCGGAGTTCGCCCGATTCGTCGTCGACATTCACCGAGCCGAGCCGTCGGCGGGGCGCGGCCCGGTCGGTATACACGTAGAAGGTCGGGCCGTCGTTTCCGACCACCCCGTATTGCGCCTGGCCGAGGGGGAACACCTCGCGGAAGCCGCCTTCGCGCGAGGGATCGCCGGTTTCCCGCAGCCACAATCCGTTTTTTTCGTCCGTGCCGATGGTCGCGTAGATCAGCAGATACTTTCCGTCCTCGGTCATGCCGGGAGACAGGTCGATCGCGGGGTTTTCCGGCCGGGAAAAGACCGCCTGGTCCTTCTCCTGCGGGTCGCCGAGGCGATGCCAATAGATCGTGGAGTTCGCCCGCTGAGCGGGGTCGGGGTATTTGTTATACCAGAAACCGGAGTCGTCCACCGCCCAGGCGATGGAGCTGAAGCGCATGTCCTTGAGCTCGTCCGGTCGGTCCCGGCCGGTGGCGACCTCGCGGACATGGATCGTCTGGTCGTCACTGCCGCCGACCGATTTTCCGTAGGCCACGAGCGATCCGTCCTTCGTGAAGGTCGTCCCCGAAAGCGCGGTCGTGCCATCCTTGCTGAACGTGTTCGGGTCGATGAGCACGGCGGGCTCGCCGTGCTCGCCGCGCTGTTTGAAAACGACGCCGTGGGGCTGCAGGCCGGTGTTCCGCGAGGTGATCCACCATGGGCCATGACGGGATGGCGCGCTGCGCTTCGGGTAGTCGATCAAGGCTTCCAGCCGCTTCCGGTAGGCCGCCCTGGCGGGCGCGGGCAGCCATTCGGCGGTGAGGGTGTTTTCCTTCCGAACGAAATCCCGCGCCGCTTTGGAATGGAAATCCTCGAGCCAGCGATACGGGTCGGCGATCGTGGTCCCAAAATATTCGTCGGAGACTTCCGAGGTCGGGAGTTTGGGGTAGGCGATGGGTTCCGCCGCCGCGGTGGAAATCACCATGGCGACCGCGAGGAGGATGGGCGGGCGAGACAAAGCACCCCGGATCAAAGCCGACCTCGCTCGCGGATTCAATCCCTTGTGAATGAGGACCCTTGAATTTTGATCCGCCGATTTCGCGGATTGGGGGGCGGGATTTCTCCTGGCGTCGCCGGCTTGTCGCGACGGCGCTCCGCCGCGCCGGGGTGCGCGCTCCCACGCTTTTCCGGGCCGGGCGATGTCACCCG
>CAXTSM010000032.1:16733-32149 GCA_964247025.1 uncultured Chthoniobacterales bacterium
CCCACGAACGCCCCGACGGAGCGGGGCGGCTACAAGACGGCTGGCGATGGGCGGGTTTTTTTCGGGCGCTTTCCGGCGGTGATGGTTTGATCCGCGGTTTTACGGGTTTTTGCAGATCGGGGCGAGTTCTCCTGGCGCCGGCTTGTCCCCACGGCGCTCCGTCGCCGTGCCGGGGTGCGCGCTCCCACGCTTTTCCGGGCCGGGCGATGTCACCCGCCCACGAACGCCCCGACGGAGCGGGGCGGCTACAAGACGGCTGGCGATGGGCGGGGTGCGCGGAGGGACGTTCCCGGAGCGTCCTTCCGGCCGCGATTCAGCCGAGCAGCGCGGCCAGTCCGTCGCACAATTCAGCCTTGTCCGCAAAATGCCTCACGCGGCCGCGGGGGTCGAGCAGGCCGAAGCCTTCGCCGTAGGCCGCGCCGTTCACCACGCAGAAATCGGTCGCGCATTCTTCGAGCTGGTGCGCGCCGGCGTGCAACGCGTCGGCCAACGTGCCGTCGAGCTCGTATTTCCAGCCGAAGATTTTCGCCCCGGGGAACAGGCCGCGCAAATCGGGCAACAGCTTGCGGGCGGGCTTCAGTTGAAGATGCAAGGTTCCGAGGCGACTGGAAATCTTGGCCGCAGCCAGCCTCTCGCCGTCGTCGTTTCGGACGAATTCGACCTCGTAGTCGCCAAGGGCGGCGGCGTGAAAAACGGCCTTTGCAAAATCGACCGACTCCAGCTGCGCGGCGAGGTCGTCGTTGGTCGAGAAGGGGCGGACCTCGACGCCGTCCTCGACGGGAAGCGCCGAGGTCGCCGCCTCGCCCCGAAAACAGATCACGCGCGAGCCGGCCGCGGCCAGCGCGTCGGCCAGGCGGACGCCCAGCTCGCCGGTGGAGAAGTTCGTGATGCGCCGCACGCGGTCGATCGGCGAGATCGCCGGGCCGCAGGTGACGACGATGGGGGCGGCTCCGGCCATGTCAGGATGCGTCGGGGATGGCGATGAGGATCATGCATTGGTCCTTCACCATGCCGGCCGGGAAGACGAAGCCCTTGCTCGTTTTCTGGGAAAGGAAAATGTGGACCTGGAACACCCATTCGCCGTTCAGCCGATAGGGCCGGCCGCCCTGCTCGAGCTTCGCGTCGCCGCGCTCGGATCGCTCCGAGGTGAAAACGTGATGCGTGGGCCAAGCGAAGATTTGATCGATGATTTTTACGAAGGAGCGCTGCGTCGCGTCGTCGGTGCCGGCGAAGTTGAAGCAGCGGGCGAACGCCTTTCGATCGTTCGAGAGCAACGCGGCGTTCAGGCTGAACTGCAGTTCGCCCCGCGTCTGCGCGGCGTCCGCGGAAAAAAGCGTCAGCAGGATCCATCCGCAGATGACGCCGATCTTCGCAGATTTTTTTGTCCTGATCATCGGCGGCGATCGGCGAAAAACGGCGGACGTTTTCACCGCGGCTTCATGTGGGGGAACAGCAGCACGTCGCGGATGGATTCCGCGCCGGTGAGCATCATGACAAGCCGGTCGATGCCGATCCCGATGCCGCCCGCGGGGGGCATGCCGTATTCCAGCGCCTCGAGGAAGTCGTGGTCGACCTTCTGCGTCTCGCCGCCGCTTTGCTCCTCGAGCCGCTGGCGCTGGACGATGGGATCGTTCAGCTCCGAGTAGCCGGGCGAAATCTCCTGGCCGTTGATCACGAGCTCGTAGACGTCGACGACGGAGGGGTCGTCGACGTTCTGCTTGGCCAGCGGCACGAGCTCCTTCGGGCAATGCGTCACGTAGAGCGGGTCGATGGTTTTCTCCTCGACGAGCTTTTCGAAGAGGTGCTGGGTGACCTCGAAATCAGCGACGCAATGGGAGACGTCGAGCCGGAGGTCGGCGCACCGGGCGCGGCGCTGCGCGGAGGTGAGGTCATCCCAATCCGGCACGACTCCGCGGACGAGGTCGGCGTAACGCGCGCGGCGCCAGGGGCGGGCGAGATCGATGGTCTTCGTGATCTCTCCGTCGGCGTTCCGGTGCTCGATCTTCAATCCGCCGCAGATCGTCTCGGCGAGGTGCGTGACCATTTCCTCGACGAGGTCCGCCATTTTCTCGAAGTCGGCGTAGGCCCAGTAGGCCTCGAGCATGGTGAACTCGGGGTTGTGCCGGCGCGAGATGCCCTCGTTCCGAAAGTTGCGGTTGAGCTCGAACAATTTCGGGAAGCCGCCGACGAGCAGGCGCTTGAGGTAGAGCTCGGGCGCGATGCGCAGGAAAAGATCCAGGCCGAGGGCGTTATGATGCGTCTGGAAGGGAGCCGCCGCCGCGCCGCCGGCGACGGCTTGCATCATCGGCGTCTCGACCTCGACGAAACCACGGTCCTCGAGGAAGCGCCGGATCGCGCGGACGATGGCGATGCGTTTGAGAAAAACGTCGCGCGATGCGGGATTCGCGATGAGGTCGAGGTAGCGCTGTCGGTATTTGATTTCGGTGTCCTGCACGCCGTGCCATTTGTCGGGCAGCGGGCGCAGGGATTTCGCGAGCACTTCGAAATGCTTGACGCGGATCGTCGGCTCGCCGGTTTTCGTGATGAAGCCCTCTCCTTCGATCCCAACGAAATCGCCCAGATCGAGGTGCTTGAAGATCGCGAACGCCTCGTCGCCGATTTCTTTCGCATGCACGAAAAATTGAATGCGGCCGGTCGCGTCGGCGAGGTCAAGAAACTGGCTTTTGCCCATGTCGCGATGGGCGGTGATGCGGCCCGCGGCGCGCAAAGTCGCGCCCTCGGCGAATCTCGCGCGCACGGCGCCGATGGCGCCATCGGCTTCGAAGGCCCGGCCGAAAGGCGCGACGCCGGCGGCGTGCAGCGCGTCGAGTTTCTGGCGACGAATGGCGAGGAGTTCGGAAAGTGAGGCGGGTTCCATCTTGAAAAACGGGATCGAGTTATAGCCCGCCCGCTCTTTTGCGCAATGCCGACGCTCGGGCTCCGCTCCGCGCTTGGGTCAGTTGTTGCCCGGGGAGACCAGCAACAGCCGCTTGATGACGAACTGCACGGGATTGGACACCTTGCCGGACGCATCGGTGCTTCGGACGACGATGACGTTGGAACCAGGGTAGAGCGTGATCGGCAGGCGATAAGCCTGACCGCTGGCAATGCTCACGGTTCGCGAGATCTTGCGGTTTTTCACCGTGACCTTGATGACGCCGTTGCCGGTCGCGGTGCCCCGGACCAGCAAAGCCCGGCCCCCGGAGAACAGGGTTTTCGAGAGCACTTTGACCGTGGAAGGAACGCTGGGGATGGGCGTCGCCGTCGCGGTCGGCCCGGGCGTCGCGGTGGGTTCGGGCGTCGCGGTCGGCCCGGGCGTCGCGGTGGGTTCGGGCGTCGCGGTCGGCCCAGGCGTCGCGGTGGGCCCGGGCGTTGCGGTGGGCCCGGGCGTTGCGGTGGGCCCGGGCGTCGCAACGGGAGTGGCGGTAGGCGTGGGCTGCGGCGTCGGCGTTGGCGTTGGCGTTGGCGTTGGCGTTGGCGTCGGCGTCTCCCCGGGCGTGAGCACCTGCAACGTGAATGCGAGGGAGGCGACCTCGTTCAATCCGTTGTAACGCTCGATGACGATCGCGTAATTGCCCGCCGCGGCGGTTATCGTGCCGGTGAGGTGGCCGTCGGCCGAGAGGCTGAGACCCGCCGGGGTCTGGCTGGTCGCGCCCAGACGAAAGAGCGCCGCCTGGCTGAAGGAACCCGAACGGAGGTTGTTTGCGAAGGTCGCGTTGGCGGTCGTGTTGCCTTCTCCTGGCGTCACTCCCCCCACCGTCGCGCCGCCGGCGGAAGCGGCGGAATCGATTCTCCAACCCGCGACCGTCGAGGCGCCGGCCTCGGTGTCACCGGTGAAAGCCGCGGCCTTCCCGCTGCCGACGGAACCGATGTTCGGCGTGGCGCCGGTGTTCGACCCGTAGCCGATCTGGTGAACGACCGCGCCGGCGGCATCCTTGAAAATCACGGCGTCACCGTTGTTTCCCAGCGCGGGCCACGTGCCGGAAAAATACGTCGCGTTGTTCGATGCGACGACGAGCTTCCCGTCCGAGGCATCGGCGTCGTCGGCGGGAAGGAGCGAGTCCTTCTGGGCGCCATTGTAAATGACGATGCGGGTTCCGGCGGGGATGTTGTCCCATGCGGCGCTATCGGCGAAAGTAACGACCGAGCTGTCCACCGTGGAGTCGTCGAGCTTCCATTTGCGCAAGCTGCCGGCCTGCAGCGTCAGGACTTCCACCCATTCGGCGCTGCCCGTGCCCTGGCTGAATTCGTTGATGATCGCCGCGCGCGTGAACGACGTCGACGTGCCCCGCAGGACGAGGTCGGAGGCATAGGAGTAGCTCACCCCGGCCGCCACGGATGTCGCCGGCCGCGTCACCACCATGACGCCGGAAGTCGTGAAATCCGCGCCGGCGTTCGTGCCGTCGTGCGGCGTCAGAACGCAACGCCAGACCTTGCCGGCGTTTGCGGCGGAAGCCGCGAGGGTGGCCCCGGTTTGCCCGGTCGCGTCGGAAAAGTTCACGCCGTCGGCACTCGATTGCCAGCGGTAGGTGAACGTGATGGCGTCCCCCTCCGGATCGCTCGCCGCGGCGGTCGCCGTAAGCGCCTGATCGCTGAAGGCCTGCGCCGAGGCGAAGACGGAAGCCGCGCCGATGCTGGGGGCGAGGTTGGCGATCGTGACTGCGACCGAGGCCGAGGAGCCGGTCGCGCCTTCGCTGTCGAGCGCCTTCGCGCTCAAGGTGTAGCTTCCCGCCACCGGCTTCCAATCGAACGTGTAGGGCGCGGTGGAATCGGAGCCAAGCAGCGTGGCGCCGGCATAGAAGTCCACCCGCGAGACGATGCCCGCCGTGCCGCCGGCGTTTTTATCCGACGCGGTGGCGGCGAGCGTGAACGTCTGGCCGACGCTGAGATGGCCCTGATCCTGGGGCGAGGTGATTTGCACGACCGGAGGGGTGTTGACCTCGGCGGCTTCGGAGCCATAGACGACGAGCTCGGCGGCGGTGAGCGTGCCGCCGGTGGAGTTGCCGGCGTTGCTGAGGTCGGCGATCTTCAACTTCCAGACGCCGGCGGAATTCTCGCCCCAGTCGTGGGTCGTCATGAAGGTCCAGTCGGCGTAGTTGTCGCCGGTGTCGCCGTGCACCTCGGCGAGTTGGCTCTGCACGCCGCTGGGCGAGGTGAGCGTGATGGCAAGATTGCCACGGGAGGTGTGGTTGATGTTCAGCCGCACGGTGACCTGCTCGAGGCGGATGTTGGTGGCGCCGAGGTCGAACGTGCGGGTGATGCCGGTGGCGTTGTTGTTTGGGATGGCTACGCTCAACGAAGATTGCGGGGAGGCGGCCGAGACCTGCGGGCCGAGATTCGTCCAGGTCGCCGCCTGGGAGACCGCGGCGTTGGCGTCGATGAGGCCGGCGCCGAACTTGTGGTTGAAATGGAAGCCGGCGGGATTCGTCGTCCAGTCGGGGTCCGTGGGATTCACCTTGAGCGCGGTCTTGATCAGGATTTCCTGCACGTCGCGCCAGCCGAGATTCGGGTTGCGCTGGAGGATCAACGCCACGACGCCGGCGGCCGTGGGCGTGGCGGAGGACGTGCCGTTGAAATCGGTCGCGTAGTTTCCGGTCGCGCCGGAGGCGGTGTTGTAGCCGTTGGCGCCGGTGCGATCGATGGTCGTGATGTCGAGGTCGCCCTTCGTGCTGTCGCCGCCCGAGGGCGAGGTGATCACGAGGTTCGCGCCCGGCTCGCTGTAATAGGCCTGCTTGCGCTTGTTCGTGATGGCCGCGACCGCGATCGTGTAGATCGAGTTGGCGTAGCCGTCGTAGTTCGAGTTGTCGCCGACGTCTCCGCCATTGCCGCCGGCCCAGAGAAAGATCGTGCCGAGGCCGCCGCGGCCGGAAGAGGCCGCGGTCTTTAACGCCGCCTTCGTGAGCGAACCCGGGCCTTCGAGGGTCGCGCCGTCGTCGTCGGGACCCCAGCTGTTCGTCTTGATCGAGATGAGGTCGTTCTTCCAGGCCATCGCCTCGGACTCCTCCTGGTCGCCCTCGGCCGCGGCAATCAGGCGCAGGCTCACGACCTTCGAATCGGGGGCGCTGCCGCTCACGCCCAGCGCGTTGTTGCCGATGGCGGCCACGTTGCCCGCGCAGCACGTGCCGTGGTTGTTGTCGTCGCCGGAGACCGGATTCGGATCGTTGGGCGTCGAGTCGTTCCAGTCGTGATCGATGTCGGTGCGAACGTTCGCCGCGAGGTCGGGATGCGCGGTTTCCAGGCCATCATCGATCACGCCGACGACGATGCCCGTGCCCCGGTAGCCGGAGCCGCCGTAGTTCCAGACCGGCTCGGCGTCGATGTCGGTGCCCGCGACGCCGCCGCTTTGGCCGGTGTTCTTGAGGTGCCATTGGCTGGCGATGAGAGGGTCGTTGGGCAGCGTGCGGCGGGCTTGCTGGCGCGCGAGCAGCACGTCGGCCTGCTTCACCCCGCCGAGCGTGCGCACTTTTGCCAGCACGTCCATGGCGGCGAAACTGTCCGGCATGCGCGCCACGACGAAGCCCGGCGCGTAGTCCGGCCGGGAGACCTCGACCGCCCCCGGAATGACTCCGGCCAAATCCTCGCCGTCCCTCAGTTCCACGCGGATCTTCGGCGTGACGAGCCGGCGAGTTTGCAAGCTGCGCGGCGCGCCGTCCTCGTAGGCCACGGGATAAATCTCGCCGCCTCTCCGCCCTTGAAGCTCGGTCCATTGCCGGCGCAAACCTGCAAAATCGCCCGCGGGGGCGACCGCGATCGTTTCGTCCACGCCAGCGGGCGAATGGCGCACCATTTCGTCGAGCGCGACGGTGAAGGCCCGTCCCCGCCCGCCATCCGAGAGCATGAGGCGACCGTTGAAGACCGAAGCCGGAGGGGGCGCGACCGCCATCCCCGCCGCCAGGGCGAGGGCCCCGGTCGCCGGCGAGATCGTCGTGGCGGGCCCTTTCGGAGCCACCGGGGCGACCGGCATTGCTTCGTTTTTCACGACGGACCCAGCGGGACGGCCGCTCCCGGCCCACGACCACCATCCGAGCACCAGCCCCACGAGCGCCAGGACGACGACGATCCATTTCCAGCGCGAGTTCATGGGCGGGAGGGCGCGGATTGGCTCCGACGACGCGGAAACTTGGCCAAGGGGGAGGGACTTTCCATTTTCACTTCTTTAAAAAACCTGCCCGTCGAGAAGCACCCGCCGTGCCTTCCCTTCCGAACGGCTGAATATTTCCTCCCTGGCTCGGGAAAGATCAAAGCGAGAGAATCCGGGAATCCAACAGAAATCCTCGCGGCAGCAACGAATTCCAAACACGGGAAAAGGAAAGGGAACAGCATTTCGCGCGCCGGCATTCCTCTATTTCCTGGCTTCCTGGTTTCCAGATTATCTCTCCTGCTTCCGTGCTCCATCCCGGTCGGATTTTGAATTTGGAAAACAGGAATCCAGGAAAAAATTTCGCGCTTCTCCCCCTGATTCTCGGATTTCCGATTTTTCCCCTTTTCCCCTTTTCCCGCGCCGGCATTCCTTTATTTCCTGGCTTCCTGGTTTCCAGATTATCTCCCCTGCTTCCGTGTCCCATCGCGGTCGGATTTTTGAATCTGGAAAACAGGAATCCAGGAAAAAAATCGCGCTTCTCCCCTCCCGATTCTCGGGAATACGGCGACAGAAGGCCGTGGCTACAAAGATCGGGAGAAGCATCCGGTGCGCCGGGATGGCGCGATCCGCTTCGCATGGACGACGCCAATTCCCGCGAGCCCCGCCGCGACGGTCTTCGCCGCCTGGTTGGGCTCGCGATTGCCGCGGCGTTTGCCTCGGGCTTGACCGGCTGCATCTCCGGTCCCCGCGGGCCGAACTACGATCCAGCCTCGCAAAATCCCGCTGCCGTGAACACGGGAAAGCACTTCTGGTGGGGCGTCGGCGAAAGCAGCTTCCAGAACGAGGATCCGGCCGTGAAGCCCGGCACGCCCGAGTATTTTCGCACGGACTGGGATCTCTTCGCCGACACGGGCCGCGTTCCGCGCAAGACGAACGGCACCTCGAGCTGGTCGAACTACGACAAGGACATCGCCGCGATGAAGGCGATGGGCGTCACGCACGCGCGCATCGGGATCGAGTGGGCGCGCGTCGAGCCGCGCCCCGGCGTCTGGAACGACGCCGCCATCGCCCAATACGCAAGCATGGTCCGCCGCCTGCGCGCCGCCGGCATCGAGCCCGTGGTCACCCTATGGCACTTTACGATGCCGGATTGGCTCGTGGACAACTTCCAGCGCGACCGCACCCGCTGGCTCCATCCGGACTTTGCCGCGAACTGGGCCGCCTACGTGGACCGCGTCACCCGCGCGCTCGGCCCCCTGGTCTCGATCTGGGTTCCGCAAAACGAGCCGAACGGCGACGTGAACCTCGGCTGGATCGCCGGCCAATGGCCTCCCGGCGTGTGGCTCGACTTCAAGAACCGAGAACGCGCCAACCGCGCGAGCATCGAGTCCTTCCGCGTCGCCGCGGACATCATCCGCCGCAACGTTCCGCACGCCACCGTGATGGCCATCGAATCGCTGAACTACTTCGAGCGCTTCTTCCCCTACGATCCCACCAACGCCTTCTATCACGCCTCCCAGCGGTCGAATCTCGATCATCTCGATGGCGTGGCCGACAAGGTCGACCTGATCGGTTTGAACTATTACTACACCGAGATCGCCAGCGCCCTCACCGCTCTCACGATCGGCCAGCGCAGCGGTCCCGGCATCACCTTGCTGGGCTGGAAGATCAAGCCCATCGGCCTGCGCTGGGAGGCCAACCTCATTTGGAAGCGCTACCGCAAGCCCATCGTCGTCACCGAGAACGGCATCGCCACCAGCCATGACATGAAGCGCATCAAATACCTCATGGACCATCTCATCGAACTCGACCGCGCCCGCGAACTCGACCATTGCGACATCCGCGGCTATTTCGCGTGGACGCTCGCCGACAACTATGAATGGCAATTCGGCTACAACGGCCCGTTCGGTCTCTCCAAGCTGAGCGCCGATCGCGAGCGCTTCATCCTGCGGCCCTCCGCGATGTTTTACCGCGGCCTCATCCAATCCCAGCGATACGCCGAAGGCCTGAATCCCAAGGACATCATGCCCGACACCGCGGCCGGCACCGTCAAGGAAACCTGGTAGCGCACATCAGGGAGCGACCGTGACCCTCAGCCGAAAAATCCTCTCGGCGTGTTACTCGGCGACGAATGCACGGCGCGCGTCTCGAACCCGGCGACCGTGGAAATCAGCGTCTCGGGCGTCCGCCCCCGCGAAGTCCGGGCTGCGGCGCCCCGGGCGCTCGGACGCCGGCGAATCCGGGCCGCGCTCGGATCTGACCTCGTTGCCCGCCCCGTCGCGGTTGGCGTCATCGCCTTCCCCGGCGCCGCCGTTCGGAAAATAGAAGCTCTTCCATCGCGAACACGTCGGTCCGGCGGAACCCGGAACGTTCCCCCCGCCAGACGGAGACACCGCCCGAGGATCGACGCCGGCCGCCGGGTCACCCGCGCGAAGGCGCGGCGGCGCGCGAATCTCCCGCGATGAAATGGCGGGCTTTGGCAACGGACTTCGACGGAACGATCGCATCGGACGGCCGGGTGCCGGCGGAGACCCAGGCGGCGCTGCGGCGCTGGCGCGACGCCCATGGACGCGTGCTGCTGGTCACGGGGCGCGAGTTGACGGATTTCGTCGGGCTGGATTGCCCCCTCACGCTTTTCGATTACGTCGTCGCGGAAAATGGCGCGCTTCTGCACGATCCGCACACCGGCGCCACGCGGGTGCTGGGCACGCCTCCCCCGCCCGAGTTCGCGGCGCGACTGGCGGCGCTCGGGGCCACGCCGCTCTCGGTCGGCGCGTGCATCGTGGCGACCCGGGAGCCCTACGAGACCGACGCTCTCATGCTCATCAAGGACATGGGCCTGGAGCATCAAGTCATCTTCAACAAGGGAGCGGTCATGATCCTTCCGCCCGGCATCAACAAGGCGGTGGGCCTCGCCGCGGCGCTGGAGGAACTCGCGCTGCGCCCCGAGGAAGTGATCGGCGTCGGCGACGCGGAGAACGACCATGCGTTTCTCGAAGCCTGCGGATTCGGCGTGGCGGTCGCGAACGCGCTCCCGGCGCTCAAGGAACGGGCGGACTTCGTCACCCAGGGGCGGGCGGGTGCCGGGGTCGCGGAACTCGTGGACATGATGTTCCAGGGCACGATCTTCGGCCGGGCGATCCGCGTGGACTCATGAGCGTCCTCATGCTGGACATCGGCGGGACCAACGTGAAGGCCATGATCGAGGCCGGAGGCGAGGTGCGCAAAATCCCCTCCGGCCCGCAAATGACGCCGACGCAGATGCTCTCCGGCCTGCACTCGGTCTTGGGCGACTGGCGCTACGATCGCGTTTCCGTGGGCTTCCCCGGCCTGATGCACCACGGCCGCCCCTCCGCCGAACCGCTGAACCTCGGCAACGGGTGGCTGAACTTCGACTACGACCGGGCCTTCGGCGCGAAAGTTCGCTTCATCAACGATGCCGCGATGCAGGCCCTTGGAAATTACGCCGGCGGCCGGATGCTCTTCATGGGCTTCGGGACGAGCACGGGCACGACGATCATCGCCGACGACACGGTGATCCCCGTCGAGATCGGCTCGATCAAGTTCACGCGGCATTCCCGCTTCGTGCATCGCCTCACGAAAGAGGCGCTGAAACGCGGCGGCCGCCGGCGCTGGCTGACGGCCGTGAACGAGGCCATCGAACTGTTGAAAGACGTGTTTTTTCCCCGCGAGATCGTGCTCGGCGGCGGCAACGCGAAATACATCGATCCCCTTCCCCGGGATTGCCGACGGGTCGGCAACGATTCGGCCTACACCGGCGCGTTGCGGCTCTGGGAGGACGCGGATCTCTATGCGCATCCGCTCTCGACCACATGGCGGATCGACCGGCGACACGGGTAACGTTTTCGAACGCGGGAAAAGGGGAAAAGGAAGGCGGTTTGAATCTGGAAAACAGGAATCCAGGAAAAAGACACGCCGCTTCTCCGTTCCTGGTTTCCTGGTTCTCTCCCCTTTTTTCCTCTTCCCGCGCTTCCAACTCAGCGACGGCTTCACTCCGGCAAGACCGGCGAGCGCGGGCAAGGGGAAGACCGAATCCTTTTCCTGGATTCCTGTTTTCCAGATTCTCTTTCCCCTTTTCCCCTTTTCCCGAGCTTCTAATCCGCAAGGCCAAGCATGTCCGTCGGCACGGGAGCAACCCAGCGGTGGGGTATTCCATCGAGGGTGACCGCGAGCAGTTCCGAGTGCAGCGCATGACGGGAAAGCAGCAGGGCGCGCTGCATTTTTTCGGTCCACCCGTGGTCGATGAAGTCGAGATAATGACGGTCGTCCGGACCGTAGAGCTTGTCGCCGACGACCGCGTGGCCGGCATGCGCGAGATGCACCCGAATCTGGTGCGTGCGTCCGGTGATCGGCCACGCGCGCACGAACGCCACCGCGATCCCATCCGCGCGCGTGACCCGGCGCTCCACGCGGAACTTCGTCCGCGCAAACGCGCCCGCCGCGTCCACCCCGCGCTTGAGGTAGACCCGCGACTCCGCCACCTCGCCGAGTCGCCGCAGCGGCGCGTCGACCTCGAACTCGTCCGCCGCCGGCCAGCCCCGGACCACGGCGACGTATTCCTTGCGAACGAGCCCTCCCTGCATGGCCAGCCCGCATCGGCGCGCCGCGGCGGCCGTCTTGCACACGAGCACCACGCCGCTCGTCTCGCGGTCGAGCCGGTTGACGAGCGAGACCTGGCCGCCGTTCACGATCTCGTAGGAAAGCAGCTCGCGCAGACCATCCCAGAGCGTGAGCGGTCCGCCCGGCTTCGTCGGGTGCGCCAGCAACCCCGGGGGCTTGTCGATGGCAATCAGTTCGGGCGTCTCCCCGAGCACCGTAAACGGCGTCATTTCCCGAGCCGGTCGCCCAGGCGGAGGATTTTTCCGGCCTCCGAGGCCGGCACGGACGTGTTCACGGCGAACCGGTAGAAATGATTGAAGCGGCGGCGATCGGCCCACGCGGGCAGGCCACCCTCGCGATGCGTCATGAAGCGTTTCTGAAAGCCCGCGACCACCTCGCCGCGGACCGGGTCTCGCGTCGGCACGACGCAACGCTGGCAGGGATTATGCGCAAAGAACCGGACCGAACCGAGGCGAAAGGGGCGCGGTTCTCCCGCCGCGCCGAACAACGCATCCTCCGCGAAGGCGTCGCCGTCCCGGAGCTCGAGATTCGTGCGAAACCTTCCGCGGATGCCCTCCGCGTCGACCTCGGGAAACCAACCGGCGACCGCCGCGAGACTGGCCTCGCTCGTGATGGTCGGGCCCGACGCGATGGGATCGTCGGGGAAACCGGCGTGGGCGTCGTGCCTGAGCCGCACGGGGAATCCGAAAAAACGGCCCAGCCACCGCTCCAGCGGCGGGCGTTCGGCCAGGGCAAAACGCTCACGGCGCGGGTCGTCCTCCGTCCAGAGCTCGACCTCGGCGAAGTCCGCGCTGAAGGCGCTGCGGATGCCCTGGATGCGAGCGGTGCGTTTCGCGTTCACCACGCGACCGTCGGCGTCGACGATGGCGAAGGCCCGGTCATGCGCGAGGGCTCCGCCGGCGGTGAGGCAGGCGGATTCCATCGAGACGCCGTCGAGCGACTTGATGGGAAAGACCCAAATCCGGCCCAGAAGCATGCCGGCAGCGTAGCCGCATCCGCGCGGCGCGGCAACGCGCGGTTGACGCCCGGCCCGATCCGGCGCAGGACAGGGGAACGATGATCAAGCTCGACCGCGTCACCCGACACTACGGCGAAGTGCGCGCCCTCGACGAGCTCTCCCTCGAGATCGGGCCGCGGGAGTTCGTCGCCGTCACCGGACCGAGCGGCTGCGGCAAGAGCACGCTCCTCAATCTGCTTGGCGGCCTGGACCAGCCGGACGCGGGGGAATTGTTCGTCGACGGCATCGCCCTGCATCGCGCCGGCGACGCCGTGCTCACCGACTACCGCCGCCGCCGGCTCGGGATCGTTTTTCAGTTCTTCAACCTTCTGCCTGCCATGACCGTGGCCGAGAACGTCGAGCTGCCTTTGCTCTTCGCCGGCGCCCCGCGCCGCCGGATGCGGGACCGCGCCCTCGCCCTGCTGGATCTCGTCGGCCTCGCCGCGCGCGCCGATCATCGGCCCCACCAGCTCAGCGGCGGCGAGATGCAGCGGGCCGCGATCGCCCGGGCGCTCGTGCACGAGCCGGCCCTGCTTCTGGCCGACGAGCCGACCGGCAATCTCGACACCGCGAACGCCGACCGCGTGATGGAGACGCTGGCAAAAGTCGCTTCTCAAAGCCTGGCCACGATGGTAGTCGTCACCCACAGCGAAACGGTCGCCGCCCTGGCCCCGCGACGCATTGAAATGCTCGACGGCAAAATCTCCCATGCCTGAAACCACCAAGCCCTCTCCCGGCGATCCCCTCGGCGAAAGCGCCGTGCTTTCCAAGTTCAAGCTCTTCACCGGCTTCAAGGAGGACGAGCTCGGAACCCTTCTGAGCCTTTCGGACATCCAGACCTTCGCCGCCGACGAGCGCATCGTCACGCAGGACGAAGCCGGACTCTGCATGTATGTCATCCTCGCCGGTTCCGTGCGGGTCCACAGCCACGCGGGGGAGCGGGAGGTCCCGCTCGCCGAGCTGCACACGGGCGATTTCTTCGGCGAACTTTCGCTCGTCGACGACGGCCCGCGCTCGGCCTCGGTCGATGCCATGGAGCCGACCCGGGTCCTGCGCATCACGCGCATGGTCGTCGGCGTGCTGGCCGGCGTGCAGCCCTCCGCGGCGATCCACCTCCTCGCCGCGATCGGGCGTTCGCTGGTGAACCGCCTCCGCGCGGGCAACCAGAAATATCTCGACCTCATCCTTCTTGGTCACAAAGAATCCTCGGCCCCGGCGTCGGCGCCCGACTTGGCGTCCTAAACCAGACGTGGTGCCTTGATCGCGCCCGCCGTCCGCCGCAGCAAGGACTCTTCGTGGAAAAACAACGCACCCTCGCCTCTCCCTCCAGCCTCACCGGCACCTCGCTCCACACCGGCGAGCAGGTCACCCTCACGCTCCACCCCGCCCCCTCCGGCCACGGCTTCAAGTTTCGCCGAAGCGACCTTCCCGACGAGCCGCTCGTCGAGGCCCACGTCTCCCGCGTGCGCACCGTCGAGCGCGCGACCACCCTCGTCGAGGGCAACGCCAAGATCCACACCGTCGAGCACGTCCTGTCCGCCCTGACGGGCCTCGGCGTGGACAACGCCCTCATCGAGATGAACGCCAACGAGCCGCCCATCGGCGACGGCAGCGCGGCCGCCTACGTGGAGACGATCCGCCGGGCCGGCATCGTCGAGCAGGAGGCCGGCCGCGTGGTTTTCGCCCCGACCGAGCCCATCCACATCGAGACGACCGGCGGCTCGCTGCTCACGATCATCCCCGACGAGAAATTCCGCGTTTCCTGCACGCAGGTGGGTCCCGACGGCCGTTTCACGCAATTTTTCACGGCGGAGATCACGCCCGAGTTCTACGAGAAAGAAATCGCGCCGGCGCGGACCTTCGTATTCTACGAAGACGTGAAGCCGCTCATGGACAAGGGCCTCATCCGCGGAGGCAGCCTCGAAAACGCCGTCGTCGCCCGCGGCGACTCCGTGCTCAGCAAGGAGCCGCTGCGCTTCCCCGACGAGTTCGTCCGCCACAAGATCCTCGACATCGTCGGCGACCTCGCTCTCTCCGGCCGCCGGCTCCGGGGCCACGTGATCGCGGTGAAACCCGGCCACGGCCCGAACGCCGAGCTGACCCGCGCAATGGTGAAAAACTTCGCCGAGCTCGCCGCCATCGCCCCCCGCCCAACCCCCGCCCCGCCGATCACCGCCACCGCGCTGGACATCAACCAGATCATGGCGATCCTGCCGCACCGCTACCCGTTCCTGCTCGTCGACCGCGTCGTCGAGATCGGCGACATGCATTGCATCGGCACGAAGTCGGTTACGATCAACGAGCATTTCTTCATGGGCCATTTTCCCGGTCATCCCGTGATGCCGGGCGTGCTGCAGGTCGAGGCGATGGCGCAGGTCGCCAGCATCGTGATGATGCGCCGCACCGAGAACGCCGGCAAGATCGGCTACTTCATGAGCGCGGACGAGGTGAAGTTCCGCCGCCCCGTCGTGCCCGGCGACACCCTCTTCATCCACGTGGAAATGATCAGCGCGAAAAAGCGCCTCGGGAAGGCCGCGTGCAAGTGCCGAGTGAACGGCGAGGTCGTCAGCGAAGGCGTCCTGCTCTTCGGCATCATCGACCAATGAGGTCCCACTCCCGGTCTCGCCGCGCCTCCGCTGTCGTCGACCAGCCGGGGTTTGAATCTGGAAACCAGGAAGCCAGGAAAATTCCGATTCG
>CAXTSM010000033.1:0-28456 GCA_964247025.1 uncultured Chthoniobacterales bacterium
GGAAACCAGGAAGCCAGGAAAATTCCGATTCGGCTCCCATTTCCTGGCTTCCTGGCTTCCAGATTCCCCTGCCTCCTTGCATCCATGGTTCATCTACCGATCAAGGAGAAAACGCGGGAAAAGGGGAAAAGGGGAACAATCATTTTCCCCACTTCCCCTTTTCCCGCGCCCTTGCCGCCTTTTCCGTGATTCATCGCGCCTCCATCGACCAGCCGGGGTTTGAATCTGGAAACCAGGAAGCCAGGAAAATTCCGATTCGGCTCCCATTTCCTGGCTTCCTGGTTTCCAGATTTCCTGCCTCCTTGCATCCATGGTTCATCTACCGATCAATGAGAAAACGCGGGAAAAGGAGAAAAGGGGAACAATCATTTTCCCCACTTCCCCTTTTCCCGCGCCCTTGCCGCCTTTTCCGTGATTCATCGCGCCTCCATCGACCAGCCGGGGTTTGAATCTGGAAACCAGGAAGCCAGGAAAATTCCGATTCGGCTCCCATTTCCTGGCTTCCTGGCTTCCAGATTCCCCTGCCTCCTTGCATCCATGGTTCATCTACCGATCAAGGAGAAAACGCGGGAAAAGGGGAAAAGGGGAACAATCCTTTCCACTTCCCCTTTTCCCCTTTTCCCGCGCCCGCACCGCCTTTTTCGTGATTCATCACGCCTCCATCGACCAGCCGGCTTTTGAATCTGGAAACCAAGAAGCCAGGAAAATTCCGATTCCGCTCCCATTTCCTGGCTTCCTGATTTCCAGATCCCCTGCCTCCTTGCACCCATGATTCATCCTGCCGCCGTCATCGATTCCAGCGCCGACATCGGGCCCGGCGCCGAGGTCGGTCCCTACGCCGTCGTCGGCCCGGGCGTGACGATCGGCGCGAACTGCGTCATCCACAATCACGTCTCCATCGCCGGCCCCGCGAAAATCGGCGAGGGCAACACATTTTTCCCCTTCTGCTCGGTCGGCCAGCGCACGCAGGATCTCAAATACGCCGGCGAGCCCACCTACCTCGAGATCGGCGACCACAACAGCTTCCGCGAGTTCTGCACGATCAACCGGGGCACCGCGCCGGGGTCGAAGACCGTCATCGGATCGCACGGCAACTTCCTGGCCTACGCGCACGTCGCCCACGATTGCCTCGTCGGCGACCACGTCATCTTCTCGAACAACGGCACCCTGGCCGGCCACGTGATCGTCGAGGACCATGCCGTCATCGGCGGCCTCGCTGGCGTCCATCAATTCTGCCGCATCGGCCAGCACGCCATCACGGGTGGCTGCACGAAGATCGTGCAGGACGTCCCGCCCTTCATGATCGCCGACGGCAACCCCGCCGAGGTGCGCGGCATCAACCAGGTCGGCCTCGAACGCCGGGGCTTCGCGGCCGAGGCGATCCGCAGTCTTCGCGATGCCTACCGCATCCTCTACCGCGAGAGCCTGAACACGAGGCAGGCGCTGGAAAAGATCCGCGAGACCCTGCCCGCAAACGACCAGATCGAGGCGCTCCTCTCCTTCGTCGAGGCCAGCAAGCGAGGCATCGTTCGCTAGCGGAAACGCCGGCGGTTCGTCAATAATTCGTTGCGCCCCAATAAGCGAGGGGTATGTTCGGATCGTTCGGTTCCCCCGCCACATTCCCCCCCCCGCCACATCCCTTTGACAGCTTCGCTGCGATCTCCTCCCCTATGCCCCCTTGTCTGTCTCGCTTCGGCCGGCCTTCCGCCTGGATTCTCGGCTCGATCCTCATCTTTCCCTCCATTGCGCCAGCCGCCCCTTCGCTGATCCCGATCACGCCCAGCTGGACGCCTTCGGAAATTCTCAATTACGATCCTGCGACCGATCCGACCGCGCCTTACAATATCTGCGAGGTTCCCCTCGCGGCGCGGTTCGCCCCGCCGAAAGCCTCCGAGAACGCCGCGCTGAGCGCCGTCCTGAACGTCAACCCGCATGCCCGCCCGAAGGAAGCCCGCCTCCAGGCGCTTATTTCCTTCAACTCGACGCCGGCTGCGGCCCAGGGCTGGAAGACCACGAAATTCTACGTTCCCACCGTCTGGCAATACATTTCCACCCTCGGTAACTGGGGTGGGTCGGGCGGCGCCATCGCGGTGCCGAGCGCCCACGTGGTCGAGGCCGCGCATCGCAACGGCGTGCCCGTTCTGGGCCTCGTATTTCTCGCGCCCGAGGTCTACGGCGGCCAGATCAGCCGCGTAAACGACTTCATCGCCCGAAGCGGCAACAAATATCCCGTCGCCGACAAGATGATCCAGGTGGCCCGTTATTTCAAATTCGACGGATGGTTCATCAACATGGAAACCGAGGGCGGAAACTCCGCCACCGCCACGGGCATGCAGGGCTTCATGAAATACTTCAAGGCCCAGGCTCCCGAGCTCCGGATCAGCTGGTATGACTCCATGACCAGCTCGGGACAAATCAGCTGGCAGCGCGCCCTGAACAACCAGAACCAGATGTTTTTCCAAAGCGGCACCCGCGTCTCCGACGACATCTTCCTGGATTTCTACTGGGGCTATTCCTCGAATCTCCCGGGGTCCCGTTCGCTTGCCGTCTCGCTCGGCCGCGATCCCTACGACGTCTACGCCGGCATCGACACCGAGGGCTCCGGCGACAACGGAAAGAACACTTTCGGCGGCGACACGCCGATCGACTGGGAAGGGCTCTTCCCCGACGACTCGAACGGCAACCCGCTCGCTCCGCTCACCTCCCTCGGCATCTACCGCCCCGAGTGGACCTTCAACAACGCCGACCCCTTCGGCGCGGAAATCCGCTACTGGAGCGGACAAAACGGCGACCCCTCCGACACCTCCATCCCCGCCGGCTCGACCAGGACGAATTGGCATGGCATCGCGCACTACATTCCCGCCAACTCGCCGATCCTCGCCCCGCCCTTCGTCACGAACTTCAGCATCGGCCAGGGAAAAATCTTCATGGTCGAAGGCGTCAACCGCTTCACCGGCCAATGGACCAACCTCAGCACGCAGGACATCCTGCCCACGTGGAAATGGATCGTCTCCAGTCCTGGCACAAAGCTCGCGCCAAGCCTCGACATGGCGGACTCCTACTACGGCGGAAGCTCCCTCGCGGTGGCGGGCACGCTCACCGCCAACGCGGCGAACGAGATCAAACTCTACCAGATGAGCCTGCCGGTCAGCGCGAATACCAACCTCCGGCTGGCCACGAAGCTTGGGAACTCTTCCGTCAAGGTCGAGGTCGGCCTCGCCTTCGAGGACAATCCCTCGCAGCCCGCCTACTTCACCGTGCCCGTCGCCTCCACGAGCTGGACGCAATCCGCCGAAATTCCGCTGGGGGCCTACGCCGGCCGAAAGGTCGCCTTGCTGACGCTGCGATTTTCGAGCGCCACGACGATCCCTTCCTACTCGGTGCGGATCGGGCGGATCGCGATCTACAACGGCGCGATCTCGCCCCCCGCCAGCCCCTCGAACCTCTCGATCGAGGCCCAGGGCGTGAATCCCGACGATGCCTACTTGACGGAAGCCCGCCTGAAATGGACGCCTTCCGCGGACCCGCTGCAGGTCTACAACGTCTACTACCGCCGGAACGCATCCTCGGCGACCTGGCTCGGCGCGACGGCGAATCACTACTTCGCCGCTTCCGACATCAAGCGGATCGCCGGCGAAACCAGCGGCACGCTCGAGATCGAGGCCGTCGGCCGGGATTTCGGCCTTCAGTCGGCGAAGGCCACCCTTGCGTTTACTTTCCCCCCGGGGCCGGTCCTTACGAACAAACTCACCGGCGCGATCATTGGCACCGACGGTTCCTGGAACAATGGAGGCAGCACGAAGGACAAGGTCTTCGACGGGCAGACGGGCACCTCCTTCGACGCGGCCACCCCCGACGTGGACACAGCTTGGGCCGGCCTCGATCTCGGCACGGCAAAGACCGTGGCTTACGTCCGCTTCTATCCCCGCGGCGGCTACGAGCAGCGGATGAACGGAGCCCGTTTCCAGGGCTCCAACGATGCCGCGTTCAGCGCCCCCACCACGCTCTACACGGTTCCCGCGACCCCGACCGGCGGAACTTACACCACCGTGGCCATCGATAGCGCGGCGACGTTCCGTTACGTGCGTTACCTCACCCCGAAGGGCGGCAGCGGCAATGTCTCCGAAGTCGAGTTCTACGGCCCTGCTCCGGTTCCGACTCCGACCCCGGTTCCTCCAACTCCAACCCCGGTTCCTCCAACCCCGACCCCGGTTCCTCCAACCCCGACCCCGGTTCCTCCGACTCCGACCCCGGTTCCTCCGACCCCGACCCCCGTTCCTCCAACTCCCACTCCAACTCCCACTCCAACCCCGGAACCAACCGCCACGCCAACCGCCACGCCAACCGCCACGCCAACCGCCACGCCGACCGCCACGCCAACCGCGACGCCGACGGCAACTCCCACCCCGAGACCACCGGCCGCCCCCCAGATCACCAGCAAACCACCGGCCAGAACCAAGGCCGTCAAATTGGTTATCCGGGGCAAGGTCATCGGCGCCGGAAACGACGTGGAGTATCGCGTCGGTAAAACCGGTCGCTTCTTCAAGGCCAAGCCCTTGGGCGGACAGAGCTGGGGTTTCACCGCCACCCTTAAGAAGGGGAGAAATTTCATCTATCTCCAAACGGTCGACCCCAAGACGAAGTTGAAATCTTCGATGAAGGTTATCGTTGTCGCTCGCCTCTAGCCGGGCGGCCGGGCGCGACGTTATTTGACTTCACCGCGACATAAAGCACTGTTCCTGATCGTGATCCCCCCTTTTCACGCGCCGAGACGCTGGTCCGGCTTTCCGTCGTCTCGCAAGTGGATCGCTGCGACCCTGGCTTCGGTCTTCCTTGGCGTGGGCCTGGCGCCGGCCGGCGTGGTGATCAACGAGGTCCACTACGCCCCGTCGAAGGACACCGGCGAGCCCGAATTCATCGAGCTCCTTAATGACTCCGCTTCCGCGGTCGATGTATCCGGATGGAAATTCGACGCCGGAATCGACTACCAGTTTCCCTCGGGGAGCGTGATCGCGGCTCATGGTTACCGCGTTGTCACGGCGGATCCGCCCGCGTTTCAGGCGGCGTTCGGCGCGACGGCCGGCGGTCCGTGGACCGGGAAACTTAGCAACAATGGAGAACGCCTCCGCTTGCGGGACGCGGCCAACACCGTGGTGGACGACCTGACTTACGGCGCGGGTTTTCCGTGGCCGACGGCGGCGGACGGCGAAGGCTCCTCGATGGAGTTGATCAATCCCGCCCTGGACGACAGCCTGCCGGGTTCATGGCGCTCGTCGGGGCAGCCGGTCGGCTCGCAGGCCCCCCAGGTCTACGTGCCGCCGATCGCTCCCGGCTGGCACTATCGGAAAGGCGTCAGCGAAGCGTCTTCCCCCGTGACCGCCTGGCGGCAGCCGGGATTCGTGGAAAACGCGTCCTGGCTCGTGGGCCAGACGTCCGTCGGATTCGGCGACTCCGATGACAGCACCATTCTCACCGACATGCAGAGAAGCTACTCCTCGATCTATCTGCGCCGCACCTTCTCCATCGCCGCGGGCAAGATTCCCGAAGCGGTCCAGTTGCAGGTGCGCGTCGACGACGGCTGCGTGGTCTGGATCAACGGCGTCGAGGTTGCCCGCTTCCACGTGCCCGACGGGCCGCTGGCGTTCAATGGCACGGCCGAAGAACACGAAGCCGACGTCACGCAATTCGAATCGGTCATCCTCGATGATGCGGCGAGCTTTCTCGTCGAGGGACAAAATGTCATTGCGATCCACGCGTTGAACGCCACGCGCAACAGCAGTGACTTCACCATCGACGCGCAGCTGAGCGAGGCGCCGACCGTCGCCGCCTTCAACCCGACCCCCGGAGAGAAGAATTCCTGTTTCGCCGTCGCCGTCCCGCCCTCCGTCGAAGCCGTCGCGCATTCGCCGCAGCAGCCATCCAGTAACCAGGCCGTTCTCGTCACGGCCAAGGTCACCGACGCCGCCGGCATCGGATCCGTTTCGTTGTCCTATCAGGTCGTGAATCCCGGCAGTTACATCCGGAAGGACGACGACGCCTTTGCGACGTCCTGGACCAGCCTCCCGATGCACGATGACGGCCTCGGCGGCGACGTCGCGGCGGGCGACCACGCCTACAGCGCCTCCATCCCCGCGAGCGTGCAGACCCACCGCCGCCTCGTGCGCTATCGGGTCACGGCTTCGAACACCGGCGGCTCGTCCATCCTCGTGCCTTACGCGGACGACGGCTCCCCGAACTTCGCCTACTTCGTCTACGATGGCGTGCCCTCGTGGTCGGGCGCCTTGAATCCCGGCACCACGGCGGTGAACACTTTTCCCGGCGCGCTGATGCAGACCTTGCCGACTTATCAGCTCATCGCGAACTCCACCGATGTCTCCCGCAGCCAATACGATGGCAACTACGATGGCGCGCGCATGTGGGGCACGCTCGTCTACAACGGTCGGGTCTACGACCACGTCCAGTTCTACAACCGCGGCGAGGCCTCGACTTACGTTTCCGGGAAAAACAAGTGGCGCTTCCGCTTCAACACCGCGCGGGATTTCCAGGCGGTCGACAATTGGGGTCGTCCTTACTCCGAAACCTGGGACACGTTGAACCTCAACGCCTGCGCCTCGCCCTGGGCGGCCGTCAATCGGGGTATGTCCGGGATCGATGAAGCGTTGTCCATGCGGCTCTACGAGCTCTCCGGCACGTCTGCTCCGAGCACGCATTTTCTTCACTTCCGCGTGATCGACGACGCCGCCGAGACCGCCACCACCCAATATTCGGGCGGCAATCCCGACGGCGCGAACGGCGGTGATCTCTGGGGGCTCTATCTCGCCGTCGAGCAGCCCGATGGCTCCTTCCTCGACGAGCGCGGTCTTCCTGACGGCAACGTCTACAAGATCGAAAGCAACTCGGGGGACAAAAAACACCAAGGCGCGAACCAAGCGTTCGACGCCTCGGATTGGGACGCCTTTCGCTCCGCCTCGGAATCCGGCCAGGACGAAACCTGGTGGCGGCAGAACCTCGATCTCGCGGCCTATTACGATTTCCAGGCCTGCAATCGGCTCAGCGGAAACGTCGACCTTCGCGAAGGCTGGAACCATCTGTTCTTTCACAATCCCGATGGCCATTGGACCGCGATGCCCTGGGATCTCGACATGATGTTCATCGCCAAGAAGCATTGGTCGGGCACCATCATCCAGCAAAACTGCTTGCAGGTGGCCAGTCTCGCGGTCGAATACGCCAACCGCGCACGTGAAATCCTCGACCTCATGGCGTCCGATTCCGCCCCCTCCGGCGGCCAGATCGGGCAGCTCATCGACGAATACGCGCAGATGGTCAACCCCACCGGCCAGGCCCTGACCTGGGCGGACCTCGACGCCGCCATGTGGAACAAAAATCCCCGCACCTCCGGCGGCGACGCCCAGACCAACCACTACGGCAACTTTTTTCGAACCCCCTACACGGACAGCCGCAACGGAGGCACCTGGGTGCGCACGTTGCCGAGCGCGGATTTCGAAGGTCTCGTGAAATATCTCGTCGACTACACGACGAACACCTTCCCCTCCGGCCAGGCCTGGGCCGTCAACAACGGCAACCAGCTCGGCTACGGCTACAAGTTCCTGGAATCCGACGCCGCGGACCCGGCGATCCCCAACCTTCCGACAATCGCCTACACCGGCGCTTCCGGCTACCCGATCAATGATCTGCGCTTCACCACGAGCGCGTTTTCGGATCCGCAGGGCGCGGGCACCTTCGCCGCGCTGCAGTGGCGCATCGCGGAGATTTCCGCCCCCGGCATTCCCCTCCACGATTCCACGAAGCCGCGCGTTTACGAGATCAGCGACGTCTGGCGCTCGGCGGAAATCGCCCCCTTCACCGCCGAGACCCGCATTCCCGGCGACGCCCTGAAGGCCGGCCACACCTACCGCGTCCGCGTGCGCGAGAAGGACAATACCGGTCGCTGGAGTCATTGGTCCGCGGCCACGCAGTTCGTCGCCGCCGCCGCGAGCGTCGCCCCCTTCCAGCAGAATCTTTCCCTCGTTCAGATCATGTATAACCCGCCCGCCCTCACTGCGGCGGAGGTCGCCGCGGGCTTCACCGACAAGCAGGATTTCGAATTCATCGAGCTGCAAAACATCGGCTCGAGCGCGCTGGATCTCAGCTCCATCGCCTTTACCGCCGGCATCGCCTTCACCTTTCCAACGACCACCGTCCTCGGAGCGGGCGCCCATCTGCTCGTCGTAAAAAACGTCGCCGCGTTCAATGCCCGCTACGGATCCGGCAAGCCCGTCGCCGGCGCCTACACCGGAAACCTCGACAACGGCGGCGAGACGCTCACCCTTTCCTACGGGAGCACCGTCGTCTGGAGCTTCGCCTACTCCGATGGCTCGCACCCCGCCGCCGGCCAGGCGATCGACCCCTGGCCGGTCGACCCGGACACGAACGGCTATAGTCTCGTCCGCACGAACCCCGCCTCCCTGGCCGATCCCAACGCGGCGGACAACTGGCGCACGAGTCGACTCCCCGGAGGCAGCCCCGGCGTCGCCGACACCATCACCTACGCCAAGTGGGCCCTTCAATATCCCGGCATCGGCGCGAAGACCGACGACTTCGACCAAGACTCCCGCGCAAATGGATCCGAATACGCCTTTGGCAGTAACCCGACCGTCTTCGATTTTCCTTCGCCGACGGCCGGCGCCATTCAGTCCTTCACCGTCGACGCCGCCGCCGCGCCTTACGGCACCATCACGTTCAGGCGCCAGATCGGCGCCACCGACATGAACTACGCGGTGGAGGCATCGTCCGATCTCCAGACCTGGCTCGAAAATGCCGCGCGGAAAAGCTCGACGCCGAACGGCGACGGCACGGCCACCGACGTCTGGCGCGCGCCTCAGCCGACCACGACCGCCCCCGCCACTTTTCTCCGGGTCAAGGCAACCAACTGATCAGCCGCGCAAGCCGGAAACTCGCGGGATCGCGAATCATTTGTTGTGACCCCGGCCAATCCGCATTAAGAAGCCAGAACGCGATTTTCCGCCCCACCTCCTTTCAACATGACGCGTCCAATCCCTCCCGGAATCCTCTGCTGGTGCGTCCTTTTCCTGGCGCTCTCCCTCACCCGTCCCGCCGCGGCTCTGGTGAACGTGCTGACTTATCACAACGACGGCCAACGCACCGGCCAAAACCAGAGCGAGACCGTCCTCACCCCGACCACCGTCACCGCATCGAAGTTCGGCCGGCTCTTTTCCTACCCGGTGGACGGTTACGTCTACGCCCAGCCCTTGATCGTCTCCGCTCTCGCCATTCCCGGGCAGGGCACGCGCAACGTCGTGTTCATCGCCACCGAGCACAATAGCGTCTACGCGTTCGACGCCGACAGCGACGCCGGCGCGAACAGCGGCCTCCTTTGGTCCGTGAATCTCGGCCCCGCCGCCGTCACGCCGAACAACGATTTCGGAAACCGTTACGGCCCCTATCACGATCTCAATCCCGAAGTCGGCATCACCGGCACTCCGGTCATCGACCCCGCGACCAAGACGCTCTACGTCGACGCTTTCACGCACGAAGGCAGTAAATATTACCATCGCCTCCACGCCCTCGACCTCACGACGGGCGCGGAAAAATTCGGCGGCCCGGTCGTCGTCACCGCGACATTTCCGGGCAACGGCGTCGGCAGCGTCGGCGGCGTGCAGACCTTCGATGCGATGCGTCACCTCCAGCGTCCCGCCCTCACCCTCGCGAACGGCTTCGTCTACATCGCCTACGCCGGATACGCGGATACGAATCCCTATCACGGCTGGGTCATCGGCTTCAACGCCACCACCCTTCAGCAGCCGTCGAATCGGGTCTGGAACGCCACCCCGAACAGCACCACCGCGAACTTCGGCGACAACGCCGGCGAAGGCGGAATCTGGATGAGCGGCTGCGGCCTGGCGGTCGATTCGTCAAGCAACCTTTTCATCGAGATCGCGAACGGCATCTTCAACGCGAACACCGCCGGCGGCACCGAGTATGGCGACAGCTTCGTCAAGCTGGGCACGACCAACGGGCTCGCCGTTTCGGATTACTTCACCCCCTATAACCAGGCCGCGCTGTCCTCCGACGATACCGACCTCGGCTCCGGCGGCATGATCCTCCTGCCTGACCAGCCCGGCTCCGTCCCTCATCTCGCCGTCGGCGCGGGCAAGGAGGGCCGCATTTATCTGCTGAATCGAGACAAGCTCACGACCGACAACAGCCACTACAACACGAACACGAACGGTCCCGACCGCATCATCCAGAGCTTCACGAGCCAGGTGAAAAACTGCTTCGGCACGCCCGCCTATTTCAATGGCCGCGTCTACTACGCGACGAATGGCGACACGCTGAAATCCTTCACGATCGGCAACGGCGGCGTGGCTGCAAACCCCGCGCTGCTCTCCACCACCCCCGACCACAAGGGATCCCGCACCTACGGATTCCCCGGCGCCACCCCCAGCATCTCGGCCAACGGCACGACCAACGGCATCGCCTGGTGCACCCGCATGGGCAACCCCGCCGTGCTCACCGCCTCGAGGGCCGCCGACGTCACCACGGAAATATACGCCAGCGACCAGACGGGCTCACGGGACCGTCTTCCGGCCGGCGTGAAATTCACCACTCCCACCATCGCCAACGGCAAGGTCTACGTCGGCGGCCAGTTCGCCGTCTCCGTCTTCGGGCTTTTCCCCGCCGCCACCACCGCTCCCGCCGCGCCCAGCGGCCTCACGGCCACCACGATCTCGGCCACGGAGATCGACCTCGCGTGGACGGATAACGCCACGAACGCGACCGGCGTCAAGATCGAGCGCTCCACCGACAACAGCACCTTCACCCAGATCGACACCGCTCCCGCCCGCGCCGGCGTCGTCGCCGACGTTTCCGCCTCCCCGAGCACGACGTATTACTATCGCGTGCGGGCCACCAATTCCCTCGGCGACTCCGCCTACGGCAACACCGCCTCCGCCGCCACCCTTACGAACCAGGCGAACGTCGGCCTCGTCGGCCGTTGGAAGCTCGATGACGGCGGCGGCTCCACCGCGGCCGACTCCTCCGGCAACACCAGCAACGGCACGGTCTCGGGCGAATCCACCTGGATCGCCGGCAAGATCGGGTCGGGCGCCCTCAGCTTCCACAACGGCGGCTCCGCCATCGCGCGGGTCACCATCCCCGAGGCGGCCCGGTTCGACTTCACCGCCACCCAGAGCTTCACCCTCGCGACCTGGGTGAACCCCGCCCAGACCTCCGGCAAATGGTCGTCCATCATCGCGAAGTCCCATAACCTCGGCGCCTTCTATGGATTGGCCATCAATCCCGGCGACCTCTGGTCCTTCCGCGGCCTCGCGTCCGACGTCTCGGGCTCCCCCGTCACCAGCGGCTGGCATCAGCTCACCGCCAAGCAGGATGGCGCCGCCGGCACGCGCAAGCTCTACGTCGACGGCGCGCTCGTCGGCACCGGTGTCGCCCAGGCCGCCAACGGCACCGGCGACCTATGGTTCGCCCAGGCGAACTCCGCCACCGCTCCCGGCTACGTGGACTCCTTCAACGGCGCCATCGACGACGTCCGCATCTACAATCGCGCGCTCTCCGAAGCCGAAATCGCCACGCTCGCGGACACCACGTGGACCGACGTCGACGTCGGCAGCGTCGGCCTCACCGGCAGCGCCACGATCCAGGACGGCACATTCCTCATCAATGGCTCCGGCGCCAACATCACCGGCACCGCCGACGCCTTCAACTACATCTACCAGCCGGTCACCGGAAAGAATTTCTCCGTCACCGCCCGCGTCGCCACCATCCAGAACACCAACGACTCCGCCCGCGTCGGCGTGATGGTCCGCTCCACGCTCGCCGCCAATTCCGTCTTCGCCGCCTGCACGCTGAAATACTCCACCGGCGTCGACTTCCAGCGGCGGAAAACCTCCACCGACAACGTCGTCAACAGTGACCTGGGCAACGCCTTCTTCACGCCGACGCCGCCGTATTGGGTGCGCGTCGTCCGCAACGGCGACACGCTCTCCGGCTACCAATCCTCGGACGGCCAGGCGTGGAATTTCGTCGCCTCCGACACCGTTCCCATGGGCGCCACCGTCTTCGTCGGCATCGCCGTCACCAGCCACGACAACACGAAGCTCTGCGCGGCGAACGTCGACAATTTTTCCCTGAACCTGCCGGGCTCCATCCAGTTCAGCTCGCCCGATTTTTCCGCCTCCGTGACATCCGGCACCGCCACCATCACCGCCGTTCGCAATGGCGGCACGTTCGGCGCGGCCGGCGTGACCTACAATACCGTGTCCGGCGGCACCGCCGCCAGCGGCGCCGATTATCAACCCGCCTCCGGCACCCTGAGTTGGGCCGACGGGGACAATCTTCCGAAGACGTTCACCGTATCGGTTCTCGACGACCATCTCGCCAGCCCCACCAAGACCGTCAATCTCGCTCTGTCCGCCCCCACCGGTAACGCCACCCTCGGGACCCAGGCCACCGCCGTGCTCAATCTCGCCGAATCCCCGCTCTTCGCCTGGCGCTACGCGCACTTCGGCTCCGCCGCAAACACCCCGGCCGTCTCCGGTGACTCCGTCGACAACGACATCGACGGTCTCACGAACCTCACGGAATACGCGCTCGCCTCGGACCCGAAGACCGATGTCCCCGGCGATCGTCCCGCCCTCTCCCGGGCGTCCAATCACCCGACGTTCACCTTCCGGCGGAACACCGCCGCCACCGACCTCACCTACATCATCGAAGCCAGCGACTCCTTGTCGAGCTGGAGTCCTCTCATGACGTTCACCGCCGGCACCGGTTGGATCGCGAACACCGCCGGCGCGACCGTCACGGAGACCGCTCCCTCCGGCGCGGATCCCGACCGGTTCGTCGCTGCCACCGTGACCGACCCGACCGCGCTCGATACCATCGCGCGACGCTTCATCCGGCTCCGCGTCACGAAATAACGCCGCCGGCCTCGGCGTTCTCTCCCACGTCCGGGAAAATCCCGATGTCCGGCGTCAGAGTCCCGTGCGTATGGTTGCCGTATGAGCGAAGCACCAGCCATGGAAACCCAGGGAGGCATTGCCCCTCCCACCACCGAAGAAATTTACGAGGCCGGAACCCCGTTTCCGCAGGGCGCGACCTACGACGGAAAAGGCACGAACTTCGCTCTGTTCTCGGAAAACGCGGAATGGGTCGACCTTTGCTTCTTCGACCGGAGCGAGGCCGATAAGGAATCCAAGCGCATCCGCATCCGGGAACGCACGAACGGCGTCTGGCACGTCTACTTGCCCGGCATCGCGCCCGGCCAGCTCTACGGCTACCGCGTCCACGGCCCCTACGACCCCGAAAACGGCCTTCGCTTCAATGCGAACAAGCTCCTCCTCGACCCCTATGCGAAAGCCATCGGCCGGGAAATCGCGTGGGACGACGCGCTCTTCGGCTACACCATCGGCGCCGAGGGCGACGACCTCACTTTCGACGAGCGGGACAGCGCCCCCTTCGCTCCGCTCGGCATCGTGGTCGACAATTTTTTCGACTGGGAGAACGACAAGCCGCTTCTCACCGCCTGGCACAACACGGTCATCTACGAAGCCCATGTCAAGGGCCTCACCATGCGCCACCCCGACGTGCCCGAAAACATCCGCGGCACCTACGCGGCCATCGGTTCCGCTCCGATCATCGATTACCTCACGAAGCTCGGCATCACCGCCATCGAGCTCATGCCCATCCAATATTTCGCCGACGACCGCCACCTCCAGGAAAAAGGTCTGCACAATTATTGGGGCTACAACACGCTCGGCTTTTTCGCCCCGCAGCGCACCTACGCCGCCAGCCAGTCCCATCCCGCCGACGTCGTGAAGGAATTCCGCGAGATGGTCAAATCCCTCCATCGCGCCGGCATCGAGGTCATCCTCGACGTCGTCTACAATCACACCGCCGAGGGCAACGAACGCGGCCCGACCCTTTCGTTCCGCGGCATCGACAACAAGGCCTACTACCGCACCGTCGCCGACAAGGAGCGCCACTACATGGACTTCACCGGCTGCGGCAACACGCTGAACATGGTGCACCCCCACAGCCTCCAGCTCCTCATGGACAGCCTTCGCTACTGGGTGAGCGAAATGCACGTCGACGGCTTCCGCTTCGACCTCGCCAGCGCCCTCGCCCGCTCGCTCTACGACGTCGACCAGCTCGGCGCCTTCTTCACCTCGATCTATCAGGACCCCACCCTCGCCACGACGAAACTCATCGCCGAGCCGTGGGACCTCGGCATGGGCGGCTACCAGGTCGGCAATTTCCCGGTCAACTGGACCGAGTGGAACGGCAAATACCGCGACAGCGTCCGCAAGTATTGGAAGGGCGACATGGGCATGCACGGCGAGATCGCCACCCGCCTCGCCGGCAGCGCCGACCTCTACGAGCACAGCGGCCGCCTGCCTTCCGCGAGCATCAACTTCATCACCGCGCACGACGGCTTCACCCTCCACGACCTCGTCAGCTACAACGAGAAGCACAACGAAGCGAACGGCGAGGACAACAACGACGGCGCGAGCGACAACGAGAGCTGGAACTGCGGCGCCGAAGGCCCGACCGAAGACGCCGGGATCAATGAGCTCCGCGAGCGCCAGAAACGCAACTTTCTCTCCACCCTCATGCTCTCGCAGGGCGTCCCCATGCTCTGCGCCGGCGACGAGATCGGCCGCACCCAGGGTGGCAATAACAACGGCTACTGCCAGGACGACGAAATTTCGTGGCACGACTGGAACCTCGACGACACCCGCAAATCGCTCCTCGAGTTTACCTCGCGCCTCATCCATTACCGGCGCGGCCACCCAAATTTCCATCGCCGCAGCTTCGTCGACAGCGACCCCACCGTCTCGCCCCATGGCCGGAACGTCCACTGGATCCGCGCCGACGGCGAACCCATGCAGGACAGCGACTGGGGAGAAGGCGGCTGGATGCGCAGCCTCGGCATGATGCTCTTCGGCGACGCCCCGGAAATCCGCAACGGCGCCGGCCAGCCCGTCAAGGACAACGATTACCTCATCCTCCTCAACGCTCACCACGATCCCGTCGACTTCAAGCTGCCGAAGGACATTCGCCGCAAGCGCTGGTTCGTCGCCTTCGACACCGCCCGCCCCGAGCTCGAGCCGCACCAGGAGCGCGCCAGCGGCAGCGGCGTGAAGCTCGAAGCCCGCAGCCTGATGGTTCTCGGCCATGTCCGATAATTCCTGGTCCGCCACCTACCGTCTCCAGCTCCACAAGGACTTTCCGCTCGCCTCGGCGGCGGAGGTCCTTCCCTATCTGCGCGACCTCGGCATCAGCCACGTCTACCTCTCGCCCTGCCTCCAGGCCGCCCCCGGCAGCACGCACGGTTACGATGTCGCCGATCCGACCCGCGTCAACGACGAGCTCGGCGGCGAACCCGCATGGGCGGATTTCCTCGCCGCCACGAAGTCCGCCGGTCTCGACATCCTGCTCGACATCGTGCCGAACCACATGACGACGCACACCGCGAACGTCTGGTGGAGCGACGTGCTTTCCAATGGCCCCTTCAGCCCGCACGCCACCGCCTTCGACCTCTTTCCGTTCGCCATCGCCGAGCGCTGGGAAGTCGCGATCTGCACCCTCGGCGAGCCCTACGGCAAGGTGCTCGAACAGGGCCAGCTCACCATCGATCTCCAGTCCGGCCTGCCGCGGCTTCGTTATTTCGACACCACCTTTCCGCTCGGTCCCGCCTCGTGGCGCCGCGTCTTCGGCGCCGCCGCGCCTGATCTCGCCTTCGCCCTGCCCGAGCTCGCGAAGCTCCGCTCGCTCGCGCATCCGGAACCCGGCGAAATCGACCGCTATCGCGTCCTTGCGACGCAGGCGACCGACGCGATCCGCGTTCTTTTACAAAATCCCGAAGTCCGCGCCCAAGTCGACGCGACGAGCGCGGAACTCGTGAAGGATCCGCGCGAAATGCACGCCCTGCTCGAGGAACAATTCTACCGCCTCGCGTGGTGGAAGCTCGAGGGCGAGATCGTCAACTACCGCCGCTTCTTCAACATCGGCACCCTTATCGGCGTGCGCGTCGAGTCGCGCGCCGTCTTCGACGCCGCCCACGCCCGCGTCGCCCGCATGGTCTCCGCCGGCCAGCTCGCGGGCCTGCGCGTCGATCACCCGGATGGCCTCCGCAACCCGCGCGAATACTTCGACCGCCTGCGCCGCCTCCTGCCCGACGGCCGCATCTACGCGGAAAAAATTCTCGATAGCGAGGAGACGCTCCCCGAAGACTGGGCGATCGACGGCACGGTCGGCTACGAGTTCCTCAGCAAGGTGAATCGCCTGTGGATGGACGAGAACAAGGCCGACGCCCTCACCGCGATCTACGCCGACTTCACCGGGCACCCCGTCAACTATTCCGCGCTCGTCCGCGAAAAAAAACTCGAGATCATTCACGGCCACTTCACCGCCGACCTCGAGCGTCTCACCACGCTGGCCGTGAACGTCGCCCAGGCTCGCTGGGCCACTCACGACCTCAGCCGCGTGCAGTTGAAGAAAGCCCTCGCCCTGCTCATCGTCTCGTTGCCGGTCTACCGCACCTACCTCACCCCGGACCGCAAGACGATCTCCGCCGTCGACGACAAGATCATCACCGACGCCGTCGCGGCGGCCCGCGCCCAGGCGGACGGGATCGAGCCCGAAATCTTTGCCTTCCTCGACGCGCTGCTCACCAACGAGCTCGACGGCGCGCTCGAGGCCGACTTCATCGCCCGCTGGCAGCAGCTCGCGCCGGCCGTCATGGCCAAGGGCGCCGAGGACACCACGTTCTACTGCTACGACCGCCTCGTCTCCTGCAACGAAGTCGGCTCGCAGCCCGCCCAGCTCGGCATCTCCGCCGAAAAATTCCACCAGTTCCTCTCTCACCTGCAAAACCGCTGGCCGAACAATCTCCTGCCCACCTCCACGCACGACAACAAGCGCAGCGAGGACGTGCGCGTGCGCATTGACCTGCTTTCCGAGATTCCCGAGAGATGGAACGCCGCCGTGCTCCGCTGGTCCGCCCTCAACCAGCCCGCGTGGAAGGGCCGCGAGCCCGACCGCCACGCCGAATACCTGCTCTACCAGACACTCGTCGGCGCCTGGCCCATCGGCTTCGACCGCGCCTGGGAATATCTTCTGAAAGCATGCCGCGAGGCCAAAATCCGCACCACCTGGCACGAGCCGAACGTCGGCTACGAGGCCGGCCTGCAGGAATTCACCGAAACCGTTCTCGCCGACGAGGCCTTTGTCGCGGATCTGAAATCCTTCGTCGAACCTCTGGTCGGCCCCGGTCGGATCAACAGCCTTTCGCAGACCCTCATCAAGCTCACCGCGCCCGGCACGCCCGACTTCTATCAGGGCACGGAAATCTGGGATCTCAGCCTCGTCGACCCCGACAACCGCCGGCCCGTCGATTTTTCCGTCCGCCGTGAACTGCTCGCCCGCGCGGCCCGGGCCGGTGTCGTCGAGGCCATGGGCGACTGGGATTCCGGTCTGCCCAAGCTCTGGCTGATCCAGCGCGCGCTGCGCGTCCGGCGCGACCAGGCCGCCTCGTTCACCGGCGCGCACCAGCCGCTCAGCGCGCGCGGCTCGCGCCTCGGCCATCTCTTCGGCTACCAGCGCGGCGATGACGTGATCGTGATCGTTCCGCGCTTCACCGCCACGCTTGGCGGCGACTGGGCCGACACGATCGTCCCGCTGCCCGCCGGCTGCTGGCGCAACGCCTTCACCGAAGCCACCTTCACCGGCGACGTCACGCCGCCCGACTTGTTCGGCCCGTTCCCCGTCGCCCTGCTTACCCGCCAACCATGATCGCAAAAGTCTGGGCTCCCTCCGCGCAATCCCTCGAGCTCTGTCTCGACCACGGCAACTTCCCCATGCATCCCGGGGAGGACGGCTGGTGGCACGGCGACGCCCACGGGCATCTCTCCGCCGGCACCCGGTATCGCTTCTCCATCGACGGAGAGGGCCCGTTCCCGGACCCCCGTTCCGCCTGGCAGCCCGAGGGCGTGCACGGCCCGTCCGAGGTCGTCGATCACGCGGTGTTCTCCTGGACCGACGGAGACTTCGACGCCCCGCCGCTGGCCGATGCGGTGATTTACGAAATGCACGTCGGCACGTTCAGCGCCGAAGGCACCTACCAGGGCGCGGCCCGCCGGTTCGAATACCTGCGCGACCTCGGCGTCACGCACATCGAAATCCTGCCGATCAACACCTACGCCGGCTCGCGCGGCTGGGGCTACGACGGCGTCGCCCTTTACGCGCCCCATCCCGATTACGGCACGCCCGACGATCTCCGGCGATTCGTCCAGGCCGCGCACGCGCACGGTCTCGCCGTGCTGATCGACGTGGTCTATAACCACTTCGGACCCGACGGCAACTACGCCCCGCAGTTCGGCCCTTACTTTACCTCGCACTTCAAGACCCCGTGGGGCGACGGCGTGAACGTCGAAGACGCCGACTCGCCGGGCGTGCGCGCCTTCTTCATCGACAACGCCCTGATGTGGCTGCGCGATTACCACTTCGACGGCCTCCGCATGGACGCCGTCGATCGCATCATCGACTACAACGCGATCCACTTCCTCGAGGAGATCGCCGCCCGCGTCGCCGAACTCTCGCGCGAGGTCGGCCGCCGGCTCGTGATCACGGTCGAAAACGACACGAACAATCCCCGGCTCGTCCACCCCGTCGCCCGCGGCGGCTACGGCCTCGACGCCCATTGGTGCGACGATTTCCATCACGCCGTCCACTCGGCCCTCACCGGGGAACGCAGCGGCTACTACGTCGACTTCGGTCCCCTCGCCGCGCTCGCGAAGGCGCTTCGCCAAGGCTACGTTTACGACGGCATCTACTCCGGCCTCCGGCGCCGCGTGCAGGGCCGCCCGCCCGCCGACGTGCGGCCGGACCAGCTCGTGGTCTGCTCGCAAAATCACGACCAGGTCGGCAACCGCGCCTTCGGCGAACGCCTCGGCCATCTGCTCGATGAAGGCCTCGCCAAGATGGCGCCGGCCTTCGTGATCCTCGGCCCCTTCGTCCCCCTGCTGTTCATGGGCGAGGAATGGAATGCCTCCACGCCCTTTCAGTTTTTCAGCGAGCACCACGACGAGCTCGGCCGTCTCGTCACCGAGGGGCGGCGAAAGGAATTCGAGAAGTTCGCCTGGGGTGACGAAGTTCCCGACCCGCAGTCGCCGGAGACATTCCGCCGCTCGAAGCTCAGCTGGGCCGAGCTCGACGAGCCGGCGCATCAGGATTTTCTTTCCTGGTATCGGCAGCTCATCGCGCTCCGGCGCGCCATTCCCCCGGGCACGCCCGCCGAGGTCGAATTCGACGAAACCGCCCGCTGGCTCACGCTCCGCCGGGGCAATCTCGTGGCCGCGTTCAACCTCGCCGACGAGGCGCGGTCCGTTCCGCTACCCCCGGGGAATTGGAACGTGGCGCTCGCCTCGGCCGGCGCGAGCCTCGACGCGCCCCTTCCCCCGCATGCCACCGTCGTCGTTCGCTCCGCCGATTAGCGTCGAGGCTCCCACATCGGCGCGCCCAGCCAATAGTCGCCCCGCACGCCCGCCCGAAACGCGTCGAGCGTTTCGCGGGAGGAATTCACCCGCAGGTTGCTGTAGCTGCCGTCCACGTTCTGCCAGCGTTCGTGCCAGTAGACCGCGGCCTTCACCCGGGAATAAGCCGGCGAGGACATCGACGCAAACGCGTGCGCGATCCATTTCGCCTTGTCCCCAAGGTCGGGAAACTCGCCCACGCCGAACTCCGCCACGATGATCGGCTTCGTCGCGTCCACCGCGCCCAGGGTGGCGTAAGGTTCCTCGAGCAGGTCCTCGTCGAAGTCCATCCAGTGATCCTGGAACCGCTCCTGCTTGCCGTAGATGCTCAGCCCAAGCCAATCCACGTATCGCGCACCCGGGTAGTATTCCGCCACCGCGTTCCACTTTTCCTGCGGATCGGAATAGTTGTTCACGTGGAAGACCCAGAGCACGTTCGTCCCGCCATGCGCGCGCACGCGATCCACGACGTGGCGCCAGGCGCGCTTGAACGTCTCCGGCCCCGCGAAACCGCCGCCCGGCAGCGCGCGGGAACCAGCCACCGGCACGGACACCCCGACCGTCGGCGGCGGGATGGACCCGCCGTAATAACAGCCTGACCACGGGAACCAGTCGCCGTTCATCTCGTTGCAAAACGAAACCAGGAAAGGCCGGCCAAACGCCTTCGCCCCCGCCGCCCACCGGTCGATGTAGGCGTCCCATTTCCCGGCCAGGATCGCGTCCAGGCCGAATCGGTCGGGTCCCTTGAGCTGGTCGTAAGGCCGATCCCACGGCGACCAGAAAACCAATGGCACGGCCCCGTGACGGGCGATGAGATCGAGGTTCGCGGCGGGAAACGATTGTTCGCCCCAGTAACTCGACGACGCCACGATCGCCACGTGCTTGTCGATCAGCGTCTCGAAATGCTCGATCGCCGGCACCGTGACCTTGTCCTCCGTGTCCCCGAAATCCACGAACGCCCCGAGGTAGGCTCCCTGCGCCGGCACCGCAAGCTCCTCCACCGCGTGCGTCCGCATCGCGAGCAGGGCCAGGATCAAAGCCGCTCCCCGGAGCTTCATCGGCTTGCCTCCACCACGCTCGCCGTGCGGTCCAGCTTGCCCCACTCGACCACCGCTCCCTTGAGCGCGCGGAGGATCGCCCGCCAGACCACGAAGCTCAGCAGCGGGCGATAGATGAACCGCATCGGGAGGATGCGAAACGCCGTGCGCCACGGCTCGCGCTCCATCCCGCACGCCGCGAGCGCCAGCGCGAGATCGCACCCGATGAAGGCAAGGAAATACGGCAGCACCGCGATCTGTCTTTCCACGATCACGGAATGGAGAAACAGCACGTCGATCAGCGGCGCGAACGCCACCAGCACGAGCTGGAAAAACCACACGCTCGGCAGGCTGAACCATCCCAATCCCGGCGCGCGGCGCGAAAACGTGAGATCGCGATGCTTCCAGATGCTCTGCAGCGTGCCGAACGCCCAGCGGAACCGCTGCCGCGCCAGCGTTGCCACCGTCTCCGGCGCCTCGGTCCACGCCACCGCCCCCGGCACGTAATCCACGCGGTAGCCCGCCCGATGGACCGACAGCGTCAGGTCCGTGTCCTCCGCCAGGGTGTCGCGGCTGAACCCGCCCGCCGAGACGATGGCAAACCGTCGGAACGCGCTGATCGCCCCCGGCGCCACGGTGATGCAGTCCCAGACCGCGTAGGCCCGGCGGTCGAGATTGAAGCCGCAGATGTATTCCAGATCCTGGCAGCGCGCGACGAACGTCCGGCGATTTCCCACCCGCGCGTGGCCCGAAACCGCGCCGACTTTCCTGTCGATCAACGGCGCGACGAGCTGGGAAAAAGCGTCGGCCACGATGCGCGTATCCGCGTCGATGAACACCACGATCTCGTGCGTGGCCTCGAGAAAAGCCCGCTGCAGCGCGCCGGCCTTTCCCTGGTTCATCTGGCCGATCACCCGCACGCGCGGATCCGCCGCGGCCACGGCCCGGGCCGCCGCCAGCGTGTCGTCGCTCGAGCCGTCGTCCACGACGATGACCTCGACCTCGCTGGCGTAATCGGTCGACAGCACCGAGCGCAGCGTGTCGGCGATCACCTTGCCCTCGTTGTAGGCCGGGATCAGCACGCTGATCGGCGGGGCGAAGGCCGGGCGCGAAAGCTTGCGCTCCCGGCGGCGGTGCCCGAAGGCCAGGAACAACACGAGGCCGGTGCGCCCCGCCACGAGCACCATGGCGGTCATCACGAACGCCCAGAAAACCTGCTCCGTCCAATAAAGCGCGTCGAACCCCAGCCGGCTGGCCAGCCGCTCGAAGGAGAACCGCGATCCGGGGAGCGCCGGCATCAGGTTCGCGCGCGTCGTGCCGAGCAGCTCGTGCAGCGGCACCACCCGGGCGCCGCGCTCCTCGATCACGTCGAGGATCTTCGGCAGCGCTTCCAGGGTCTGCTCCCGATTGCCGCCCGCGTCGTGCAGGAGAATATTCGTGCCGTTGTCGACCTGGTCCTTGACCCGCCGCACGATCTCGTCGGCGCCGGGCCGGTCCCAATCCTCGGGATCGATGGACTCGAGCACCGTCACGTAGTTCATCCGGTCCGCGATGTCGAGCGGCTGGAGCTGCGCGATGTCCGTCGGTTCGGAATCGGCGTCGTAAGGCGGCCGGAAGAGCGTGGTCGAGCGGCCCGTTTCCGCCTCGATGAGGCGCTGCGTCGCGTTCAGCTCGAGCTTCACCTGCTCCGGGGATGCCAGCCCGAGATTCGGATGGGTGTAGGTGTGGCTGCCGATTTCATGCCCTTCCGCCAGGATTCTCCGGACGAGCGCGGGATGCTCCTCCGCGTTCTGGCCGATCAGGAAAAACGTCGCCTGCACGTGGCGGGCCTTGAGCACGTCGAGGATCCGCGGGGTCCAGGTCGGGTCCGGCCCGTCGTCGAACGTCAGCGCGAATCGCCGCCCGCCGCCCGCGCCCTTGTGGTAGATCGTGGGATAAAACGGAAAGTCGTCGTAGTGCTCGGAGACGCGGCCATCCGGGCGCAGGGAGAACTCCCGCTTGCCCGGCTGCTGGTCGTTCTCGATCGAGACGACGTCCCCGCGGCCCAGGTGGCTGATGATGGGGCCGCTCGGCATCGCCGCCAGCGGAGCGAGGTCGGCGGCCCTCAATCTCTCCGCGTCCGCGATCCGCATTGCGTCCCAGATCTGCGGATCCTCCGAGCCGAGTCGGTTGACCATGAATCCGCCCGCGCCCTTGGCCTGCGTCGCGCGCAGCTCGTTCAGGAATGTCGCGGCGTCCAGGAACCACACGCTGTGCTCGAAGCCCGAGTCCACGTAGGAAAACGTCGGGTTGAAATAAGGCGGCTCCACCGCGACGTCGTCGGGCTCGGCGTAGCGCGCGCGGCTCATCGCATCCACGAAGGAAATCGTCTGCGCCTTGGCCTCGCCCTTCGTCCAATCGTATCCGTAGTTGCCGAGATCCACGATCCATTGGTCGGGATCGCCGTAGGACGTCACGAGGTTCAGCCACCCTTCGAACCATTCCTGCGAGGCGATCGGGCCCGGCTCCTCGTCGTCGTCGCCGGTCTCGTCGTGCAGCTGCAGGACGAAACGATCGACCACGTCGCCCAGCGCCTCCAGGTCGTATTGGTTCAACTCCTCCCCGAGCGGGACGGCCAGCCAGAGTTCGCGCCCGTCGTCGCGCAGGCCCCGGGATATTTCCGAGAACAGCGCGGTCAGCTGCGGCTTGTAGGAGGGATCGAGCTGCTCCCAATCGATCATCACGCCCGCCGCCCCCATCCCGGCGAGTTTGGCGCGAAGCGTGCCGACGAATTTCTCGCGCGGCGCCGCCGGGCCGAAGGCCAGAGACTCCACCGCCTCGGGCTCCCAGCCCTCGTCGCCCAGATTCGTGAGCACCGGCACGATCTTCAGCCCGCTGATCCTGGCGAATCGCTCCAGCCGCTCGTTGGGCGTGACCTCCAGCGTGCCCTCGACGTCCAGGAGGCGCATCGCCTCCGGACAAACGTGCGTCAGCTGCGAGGCGTGCCGAGTCAGCGAGCGAAAACTTTCCTCGTCCCAGCCCACGAAAAATCCGGCCCGGACCTGCGCTCCGTCCTGGTCCACGGCGGGACGTTTTTTCTGCTGGCCGGCCGCAAGCTGGTCGAGCTTCGCGCGGTTCGCCCCGTAATAAGTCAGCCACGTGCTTTGCGGCGGGTTGGCCTGGGCCACGGGATTCGCGTGCTGCTCGGAACGAATCTGCCGCTTCATGTCCCGCAACCGCGCCGGCAGCGGCGGATCGACGATGAGCGTGGAGATGAAGATCGCCACGCCGACGAACGCCACGAATGCCGAGACTCTCCCGAGCAGGCGTAACCGCGGCCAGCGGCGGCCGGAGGCATCCAGAAAAACGAAATCGTGGGGACTCAAAATGCTTGTGTGCCTTCTGACCGCCGATGCGCGGGAACGTTCGATCTCAGCCCGTCTTTCGGCTTCCCCGCCGCCGGCCGGCAACTCACGATGCCGCTGCCCCCCGGTTCTCCCCATGACCTACCGCCTCCCGCTCTTTTTCGCCGCCGCCCTGCTTTCGAACCTGTCAGCCGCCGAGCCGCGGACGGAACAGATCTTTCTTTCCGGCCACGACACGAAGGACGCCGTGCCCTGGGAATTCCAGGTGACCGGCGGGCGGCGCGCGGGGGAATCGACCACGATTCCCGTCCCGTCGAATTGGGAGCAGCACGGCTTCGGCGCCTATGATTACGGCCAGGATCCGCGGCGGAAATCCGACGAGCACGGCCTCTACCGGTTGCGCTTCAAGATTCCCGCCCAATGGAAGGACCGGCGTATCTGGATCGTCTTCGACGGGGCCATGACGGACACTTCCGTGAAGGTGAACGGCCAATCGGCGGGCCCGGTGCACCAGGGCGGGTTCTACCGCTTCCGCTACGACATCACCGGACGGGTCGAAGTCGGCGGGGAAAACCAGCTGGAGGTCGACGTCGCCAAGGTCTCGTCGAACGCCCGGACCGAGCGCGCGGAACGCGGCGGCGACTACTGGGTCTTCGGCGGAATTTTTCGTCCCGTCTTTCTCGAGGCCCTGCCGGCTCAATCCATCGAGCACGCCGCGATCGACGCGCGAGCCGACGGCACGTTCACCGCCGACGTCACGCTCGGCTCCGTGCGCGAGGCCGACCGGCTCGAGGCGCAGGTGCTCGACGACGCCGGCCACGCCGTCGGCGGACCGTTCACGGCGAAGATGCCCGGCGGCGGCACGGGCCGCCTGTCGGTCGCGGGCCGCGTTCCCTCCCCCCGGCTCTGGAGCGCCGAGACGCCCCGCCTCTACCAGCTGCGCCTCTCGCTGCGCAAGGGCGGCGAAACGCTGCACGTCGTCACCGAGCGCTTCGGTTTCCGCAGCATCGAGGCGCGCGTCGGCCAGGGACTTTTCCTGAACGGCCGGCGCATTCTCCTGAAGGGGATCGGCCGGCACAGCTTCCGTCCCGGGACCGCCCGCGCGCTCAGCCGCGAGGAATGCTACGAGGACGCGCGTCTGATCAAGGCCATGAACATGAATGCGGTCCGCATGACGCACTACCCGCCGGACGTCGCGTTCCTGGAAGCGTGCGACGAGCTCGGGCTCTACGTCATCGACGAGGTCAGCGGCTGGCAGGCCTCGCACGACGCCGACGTCGGCCGCCGGCTCGTGCGCGAGACGGTCACCCGCGACGTGAATCACCCGAGCATCCTCTTCTGGGACAACGGAAACGAAGGCGGCTGGAACCGCGAGGTCGACGGGGAATTTGCCCTCTACGATCCGCAGAATCGCCTCGTGCTCCACCCCTGGGAGCTATTCAACGGGATCAACACGCAGCATTATCCCGGCTACCGCGACCTGGAAAAAATCCTCGCCGGGCCGAATCTCGTGATGCCGACCGAGATGCTCCACGGTCTCTACGACGGCGGCGGCGGCGCCGGCCTCGAGGATTATTGGCGCGCCCTTTCCGCCTCGCCCTTCGGCGCCGGCGGCTTCATCTGGGTGCTCGCCGACGAGGGCATCGCGCGCACGGACGAAGGCGGACGCGTGGATGTCTTCGGCACGTTCGCCCCGGACGGCGTGGTCGGACCGCATCACGAGAAGGAGGGAAGCTTCGAGACGATCCGAGACGTTTTTTCGCCCGTGCAAATCGATCCGCCGACGCTCGACGCAAAGTTCGCCGGCAAGCTCGTCGTGCACAACGGCTACGACTTCACCTCCCTCGCGCAATGCGGCCTCACCCTGCGCCTGCTGCGCTTCCCGGGTCCGGCCGAGTCCGGCACGGCGCCGAAGGTCCTCGTCCAGGGAACCGCCGCCCTGCCCGACGTCGCCCCGCGGGCGAGCGGAGAGCTGAAGATTCCCCTGCCGGTGAACTGGCGGCAGGCCGACGCGCTTTCCATCACCGCGCTCGGCCCCGACCGGAAGGAACTCTGGACCTGGACATGGGCGATCCCGGCGCCGCCGCCGCCAAGGATTCCGCCGAAGGCCGGCCCCGCGCCGCAGGTCGAAACGGCCGGCGGCGAGATCCGCCTCCGCGCCGGCGACACGACGGCCACCTTCGACGCCGCGACCGGCCTTCTCCGCTCGCTGCAGCGCGGCGGCCTGGCGTCTCCTCTCGGCAACGGCCCGCGCCTCGCCTTCGCGCGCCCGCCCGGCGGGGAAACCAAGTGGCTCGACGGAAAGCGCGAAGACGCTCCCGATTCCCTGATTTTCCGGCCCGACCAACCGCGGACCGCGAACCTGCTCGAGGTGGAACTCGACTACCCGCGCGAGGTGGCCCTCGCCGGATTCCGGCTCGAGATTTCGCCCGATGGCCGGACCTGGAAAACGCTCTTCGATTCCGTCCGTCGCGACAGCGACCACAAGCGCTATGAGTTCCCGCCGCAGACGATCGCCGCCGTCCGGCTCTCGAAGCTCCGGGGGTCCGATGGCCATCCCGCCAAGGTGAAAGATCTTCGCCTCGGCTTCGAGGCGGCCCGCTTTCCCGAGATCCCGACGAAACCGGCCAAGGTCACCAGCGGCGTCGCGCAGGACCTGATGACCGGCGAACGGCAGGCGTGGATCGAAAGCGCGGCCTCCTCCGGGCTGGATCGCTTCCGCTGGAGCCTGGGCTCGAGCGGCGCGCTGCGGCTGACCTACGACTACTCGCTCGACGGCACGTTTTGTTATCACGGGATCACCTTCGATCTTCCCGAAGACTCGATGACCAAGCTTCGCTGGCGCGGGGACGGTCCGTTCCGCGTCTGGAAAAATCGCCTGCGCGGCCCGACGCTGGGCGTGCACGAGACCACGCGCGCCGACGCGCAGCCCGGCGAGACCTGGGCCTACCCGGAATTCGAAGGCTTTTTCAAGGCCGTCGATTGGGCGCAGCTCGGCACCACCGCCGGCCGGCTCACGATGGAAAATCTCTCCGCCGGCACGTACCTCCGCGTCTCCACGCCACGCATCAGCCACCCGAATACGACCGTGTCGTTTCCCGCGGGAAATCTCTCGTTCCTGCAGGCCATCCCCGGCATCGGCTCGAAGTTTTCCGCCGCTCCGCAGTCCGGCCCCGCGGGCCAATGGAGCACGGCAAAGGGCCGCTATTCCGGCGCGGTGACGTTCACCCTCGAGCGTTAAATGAATCGATAGCGAGAGGGGCGACAGACGAATGGCCGGCCGCGCAATCTGAACGTCGATCCGTGGCTACGAAGACTTCCGCCTCGAGCACGTCAAAGGCCTCGTGGTCGCCCCGCTCCGTCGGGGCGCCCTGGCGACAAAGAAACGGCCCTGGACGCGTTCCTCCGACGAAGGGCGGCGGGAACGATCTTCGGGTTGGGATGACCGGCCCTAGGAAAGCTTCTTCGCGAGGATTTCCCCGGCGAGCCCGGGGTTTGCCTTGCCTTTCGAGAGCTTCATCACCTGGCCCTTGAGGAAGTTCAGGGCCGCTTCCTTGCCCGCGCGGAAATCCGCCGCCGGTCCGGGATTCGCCGCGATGACCTCGTCGCAAAACGCCTCGATCGCCCCCGTGTCGCTGACCTGCTCGAGGCCCCGTTCCTTCACGATCGCGGCGGCCGCTTTTTTCGTCGCGAACATCTCGGCGAAGACCTCCTTGCCCTGCTTGCCGTTGATCGTGCCGGTCTCGATGAGGTTCACCAGCTCGTCCAGCGCGGCCGGCGGGATCGGGCAATCGCCGATCGCCACGCTCTGCGCGGAAAGCGTGCTCTGAAGATCGTTGAGGATCCAGTTCGCCACGTTCTTCGGCTTCCTCGCGCCCTTGGCGGCGGTCTCGAAATACGCGGCGAGATCGAGATCGTTGGCCAGCACGCCGGCGTCGTAGTCGCTCACCCCGTAATCCGCGACGAAGCGTGCGCGCTTGTCCCAGGGGAGCTCCGGCAGGCGCTCGCGGGCCGCGGCGACGAGCTCCCCGGTGCGCACGGGCAGCAGATCCGGATCGGGAAAATACCGGTAATCGTGCGCGGATTCCTTGATGCGCATCAGCACCGTCTCACCGGTCGCGTCATCCCAGCGGCGCGTCTCCTGATCGAGTTTGCCGCCATTTTCGAGCACGCCGATCTGGCGCGGGACCTCGAAGAGCAACGCCCGCCGCACGCCGCTGATCGAATTGAGATTTTTCAGCTCGATCTTCGTGCCCCACCCGGTCGTTCCCGCGGGCCGCACGGAGACGTTCACGTCGCAGCGCAACTGGCCCTTCTCCATGTCGGCGTCGCTCACGCCGCCGTAGATCATGACCTGCTGCAGCACGGTGAGGTAGGCGAACGCCTCCTCCGCCGAGGCGATCTCCGCCTCCGACACGATCTCCATGAGCGGCGTCCCGGCGCGGTTGAAATCGATGCCCGTGCCGCTCTCCAGGTGGAAGCTCTTGGCGACGTCCTCCTCGAG
>CAXTSM010000034.1:0-25857 GCA_964247025.1 uncultured Chthoniobacterales bacterium
AGCAGGCGCGCGCGGATGGTGTCGAACCGCGGCTCGAGCTTCGCGTGGATCATGTAGCTGAGGGCGACGAGCAGGGTGGCGCCGAACATGAGGTAGGGCACGATGCGCAGGAAGGGGAGCGGGATGGACGCGAGAAAAATCGCGGCCGAGAGCACGACCCACTCGATGCTGCTGACGTAGGCGGCGATCTCCGATTGGGGCGTCGGGTAGATGCATTGGAAGAGGCCCTCGCCGAAGACGCCGTGGTAGATGACGGGTTTGTTGATGAGCCACGTGAAGCGCGGGGCGCCGTAGATCTGGCCGCGCCATTTCGCGGTGCCGGTGGGGCCGAAGAAGACGAGGTGCTTGAAGCGGAGGAGCGATTCGGCTTCGCCGTAGCCTTCCTGCTGCCGGCGGAAGGCCTGGAGCGTGAAGCGGCGGTAGTGCCAGACGATCGCGGCCGGGCTGAAGGCGATGACCTGGCCCTCGGTCTGCAGGCGCCAGCAGAAATCGACGTCGTCGCCGGCCTTGCGGTATTCCGGGTCGAAGCCGCCGACTTTCTCGAAGGCCCATTTGTGGAAGGCCATGTTGCAGCCGGGAATGTGCTCGGCGACGACGTCGGTGAGCAGCACGTGGCTGGGGCCACCGGGCGCGGCGCTGACGCAGGCCTGGATCCAATCCTCGGCGGGCGGGGAAATATTCGGCCCGCCGACGCCGGCGTAGTCGCCGCTCGTGAGCGTGTGGACGAGGTAGTAGAGCCAGTCGGGATCGGCCATGCAGTCCGAGTCCGTGTAGGCGAGGATCTCGCCGGTGGCCGCGTAGCCGCCGACGTTGCGCGCGACGGAGAGGCCCCGGTTGTCCTGGCGGATGTAATGGATCCACGGATGCCGGGCGGCAATCTCGGGCGTGTCGTCCTTCGAGCCGTCGTCCACGAGCACGACTTCGTAGTTCGGATAATCGACCTCCTTGAGGGAATCGAGGCAGCGCTCGAGCGTCTTTGCGCCGTTGTAGGAGCAGACGATGACGGAGACTTTCGGGTAGGTTGCGAGGCCGACCTTGCGCGTCATGGGCTCGTCGCCGGCGAAGAGGGCGGCCACGGCGGCGAGGGATTTCTTCGGGGTGCGGTCGCGCCGCACGAGGCCGAAGTTCCAATCCATGATTTCGTTGCCCCCGCGGAACCATTCGTCGGTCCAGGCGTAGAGCACGGTGCCGGCGAGGCCGCCGCGCACGACGCTCTCGATGTGCCAGGTGAGCATTTCCGCCTGCTCCTCCTCGGGGTGGCGGATGGTGTCCATGCCGAACTCGCCCATCACGAGCGGGCGGTCCTCGGCGAGGTTCTGCAGGCGCGCGAGGTAGCGGTCGAAATCCTCCTGCCGGTGGAGGTAGACGTTGAAGGTGTAGAAATCGACGTTCTGCGGGAGCAAATATTCCGTGGGCGGGAAGCTCGCGTAGGAATAGAGCGCGGCGGGATCGGCGGCGCGGCCGATGTTGATGAGCTCCTCGACGAACTCCGTGACCTTCCGCGCGCCGAGCCAGCGGACCATGCTGGTGGGGATCTCGTTGCCGACGAGGTAGCCGAAGATCGCGGGATGGCCGGCGTTTTTTTTCACGCCGTCGCGCACGGAGCGGACGACTTCGCGGCGGATCTTCGCGTTGTTGAGGAACTCGATGTGCTCGGCCCACGGGATGGTGACCAGCACGCGGATGCCGGCCTCGGCGCAGCCGTCGAGGAACCAGCGCGGCGGCACGTAATAGATGCGCAGGAGATTGATGCCGGTCTCGCGCATGATGGCGAGGTCCCGCGCGAGCTTCGGCGGATTTCCGAAGTGCTCGCCCTCGGCGTCCGGCGCGAACGGGCCGTAGGTCGCGCCCTTGATGAAAAACTTCTTTTCCCCCTCGAAGAAAAATTTCGCCCGAACGCGGATCCGCTCCTTTGATTGCACGGCGTTACGGCTAACGACTTCGCGCCAGGATTCAATGCGGAAACGCGCGTGGGCCCTCAGGCCGCCGGCCCGACGATCTTGCGAAGGCGCATCATGCCGCGGCGGATGCGCGCCTTCACGGTGCCGAGGGGCTCGTTCAGGCGCTGCGCGATTTCGTTCTGCGTGAGCCCGCTGAAAAACGCCATCTCGATGACCTCGCGCTGCTCGGCGTTCAGCTGAAGGACGGCGGAGCGGACCATCGCGCCTTGCTCCTGGGCGTTCACGTCGTCGAACGGCTGGCGTTCGTGCACGAAGGCGTCAGGGTCCATCTCGGCGCCGGCTTCGTCCCGAAGACGGATGCGGCGCTGAACGGAACGGATGCGGTCGATCGCCTTGTTCCGCGTCATGGCGACGGCCCAGGTGATCGGCCGGCCGCGCGTGGCGTCATACATCGGGGCCTTTTCCCAGATCATGAAGAAGACCTCCTGCGCGACCTCCTCGGCGTCCGCAATGTCGTTGAGCACGCGGAGGGCGGTGGAATAAATGATGCCGGCGTAACGATCGTAGAACTGCTCGAAGCTCGCGCGGTCTCCGTCGCCAATCCTCCGGACCAGCTCGATTTCCGCCTCGTTGTCGATTGAAGGATCCACGGTTGATTCAGGAAGCTAGCGCATTTTGCGCGATTGACAGCGTCTTTTCGAGATCGGCGTCCGTATGAGCGAGGGAGAGAAATCCGGCCTCGAATTGCGACGGGGCAAAATAGACGCCGGCGTCGAGGCAGGCGTGGAAAAATCGGTTGAACGCCTCCCGGTCGCAGCGCGTGGCGTCGGCGAGGCGGCGGACCGGACCCGCGGTGAAATACAGGCAAAACATCGAGCCGATGCGGTGGAACGTGAGCGGCCGCCCGGCGATGGCTTCGCGGACGCCCCTCTCGAAATGAGCGCCGAGTTTCTCGAGCGCGGCCCAGCCGTCCAGGCGCTCCAGCTCGCGGAGCTGCGCGAGGCCGGCGGCGAGGGCGAGGGGATTGCCCGACAGCGTGCCCGCCTGGTAGACGGGGCCGTCGGGCGAGAGCGCATCCATGATGTCCGCGCGACCGCCGAAGGCGCCCACCGGCAGGCCGCCGCCGATCACCTTGCCCATCGCGGTGAGATCGGGGCGCACGCCGCAGAGCTCCTGGTAGCCACCCGGGGCGAGGCGGAAGCCGGTCATGACCTCGTCGAAGATGAGCAGCGCGCCGGCCTCGTCGCAGGCCGCGCGAAGGCCTTCGAGGAAGCCGGGCTCGGGCAGGTAGAGGCCGGCGTTCGCGGGCACGGGCTCGACGATGATCGCGGCGATTTCCCGGCCTTCGCGGGCGAAGATGGCGCGCACGGCGGGGAGGTCGTTGAAGGGCAGGGCGAGCGTGAGTTCCGCCAGCGCGCCGGGCACGCCGGCGCTGTCCGGCCGGCCGTGGGTGAGCGCGCCGCTGCCGGCCTTCACGAGCAGCGAGTCGACGTGGCCGTGATAGCAGCCCTCGAATTTCACGATGCGATCACGGCCGGTGAACCCGCGCGCGAGGCGCACGGCGCTCATGGTGGCCTCGGTGCCGCTGTTGACGAGGCGCACTTTTTCAACCGACGGAACGAGGCGACAGATCGTCTCCGCCATTTCCACCTCGAGCGGGTTGGGAATGCCGAAGCTCAGCCCGCGGCCGGCCGCGTCCCGCACGGCCTCGACCACCGGAGCAGGCGCGTGCCCGAGGATCGCCGGTCCCCACGTGCCGACGTAGTCGATGTAGTCGTTGCCGTCCACGTCGCGAACGCGGCAGCCGGCGGCCGACGCCGCGAAGAACGGATCGCCGCCGACGGAACGGAACGCGCGCACGGGCGAGTTCACCCCGCCGGGAATGCGGCGTTTCGCGGCTTCGAACAGTTCGTGGGAACGGGCGCGCATCCCTGGGATATAAGGCGCGCGTCGCGGGCTCCGCAACCGGCGCGGGCAAAAGTTTAGAAAATAATTCTCCGCGTCCCCGCGCCCCTGCGGTTAGAAATCCCCCGTCATGAGTCGTTTTGAAAACCAGGTCGCCATCGTCACGGGAGCCGGTCGCGGGATCGGCGAAGCCATCGCCCGCCGGTTCGCCGCGGAGGGCGCGCGGGTCGCCGTCGTCAGCCGGACCGAGTCGAATTCCCAAAAAGTCGCCGACGCGATCGATGCCGACCACGTCGGCCGGGCAAGGCCCTACGCGGTGGACGTCGCCGACTTCGACGCGGTGCAGAAGGTCGGCGAGCAGATTCTCGCCGACTTCGGCCGCGTCGACGTGCTCGTGAACAACGCCGGCATCACGCGCGACACGCTGGCCATGCGCATGTCGAGCGATGACTGGGACGCCGTGCTCGACACGAACCTGAAGGGCGCCTTCAACTTCACCCGCTCCGTGCTTCGCGCGATGGTCAAGCGGCGCAGCGGCCGCATCGTGAACATCAGCTCGGTAAGCGGGTTGATGGGGCTCGCCGGGCAGGCGAACTACGCCGCGAGCAAGGCCGGTCTCATCGGCATGACGAAAAGCATCGCGCGCGAGCTCGCCTCCCGCGGCATCACGGTGAACGTGGTCGCGCCCGGCTTCATCGAGACCGACATGACGTCCGTGCTTTCCGAAGAAATCCGCCAGGGCGCGCGGGCGCAGATTCCCCTGGCCCGCTTCGGGGCGGGCGAGGACATCGCCGCGACGGTCGCGTTTCTTTCCAGCGCGGAGGCCGCCTACATCACCGGACAAGTGCTCGCCGTCGACGGCGGCATGAGCATGTAAGCCATGCTGCTTTACTTTCTCCGTCACGCCGACGCCGAGGACGAGGCCGCCACCGACTTCGACCGCCGGCTTACCGCCAAGGGCCTCGAGCAGGCGGACAAGGTCGGCAAATTCTGCGTGCGCTACGGCCTCGTGCCCGACGTCATCGTGACGAGCCCGGTCGTGCGCGCCGGGCAGACGGCGCAGGCCGTCTCGAAGCGACTCGACGACCGGGAAATCGTCACGGAAAGGTGGCTGGCGTGCGGCATGTCGCCCGCGGACTGCTTCGAGGGCCTGGCGGCCTACGCGAAGTTCGACCACGTCATGCTCGTGGGGCACGAGCCGGATTTCAGCGGCGTGATCGCCGCGTGCCTCGGGCTCCCGGACGCCGGCGGCCTGCTCGTGCGGAAGGCTTCGCTCACCGCCATCGACCTGCCCCGCCTGCGCGCCGGGGCGGGCCGGTTGGAATTCACCATGCCCGCGCGCCTCATGTGATCCTATGAAACCCGACATCATCCACTCGAAAGATTTCGTGGCCGACGCGGTCGCGCTCATCGAAGAAGCCGCGGGCGACGCCCTCGCCGCGCGGGGCGCGTTCCGCCTCTCCCTCAGCGGGGGAAACACGCCCAAGCCCGTGTTCGAGGCGCTCGCGAAGCGCCCGCTCGACTGGGGCCGGGTCGTCATCACGTTCGGCGACGAGCGCTGCGTGCCGCCCGACGACGAGCAAAGCAATTTCCTGATGGCCCGGCGCACGCTCCTCGACGCCGTGCCGATCCCCGCGGAAAACATCCTGCGGATGAAGGGAGAGATCGATCCGGCGGAGGCCGCGCAGGACTACGAGGCCGGCCTGGCGGCGCTCGCGGGCGGCGGCGTTTTCCGACACGACCTCATCCTGCTCGGCATGGGACCCGACGGGCACACCGCCTCGTTGTTTCCCGGCACGCCGGCCCTCGCCGAGCGCCAGCGGCTGGTCGTCGCCAACTACGTGCCGAAGATGGGCATGTGGCGGCTGACCTTCACCTACCCGCTGCTCGAGGCGGCGCGGCACGTCTGCTTCCTCGTCAACAGCGCGGGCAAAGATGCGATTCTCGACGAAGTGTTCAGCGGCAAGTCGAACTATCCGTGCGCCGCGGTGGCGCCGACCGACGGCCGGCTGACCTGGCTGCTCGGCGCGTAATTTCGTCGATGAAAACCCTTCTCCTCACGAACGAATATCCGCCCGCGATCTACGGCGGCGCCGGCGTGCACGTCGACTACCTGAGCCGCGGGCTGGCGCGTTTCATCGACGTGGAAGTGCGTGCCTTCGGCGAGCAGGACGTGCCGGCGGGAAATCCGGCGGTGAAGGGATTTGGCCTGGACGCGTCGGGCTTCACCTGCCCGAAGCCGCTGCGGTCCGTGTTCGGCGCCATCGAGCGATGCACGGATTTCAACGCCACGAACATCGACGCCGACGTGGTGCACTGCCATACGTGGTATGCGCATTGGGGCGGAATCCTCGCGAAGCTGAACTACGGGATCCCCCTCGTGATCACGGTCCATTCGCTGGAGCCGCTCCGCCCCTGGAAGCGCGAGCAGCTGGGCGGCGGCTACGATTTCACCTGCTGGCTCGAGAAAACCGCGATGGAGATGGCCGACGCCGTGATCGCCGTCTCGCAGGGCACGCGGGAGGACATCCTCCGCCTGTTCGACATCCCCGGGGAGCGGGTGCCGATCATCTATAACGGCATCGATCTCGAGGAGTACCGGAAAACCGACTCGAAGGCGGCGCTCGAGCGCCTCGGCATCGATCCGGCGCAGCCCTACGTGATGTTCCTGGGCCGCATCGCGCGGCAGAAGGGGATCATCCATCTCGTCAACGCGATCCAATATCTCGATCCGGGATTTCAGGTCGTGCTCTGCGCCGGCGCGCCGGACACGCCGGAGATCGCCGGGGAGATGAAGTCCGCGGTCACCGCCGCGCAGGCGCGGCGGGAAGGCGTGGTCTGGATCGACGACATGGTCGACACACCCACGAAGATCGAGCTCTACAGCAACGCGAGCGTCTTCGTGTGCCCCTCGATTTACGAGCCGTTTGGCATCATCAACCTCGAGGCAATGGCCTGCGAAACGGCGGTCGTCGCCAGCGCGGTGGGCGGCATCCGGGAGGTCGTGGTCTCCGGCGAGACGGGCACGCTCGTCCCGCTCGAGCAGCTGGACGGCAGCCCGTTCGAGCCCGTCGACCCGGACGCGTTTTCCCGCGGCCTGGCCGTCGCGATCAACGAGCTCATGGCCGATCCCGAGAGATGCCGGGAGTTCGGTCGCGCCGGCCGCCGTCGCGTGGAAGAGATGTTCGGCTGGGACGCGATCGCCAAAAAGACGGTCGACCTCTACGCGTCGCTGGTGAAATAGATTCCCGCGAAGTTGCAAAGCGTGAGAATCTCCGCGCATGAAGTTCGTTGATCAAATCCGCGTCCACGGCATCGCGGGCCCGGGTGGCTCCGGCTGCGTGAGCATGCGGCGGGAAAAATTCATCCCCCGCGGCGGCCCCGACGGCGGCGATGGTGGCAACGGCGGCGACATCATCCTGCGCGCGGACCCGCACACCGACAACCTCATCGCCCTTTACTACGAGCCCATCATTCGCTCCAAAAAAGGCGCGAACGGCCAGGGCAAGGACATGCACGGACGCTCCGCCGCCCACACCTACGTGAACGTCCCGGCCGGCACCCTCGTCTACCGGCTGCCGGAGTCCCACACCCCGCGCGTGCGCGACCCGCTCGATTTCGACGAGGCGCCCCGCGAGCGCGCAAAGCTCGATGCGGACGAATGCGAGCTGCTCTGCGACCTCGTCGCGCCCGGGCAGGAATTCGTGCTCTGCAAGGGCGGCCGCGGCGGCAAGGGCAACACGCATTTCAAGAGCTCGGTGAACCGCGCGCCGCGCCAATCGAAGCCCGCCGAGGACGGCGAGGAGGGCTGGTTCCTGCTCGAGCTGCGCACCATCGCCTTCGCGGGCCTCGTGGGTTTTCCAAACGCCGGAAAGTCCACCCTGCTGGGCAAATTGTCCGCCGCTCATCCGAAGGTGGCGTCCTATCCTTTCACGACGTTGAATCCCGTCGTCGGCGTGGTGGAATTCGAAAATTACGAGCGGCTCACCGTGGCCGACATCCCGGGCTTGATCGAAGGCGCGCACGACAACAAGGGGCTCGGCCACGAATTTCTCCGCCACATCGTCCGATGCGAGGTCCTGCTTTTCATGGTCGACATGGCCGGCAGCGAAGGGCGCGATCCGCTCGCGGACTTCAAGATCCTGCGCAAGGAACTCGACCTTTACGATCCCACGCTCGGCTCCCGCCCCTGGGCGGTGCTCGCGAACAAAATGGACCTCGAGCCAGCCGCGGAAAACTTGAAGAGATTCAAGCGCTCGGTGCGCAAGGCGCCGGTCCTGCCGCTTTCCGCCGACCGCGAGGAGGGAGTCGACGAGATCAAGCGATTCCTCCGGGAACAGCTCCACGCATTCGGTCGGCCCGCCCCCCTGCTCTCGGAGGTCACGAACGAGAGATAGCCCCCGAGCCAAAAAAAAGACCACGGCGCGCGAACGCACCGTGGTCGTGAGATTTGGCCCGGCCGGGATTATTGGCCGCCACCGCCGGCTCCACCCGAAGATCCACCGGAGGAGGATCCGCCCGACGCACCCCCCGCGCTTCCGCCATTGGCGGAACCGCCGCTATTTCCGCTGCCACCGTTTCCGCCCGTGGCGGTGCCGGTGCTCGTGCCCGTTCCACCGCTCGTTCCCGAACCGGTGCTGGTTCCGGTGCCGCCGCTCACGCCAGCGCCCGTCCCGCCCGTCGTGGTGGAGCTGGTGCCGTTGGAATCCGACTTGCTCGCCCCGGAGCCCGTCATGCCGGCCGCCGCCGGTTGTCCGCTCATCGACGGGGAAGTCGAGTTCGAGCCTGCGTCCGTCGGGTTGCCGCCGACCGAGGGCGAACCCGTCTGCGCCGAAGAGGTCCCCGAAGCGCCGGCGCCGGTGGAGCCATTGACGCCGTTCGTCCCATTCACGCCGTTGGTCGTAGTGGCGTTGGAGGTATTACCATTACCGGTGCCGTCGGTCCCGGAGGCGGTGCCACCGGTGTTGACCGCCGGAGCAGCCACGTCGCCGGAGGCGGGATTGACGCCGATGGTCGGGCTGAAACTCGATCCCGTTGTATTGGGGCTTCCCGACGTCGTCGATTGAGCGAAAGCGGAAAACGGGAGGGCTCCCGCCGTGAGCAGTGAAGCCAGATATAGAGAGGGTTTTGTTTTCATACCCACGTGGTTCGCGCGCGGGGTTGGCGTTGGGGTCAGGGATGTCACTGTCCCGGGCCTCGGGAGAGCCCGAGAAAACAAGGGGTTTTCCATCGCCTGCGGAAAGGGAACGAGATAATCCCGGGCCATGAAATTTTTCTTCTTCGCCGCTCTTGCCGCCTTTTGTCTCCTCAGCCTGGAAGCGTGTTCGAGCCTGCCAGCGGGTGAGTCGCCCACGGCCGCGCCGATTTACGGCAGCTCACGGCCGCGCTGAGCCGGAAGTCCAAGCGCCGTCGCCCCGGTGCGGCGGAGTGGTTTCTCGACGATGCCGGTCGAATCGGCGCCGGCGAGCAAATGTGGCGAACGGTTCCAACCCGTCGTCACGCGTGAGATCCATGGCCGGGCGGGGAGGCGGCACCCCCCCGCGGATGGCCCGCGGAGGCTGATAAATAATCGGGCTGGCGGGATTCGAACCCACGACCTCTTGAACCCCATTCAAGCGCTCTACCAAGCTGAGCCACAGCCCGTCGTTTCTCGCGGGCAGTCCCGCGCGAAAGCGAAGTAAACGGCAGACTTGCCGGCAGGTCAAGCGTCACCCGCCCCGAGTTCTTCGATCCGCCGCTTTCGAAGGGGATGCCGTTCGCTTGCCTGGGCGAGCCCGCGTCGCTAGCGTGCCCGCGTGTCCATCAAAGTCGCCATCGTCGGGGCCAACGGTTATTCGGGTGAAGAACTGGCCGGCCGGCTCGCCCGGCATCCCGGGGCGCGCATCGTCGCGGTCAGCTCGCGGACGCACGCCGGCCGGGCGGTCGGGCAGGTTCTTCCGCGTCTGGCGGGCCTTCCCGCGATGGAGGGATTGAATTTTTGCGACTCCAAGGTCGATGAGTTGCTTGCGACCGGCGCGGAGTTTTTTTTCCTGGCGCTGCCGCATGGGCTGGCGTCCGAGTTCGCGCGGCCGCTGGTCGAAGCGGGGCGGCGGGTCATCGACCTGAGCGCGGATTTTCGGCTTCGCTCCGCGTCCCTTTACGAGGAATTCTACGGGGGGGCGCATCCCGCCCCGGGGATGCTGGGGGAGGCGGTCTACGGGCTGCCCGAGCTTCATCGTGACGCCATCCGGTCGGCGAAGCTGGTGGCGTCCGCCGGCTGTTACCCCACCAGCATCCTGCTCCCGCTCATCCCCCTGCTGCGGGGAAAAATGATCGAGTCCGGCGACATTTCCGTGTCCAGCGCGAGCGGGGTGAGCGGGGCCGGCCGGAAGGCCGACGCAAGCCTGCTCTACGCGGAATGCAACGAAAGCTTGCGCGCGTATGGACTGCCCAAGCACCGGCATCTTTCCGAGATCGAGCAGGAGCTCGGCGCGGCGGCGGGCGGGCCGGTGATCATCTCCTTCGTGCCGCATCTCGCCCCGATGACGCGGGGGATTCACACGACGATTTTCGCGAGGCTTGCCGCCGGCGTGAAGTTTTCCCAGGTGGGCGACGCTCTGGCCGCGGCTTACGCCGGTGAGCCTTTCGTGCGGTTTCGCGACGCGTTGCCGGACACGAAGAACGTGGTCGGGACCAATTTCTGCGATATCGCGGCGCGCCACGACGACCGGGCGAAACGGCTCATTCTCCTCAGCGCCGAGGACAATCTCGTCAAAGGAGCGGCGGGCCAGGCGGTGCAGAATTTCAACCTCATGGCCGGCTTCGACGAGACGACGGCGCTTTTTTAATGCCGACCAAACTTCGTAAAATTTCCGGGGGCGTCTGCGCGCCCCGTGGGTTCACCGCCGCGGCGATTTCCGTCGGCATCAAATACCCGGTGGGATCGCGGGACGACATGGCGCTCGTCGCGAGCGCCGTGCCCGCGGTGGCGGCGGGGACTTTCACGACCAACAAGGTGAAGGCCGCGCCGGTGCTCGCGTCGATGAAGCACCTGCGCGCGAAGACCTGCCGCGGCGTGATCCTGAACAGCGGGAACGCGAACGCCTGCACGGGACAGCCGGGGTTCGCCGATGCCATCGCCATGGCGGGCACCGTCGCCAGGGCGCTCAGCACGAAGGTGGAGGAAATCCTGGTGTGCTCGACGGGCCGCATCGGCGTGCCGCTGCCGATCGAGAAAATAACCGCGGGGATCTTCGCGCTCGCCGCGAAGCTGGACGCGAAGTCGAGCGCGGCCGCCGCCCGCGCCATCATGACGAGCGACACCGTTCCCAAGGAGGCCGCCCGCGAATTCGTCTCGGAGGGCCGGAAGTTTCGCGTCGGCGGCCTGGCGAAGGGCGCGGGCATGATCGATCCGAACATGGCGACGATGCTGTGCGTGATCACGACGGACGCGGGATTCGCCAAGGTCGAACTGCAAAGAATGTTGCGGGGCGCGGTCGAGCGGTCGTTCAATCGCATCACGATCGATGGCGACATGAGCACGAACGACACCGTCCTGCTGCTCTCGAACGGCGTGCGGGGCCGGCCCGTCGCGGCGGATTTCCAGGCGGCGCTCGACGCCGTGACGCTCGAACTCGCGCACAAGATCGTGCTCGACGGCGAAGGCGTGAGCCGCTTCGTCGAGGTCGAGGTGCGCGGTGCGAAATCCGGCTGGGACGCGCGACTCGCGGCGGAGGCGGTGGCGAACTCGACGCTGACGAAATGCGCGTGGGCCGGGGGCGATCCGAATTGGGGCCGCGTGCTGGACGCGGTGGGATATTCCGGCGCGGCCGTGGATCCCGACGCGGTCTCGATCGACTACGACAAGGTGGCCGCCGTGCGGAATGGCATGCCGGCGAAAACATCTTTTGCGAAGTTGCGCGCCGTCGCGGCGAAGAAGGCGTTCACGGTGACGGTGGACCTGCGGCTCGGCGCCGGCGCCCACACGGTCTTCACCACCGATCTCACCGAAGCCTACGTGAAGTTCAACCTCGGAGAATGACGATGCCACGCTCCCGCCAGTCCGCCGAACGTTCGGAAGCCCTCATCGAGGCGCTGCCCTTCATCCAGAAATTCCGCGGGCAGACTTTCGTCATCAAATATGGCGGCAGCGCCATGGAGGACGAACAGCAGGTCGAGCGTCTCCTGCGGGACGTCGTTTTCCTGGAGGCCGTGGGCATCAATCCCGTGATCGTGCACGGTGGGGGCAAGGCCATCTCCGCGAAGATGCGCGAGGCCGGGCTGTCCCCGCAATTCTTCAACGGGCTGCGCGTGACGGACGCCATATCCGTGGGGATCGTCGAGGAAACGCTCGACCGCGAGATCAATCCCGAAATCGTCACCACGATCCACGAACATGGCGGGCACGCGCTCGGGCTTTCCGGCAAGGCGGTGTTCATCTCGCGACGGCTGCCGCTCCAGCGCCAGACGGACGGCACGGAAGCCGATCTTGGGTTCGTGGGCGAGGCGATCGAGGTGGTGACGGCGGAGGTGCTCGCGGCGGTGAAGCGGGAAGTCGTGCCGGTGATTTCGCCCATTGGCGCGACCGAGGAAGGGCAGGTGCTCAACATCAACGCCGACGTGGCCGCGGCCGCCCTTGCCGCCGGGTTGAGGGCGCAGAAGCTGATCTTCGTGAGCGACGTGCCGGGGATCATGCGCAACCCCGCGCAGAAGGATACGCTCATTCCCACGGTCACCAGCGAGCAGACGCAGATGCTGATCGACACGAAGGTGATCGACGGCGGGATGATCCCGAAGGTCGAGAGCGCGGTGCGCGCGCTCCAGGCGGGCGTGGGGAAAATCCACCTCATCGGCGGGCAGATTCCGCACTGCCTGCTGCTGGAAATCTTCACGAATTCCGGCATCGGCACCGAGATCGTTCTTTGAGCGGATCCGGCGAAGCGATGCCCTTGACGAAGGCGGGGAATTCGCGGACGGGAGCGGAAGGCCTTTTCCCCATGGCGTTCTTCTTCAGCCGCGATCGCGTGAGTTGCCGGACGATTCTTTTTCTCCTGCCGCTTGCTTGTTCGTGGCCCGCGGCCTGGTCGCAGGCCTCCGACGAGGCGAGCGGGCTTTTCCAACGGAATTGCGCGAGCTGTCATGGCGCCGCGTGGGAAGGCGGCAAGGGCGGGTCGTTGTTGAAGGAGCGCTGGAAATATTTCGGCGGCGACGAGGAGGCGGGATTGACCCGGGTCATCGACCGGGGGCTTCCCGACCTGAGCATGCCAGCGTACGGTGGAACGTTGAGCCCGGGGGAAATTCAGGCGCTCGTGGCTTTGATCGAAAAAAGGCGGGAGGCCGACAAAGAGGCCCGCGCGCGGCCCCGGCCGGGATCCGAAGACCGGATTTTTCGCGGTGGCGGTTACGCGTATCGGTTGAAGACGATCGTCGAATCCCCGAACGAGATCTGGGCGCTTGCCTTCCTGCCCGACGGACGAATCATCTACTCGGAGAAGCAGGGCGAGTTGCATGTTGTCGACCCCGGCCATCCCGGCGCGTCCACGCGCATCGACGGCATTCCGAGGGTGTGGGATTTCGGGCTTTGCGGCCTCCTCGACGTGGCGGTGCATCCCGACTTCGACCGGAACGGCTGGATCTACCTGACCTACGTGGAAGGACGTGCGGATTTCACGGGGCGGACCAAAGGCATGCTCGCGGTGATGCGGGGCCGCATCCGCGAGGGAAAATGGACCGACCAACAGGATTTGTTCCACCTGCCCGAGAAGTATTTTTCCGCGGGCGGCGACCATGTCGGCACGCGGATCGTCCTCAAGGATGGGTTTCTTTTCTTCAGCATCGGCGATCGGGCGCAGAGCGAGACCGCGCAGGATCTGGCGAGCCCGAACGGCAAGGTTTTCCGTCTCGCCGAAGATGGCGGGATCCCGGCGGACAATCCCTTTCCGAAGAACGAAGGCCCGTTGGCCGCCATCTGGAGCTACGGGCATCGGAATCCGGAGGGTCTCGTTTTCCAGCCCGGCACGAACGTCCTGTGGGAATCCGAACACGGCCCGCAGGGCGGCGACGAGATCAACGTCGTCGAAGCCGGCAAGAACTACGGTTGGCCGGTCGTGAGCAACGGCGTCGAGGACCATGGCGGCCCGGAGACCTCGCCGGAGCCGCGGCCGGGAATGGAGGCGCCGCGACATGATTGGACGCCCGCGATCGCGGTGAGCGCGATCGCCTTTTACGAAGGGGACAAGTTTCCCTCGTGGAAAGGCAGCCTGCTGGCCGGAAGCCTTCGTCGGCAGGAGCTGCATCGGCTCACGGTGAAGGGGCGCGACGTCATCGGCGATGAGGTCGTTCTCTCGGGCGAGGGCCGCATCCGCGACGTGGTCCCCGGGCCGGACGGCGCCATTTATCTGGCCTTGAATTCGGCGCGGGACTCCGGCAGCCGAATCGTGGAAATGGTGCCGGAGCCTTGACGGGCATGACCTCGAGCCGGGGATGGGCTTCGCGCGGAAATTGCGGTAGTCCTTTCGCGGACATGGATCAGCCGCTCGCAAAACTCAAGGAGGTCTTCGGATACGACGCGTTCCGGCCGCTGCAGGCCGAGATCGTGGCCGATGCGCTCGCGGGACGGGACGTGTTCGCGCTCCTGCCGACCGGCGGCGGAAAATCGCTGTGTTACCAGTTGCCCGCGCTGCTGCGCCCCGGCCTCACGCTCGTCGTCTCCCCGCTTATCGCGCTGATGAAGGATCAGGTCGACGCGCTGACGGCGAATGGCGTGGCGGCGACGTATTTGAACTCGTCGCTCGAGGCCGGGGAAGGGCGCCGCCGGCTCCGCGGGCTGCACCAGGGAGAGTATCGCCTGCTTTACGTCGCGCCCGAGCGGCTGCTGCTGTCGGGATTCCTCGAAGATTTGCGAAAGTGGAACGTGACCCTCGTCGCGGTGGACGAGGCCCACTGCATCAGCGAATGGGGGCATGACTTTCGCCCGGAATACCGCCGGCTTTCCGAGTTGCGCGACGTGCTGAAGGATGTGCCGGTGATGGCGCTCACCGCGACGGCGACGGGGCGCGTGCGGGGCGACATCGTCGAGCGGCTGCGGCTGCGCGAGCCGCGCGAATACGTGGCGAGCTTCAATCGCCCGAACTTGTTCTACCGCGTGCGGCCGAAGGCGGGGGCGTTCGAGCAGCTGGCCGATTTTCTGGCCGGGCGTCCGCACGACAGCGGGATCGTGTATTGCCTCTCGCGCAAATCGGCGGAATCGGTCGCGGAGAAATTGAACGACGGCGGCGTGTCGGCGCGCGCGTATCACGCGGGACTCGATGGCGGGGTGCGGGCGGCGAACCAAGAGGCGTTCCTGCGCGACGAGGTGCGCGTAATTTGCGCGACGATTGCCTTTGGCATGGGGATCAACAAGCCGAACGTGCGCTTCGTGGTGCACTACGACCTGCCGCGAAACCTCGAGAGCTATTACCAGGAAACCGGCCGCGCGGGCCGCGACGGGCTGCCGTCGGATTGCCTGCTCCTTTACAGCCGCGGAGACATCCTCAAGCAGAAGCGGATGATCGACGAGAAGCCGTCCGAGGAGGAGCGGCAGACCGCGATGCGGCAGCTCAACGTGATCGCGGAGTTCGCCGAGAACGGCCAGTGCCGGCGGCGCGGGTTGCTCGGGTATTTCGGCGAGACGTTCACGGAGGAAAACTGCGGCGCGTGCGACAACTGCGTGTCGCCGCCGGAGGAGGTCGACGTGACCGTGGCCGCGCAGAAATTTCTCTCGTGCCTCTACCGCGTGCGGCAGGCGAGCGGATGGAGCTTCGGGCTGAGCCACGTCGTCGACGTGCTGATGGGATCGAAGGCCAAGGGCGTGATCGCGCGTGGTCACGACAAGTTGCCGACGTATGGCGTCGGCCGTGAACTCGACGCGAACGGGTGGAAGCAGCTCGCGGCGGACCTGATCCGCCTCGGCTACGCGGCGAGGTCGGAGGACAAGTTCGCGACGGTGGATCTCACGGACGAGGGGCTGGAGGCGCTGAAGACGCGCCGGCCGGTCGCCGTGCGGCGGGCGCTGCGGGTCGAGCGGGCGCGGAAGAAAGTGGTGGGCGATTTCGCGTTCGACGACGCGTTGTTCGAGCAGCTGCGCCGGCTCCGGCGGGAGATCGCGGACGCGCGGGACGTGCCGGCCTACATTATTTTTTCGGATGCGACCCTGCGCCACATGGCGCGGAATTACCCGGATTCGGACCTGGCCTTCGAAGCCACGCCGGGCGTGGGGCGGAAGAAGGCGGTGGAATTCGCAATGCGTTTCTTGAAGCTGATCCGGACCTACGTCGCGGAGAGCGGGCGCCAGGTTTTTTCGGATTAGGAGGAAGCATCGGGGCGACGCGCGTCGTCGTCGCGTTCACGGGTTCGACCTGGCCTCGACCGACGCCGGAGATGGTGATGATGACCACGTAATGGGCGTCGCGGGGGCTCCCTCCCTCCGCGCAACGGACAGCCACCGCGATGGCGACGACCGTCGAAAAAAGGTGCGCTCCCCGGCGCGAAGGCGCGCCCTGGCGGGCGAGGAGCGCGCGGCCAAGCGGGATGAGCGACGGGGCCGGAAACCTAGCTCAGCGCGATGTAGACGCCGGCCACCGCGATGGCGGCACCCGCGAAGCGGATGAGGGGCGCGGCGGTGAAGCGCTGGATCGTCATGCCGAAACCGATTCCCACGACGTGCAGCGTGGCGGTGGCGAGCATGAAGCCGACGGCGTAGGCGATACCCGAGGCGTCCTCGGGCATTTCCGCGCCGTGGGCATGGCCGTGGAAGACAGCAAAAAGTCCGACCAGAGGGATGGATGCGGCGAGGGGCAGGCGCACGGCGAAGGCGATCAGCAGCCCGAGGATGAGCACGGAGGCGGCGATGCCGGGCTCGATGAAAGGAACGGGCACGTGCATCATGCCCATGGCGCCGCCGAGCGCCATGATGGAAACGAAGGTGGCGGGCACCGCCCAGAGCGCGCGGCCGCCGACTTGCGCGGCCCACAGGCCGACGGCGATCATGGCCAATTCATGGTCGAGGCCGAAGAGCGGGTGGGAGAGACCATGGGAGAAACCATGGGTGTCGCCGACGCCGGTGTGAGCGTGAGCGACGGCGGGCAATGCCAGCAACGCGGCGAGGGGAAGAGCGAGTTTTTTCATGGCGAAGGGATTTCGTTGTTCATGCGTCCGATGGCCGGATTTCGCAATCGAAATTTCAATGGGCGCCTTGGAGAACGAGTTCGCTCGACGCGACATCCCGGGTGGGAAGGGGCGCGGGGCGGCGATCGCGACGGACATCCGGCCATCGAGGCGGCCACGGCCGCAGGGCGGAGGAGTCTCGAGGGTGCGCCTCTTCTTTTGGTTCTGGCATCGGACGCCGGCTGGCAAATCGTTTCGGGGAAAGAAAAAGGGCGGTCCCGCGAAAAGGACCGCCCTTTTGGGGTCGATCGCCGGACGTCAGAAGATGACGGAGACGCGACCGCCGAGGACGAGGGCGTCGCCGAGGTCGCCGCTGCCGCCGGGGCGGATGATGTATTGGAGGTCGGGTTTCACGTGGAGCCATTTGGTGACCTGGACATCGTAGCTGGCTTCGAGGACGGCCTCGTAGCCGACGTCGCGCGAGCCGTCGTCGGAGATCGACTGGGCGGCGCCGTCGGTGAGGTCGGCGTAGCCGAGCGCGACGCCGCACACGTCGTCGTCGCGGCCGGGGATGAGGCCGGTGTAGACGAGGCCGATGTCGAAATAGAAGCCGACGAAGTTGCGGTCCTGCGGGAGGAAGGAAACGCGGCCGAACCAGCCGAGCCCCTGTTGGGATTTCTCGAATGCGACGGGCTCCTTGAAGGACTTGGCGGTGGAGGATTTGCCGTCGGGAGGCGTCGCGGTTTTGCCGTCCTTGCCCGTGACGTCGGCGGCGACTTGCTGGTCGGGCTCGCGGAAGAGCTGCTGATCGACGATCGCGTAGTAGCAGCTGTCGCCCCAGTAGGTGTCGTCACCCTCGGCGGCGGCGAAATCGGCGGTGTGGAACCAGGCGCCGAACTTGAGTTGCCCGGCGAGGCCCATTTCGTCGTCTTCCTGGTTCCAGCGGAACTGGGCTTCGTTGATGAGGAAGTAGCCCTGATCCTCCTGGAGGCGCCAGCGGAAGCCGGCGCGGTTCACGTCTTGAGCGAAGACGTCGCCCTGGAAGGCGGCGGCCTGGTAGGTGAACCAGGGAACGGGGGTGATGGCAACGCGCACGCCGGGAGCACCAAGGGGGTAGCCGGGGCCGCCGTTCGGGAGGTTCGTGTAGGTGAAGGCGGGCCAGCCGAAGGTGCCGTTGATGAAGAATCCGCCGAAGTCGGAGATGATGAACTCGCTGTCGGCGGCGAGCTGGCCGACCTGGACGCGCAGGCCGGGCAGGGCGTCCTCGCCCTCGTGGGCCCAGAAATCCTGCTGCACGTAGAGCTCGATGTTCCGGAAGGTATTGAAGCCGGCGATGTTCGAGATGGTCAGGAAGTTGCCGACGAGGTCCTCGGAGGCGTCGCGGCCGGAGAGCCAGAGCCACCGGGTGTAGAAGCTGGTTTGCTTGAGGGCCTCGACGTCGAGGAGCTGCCCGGCATTGGCCTCGGCGCCGAACTGGAGGAGGCCGGTGGAGACGGCGTCGCGCTTGAGGCCGCCGGTGGTGTTGCCCCACACCTCGACGGAATAGTCGCCGAAGATCTTGATGCCTTTGTCCTGGAGCCTGGAGCGGAAGCCGCCGAAATCCCCCAGCGCGCCGTCGCCGCCGAGCCAGCTTGGTTCCTGGTCGGGCTGGGAGGGGTCGACGACGGCGGGGGCGAGGGTTTGCTCCTGTGCCTGGACGGAGCCGAAGGCGAACGCGCCGAAGACGAGAAGGACAAGGGTTTTTAGTTTAGGCATGGGTGGGTTGGGATTTGATTTCAGCGGAGAGATTTTGGGTGGCGGCAAGTTTGCGGCGGCTTTGCCAGCGGACGTAGAACCAGGCGCCGGCCACGTAGGCGAAGCCGAGAAGGGGAATCAACAGGCCTTCCCACGACGGATAGATTCCAAGCCACGTGCCCGTCCAAGCGGGGATTTCAAGGCCATGGATCGGGTGAATGGGCATCCAGCCGACGGTCTGAAAGAGGCGGACGGTCGAGCCGAGGAAGGTGGCGAGGATGGTGACGACAAGCACGCCCGTCCAGACGAGCAGCTTGCGGTAGGGTAGCTTCATGCCCCAGGTAAAGATGGCCCAGCCGGCGGCGCCGATGACCGCAAGGCCGGCGAAGAGGCCGATAAGCGCGGCGGTGAAACCGCCCTCGAGGATGAGGCTCTGCATGAAGAGCGTCGTTTCGAAACCTTCGCGGTAGATCGTGAGGAAGCCGACGCCGCACATGGCGAGGGATTCCCAACGCCGGCCGCGGCGGGTCGCGGCCTGGTCCTTCAGCTCGCGGAGGCGGGCGTTCCATCCGGTCCAGTAGAATTTGTGGAAGACCCAGTTCGTGACGAGCAGGAGAATGAAAACGGCGAGGATCGAGATGACGGCCTCGAGGGATTCGCCGTAGCGGCTGAGGGATTGGATGACGGTGCGGGCGAGGACGAAGGTGATCGCGGAGGTGGCGATGGCGGCCCAGGCACCGAGACCGACCTGGCGGCGAGAGGCGGCGTTTTCCACGCCGCGGAGGCCGGCGAGAAGGGCGGCAAGGATGACGACGGCCTCAAGGCCCTCGCGCAGCACGATGGTGAAGGCGGTGACGGCGACGGTGGTGGGCGACAGGCCGACGCGGAGAAGGGCGACGCATTCGTCGAGGGACTTCAACGTGCGCTCGTAGGCCGCGTCGAGCTCGGCGCCGGGAGCGCGCTGGTCGAGGGTGGCCTTGATGCCGGGGCCGGAGGCGCCGCCGTCGAGAAAGCTGCGTTCGGCGCGCGTGGCGAGGCCGGGATCGCGGGGCAGCACGCGGCTCTCGATCTCGAGGTCGAAGGAGGTGTAGGCCTCGAGGCGGAGGCCGTTCGCCTCGCGCCATTGGCCGCTGCGGGCGGCCTGGAGGGATTGGCCGAGGAGGGAACGAATCTCGAGGGCGGTTTCCTGCACGACATCGGAGCCGCGGCCGGCGAGGCGCAGCGAGATGCCGAACCGGTCCTGGAGCAGCTCGGTGAGGGATTTGCATTGCTGCTCGACGACGGCGAAGTCCTTTTTTGCGCCGATCGCTTCCTCGAGGGCGGCGAAGCCGTCCTCGACGGCGGACGCGTGCGCGGCCATGGCGGCGGCCTTGGTGCGAATCCAGTTCGGGCGAATTTCCACGAGCGCTTGCTCGGCCTGGATGGTGAAGCTGAGGGCTTCGCGGTATTCGAGGGGAATGGTGATCTGGCCGTCGCGGACGCCGGAGCGGTATTCCATCGGGATGACGCGGAGCAGCTTGATGACGAGGCGTTCCTGGCGCTCGACCTCGTCGGCGGAGAGCAGGTCGGGCAGGCGGGACTCGACGGCGGATTTCCACGCGGCGATGGCGTCGGCGCTGGTTGCGGGGAGGGGGATCGCGACGGCAGGCGTGGCGGCGACCTTCGCGGCGGCGAGCAGGGCGGGAGGGAATTGCCCGAGGGCGTCGATCTCGGCGGCGCGGAGGTTGACGAGCTCGGGGGTGGCGCGGCCGGCTTTCGCGAGGCGGAGGAGATCATCGGCGCGTTCGCGGGCGCGGCTGCCCTGCCACACGAGCATCTCGCGGGCGAGCATGCGGGAGACCTCGGCGCGCTGGTCGTCGGCGCCGCCGATGCGCTGGAGGGCAAGCATGCCGCCAACGGCGCTGGCGTGCTTCGGGAGCTTGATGGCGGCGCGCCATGCGCGGGTGGCGGCGATGTCGCCGGAATCGTAGGCGGCGAGCATCTCGAGACCGAGGATTTGCTGGAGCAGGCCGTCGGCGGAGCCAGTGGCGCGGGCGGCACCGCCGGGATCGCGGGCGGTGGAGAGGCTGGCGAGCGCCTGTTTCCAGAGGGCACGGCCGCCAGGGGAGCGGAGGTCGCGGGAGAAGGATTCGAGCGCCGCCTCCTGCGCGGGAGCGATCGCGACGGGGCGTCGACCGACGGCGGTCAGCGCGAGTTCGTCGAGGGTGCCTTGCGCGGCGGCGGAATCGTCGAGCACGTCGGCGCGAGTCGTCGAGAGGGCGGCAAAGCCGGCGAGTAGGATGAGGCGGAGGCGCATGGCGGCGGACGCGACAGGACGAGGCGCGAATCAGTTTTTCTCGATGAGCGCCTTGGCCTGCTCGATCTGCGGGACGAGCTTGGCGGTGTGCTCCTTGGCTTGGGCGGCCATTTCGTCGATCTCGGCAAGCGTGACTTCGTTGGATTTCTCGCGGACGTCGATCTTGTCGAGGAAGGAACTGATGCCGTTGAAGCCGTTCAGGATGGATTTCGCGAGCGCGGCGTCCTTCGCGGCGACGGTGGGATCGACCGCGGTATACATGATGGCGCAGCTGCCCATGATGCCGCGCATGTCGGAGACGCGGCTGACGGCGAAGAAACGGCCGGATCGATGGTCGGAGTAACGGGATTCCTTCCAATCCTCGAAGTAGTCGGAAAGCGTGGGGGTCATCGCGATCATGGCGGCGACGCAATCGGCGTTCGTCGGCGTCCAGGCCTTCGAGTCGGCGAGCAAGGCGTCGATGCGCTTGGAGACGTCTTCGGCGGCGGCAAGCATGACTTCAGCCTTGGGCAGGGATTCGCGCGGGGCAATCTTGCCGTTGCCGTCGAGGTCGAGGGGAACGATCCAGCGCGGTTCGCCGCCCCAGAGGGTGGGCTCGAGGATGTAGGTGAAGAGGCAGCCTTGCTGGTCGATTTTTTTCCCGTCGCGCAGGGTGAGGCTGATTTCCGCGACGTTTTCCGCGCCCGCCGCCTGCGGCCCGCCGGCGTCGAGGTCGCGGTCGTAGTGCGTGAAGGAATCCACGCCGCCGATGATGCCTTCCACGGTCTCGTAGCCGTAGCTGTCCATCGCTTTGTAGTTGTCCTGCATGGCCTTCACGACGGCGTCGATTTCGGCTTTTTTTGTGGCGTAGGCTTTCGCGTAGTCGCCTTGGGAGGCGTCGATGATGGCGGCGTAGGCCTGGGCGTTTTTCACGAACTCGTGGGCGGCGTCGTCCATCTTCGTGACGACGGACACGAGGTAGGTCTTGACGCCCAGCACGTTTTCGACGGCGGCGAACCCAGAGTGACCGGCGAAGAGGAGAAGCGCGAAAAGGAGCGGAGTGCGGCGGGTCATGCGGCAAGGCTATGGGAATGAGACGCAATCTCAAATAAAATGTGAAGAAGCGGAAAGGAGGGAAAAAGCAGGAAATCGGGACGGAGATCGCGTGATCGTCGAAGGCATCCACCGCTCTGTGTTGCGGAAGAATCGAAAGCGGGAAGGGGAGTTTGCGAAAGGAGAGTCTGGAACCAGGAGCCGCGGAAGGGAATTCGTCGGGGTGAGAGATGATCGCCTCCTCGCTCGTGGAAGGGTTTAATCTCGGGAAGAGGGAAGGGGAAAAGTTACGGGGAGGAATCTGGAAACCAGGAAAGGAGAGTTCGTCATGGTAGAAGTGAGCGCCTCTTCTGGGCCGTGAAAGAGTTTGGCCCGGGAGAAGGAGAGGGTTGCAGAAAGATTTGAAATCAAGGGAAGCGACGTCGAATGCCGCTCAGCTACCCGATCAGGCGCACGAGCCCTCGAGTGATGTGGATGGAAATGAAAGGTGGTCGTGAGAAATAACGCGCCGCGGCTCGGGTTAGCTGCAACGCTTTATTAGCCTGTATTTATAAAGCAGGCGAATACACCCTGTAGGTCCACGCTACCGGATGATCCTCGGAATCAAATAGCACCAAAAAATCAATATTCTGCTCCCACGTTCCTTTACGTTGAAAATGGGGGCCATCGACAAAGATCTTATATTTGCATTCAATTTATACCGCCTAATCCAATGTTCGCGGTTTTCTCGGGCCAGTCGTCCAACCTAAACGGTGTCCTTGTTTTTTATTCTGCTGCCCAACGGACTCAAGCTCAGCTATCCTGAGCGCACGTTGAATTTGAAAGGTGCGTTGAAAGAATGCCGGAACGTTGGTAAAGGTGAGTGCGAGACAGCTGGGGTTAGCGGCAGCGCCTTGTTTGGCACTTACGCCTTCTGACGCTGTCCGTAGTCGCCATTTAAAAGTTCTCGAAAAGTGAGGTCTTCCTCAAGATTGGGCCAATGAATCCCAAAGGGCGAAATCTCTACGTTATTGGGTTATGAGACAATTCCCTTTGCGAATCGGGGGTTCTGGCAATCGGGAAACAAATCTTCACATCGCTTTCCATGCGAATAACGGTGTGTCCGTCAATGAACGACGCAATTACCGTTTTATCGATTAAGGTGCTCATGCCACTTTTGAATGATAATCTCCTTGGTTTTTCGGCAAGTTTTTGTGCCTTTGATAACTCTTCGATTTTTAAGCCTTGTGATTCACGTAGGTCGGTTTTTCATCCACGTTGAAGACAGCTTCTCCATCGCCCTTTCGAACGTGAATGTAAATCGGTTCGTGATCGTTGCTCTAGAAGAAGAATTTTGTGTCCGTCTTTCTGAAAAACGATCGGCATCGAGTGCAGGATATCTGACGCGCCATGAAAGACAAAAATTTACCGCCCAGCGCCTAGCTCAGCTAACACGATCAGGCGACCAACTCAGATGACGAGTGGATGGAAAGGACGGACGGTCGTAATCGATAACGCGCCGCGGCTAGGGGTTAGCTGCGGCGCCTTGTTCGGCTAATCAGCGTCTTTTTCGAGTGGACGATATGTTCTCTCGTATATCGGTGTAACGCGATCACGATCGTCTGGGTCGACGACGAGATCGAATCGGACGATTCTAGTAGCGGGTATAACGTATTTCGATCGGTGTTCCGGAATGTAAATTTCAGCCCAAGTAACCGAACAATTATGTTCAAGCGGCGGGTAAAAGCAAATAGGGTGAAAACTTCATAGATGCTTTTTGTGTGAGAATGGTGACAACAGTGTCGTTTTTCCTGATTTTAAAATAAGATGAAGGGAGCGATAACCCGTGTTGTCTCGGCCGAATACCCTGTAATCGGTTTCGCGATGGATGGCGAATTCCCTTTGGGCTGAAAGTTGTGTTAGAATAAACTTGCGAAGACGATCAACATCTTCGTTCGTGTCAACTATAACACGATTGCCTCCGATGTCTTGGAGTTGTGTTAGTCTGACACTAATCGCCGCATCTTTCTCAAGATTTGCGGTTTTCGCTTAAGTCGCTGAGCTATGTAATACTGTCGGTCAAATTTCGAAAGTCAGGACTGTATTTTTAGTGTGGCATCAGTAAGTGGTTCAAGATGAGATTGCCGATAATCGTCAAAAATAACTTCGGATTCGAACTCGGGCCTTCCTCCACGTGACAACCGCTTTGATGGTTGGTGTAGAGTCAGACTCATCATGTTTCAGTTCCTTCCAAGGAATAAAAAAATGTCTTTTGATAGGTAGCTGGATTATTCCCAGTTCTTTTGATGTCTATAGAGACTTCGAGCCCTCGATCTTCAGCGGAAACACTGATTGAGGATAAAGTGAACTTCCAAAACCGCATGCGATGGAGCAGCCTCCAGATCCTGAGCTGATGGGGTCTTCTGAATATTTTCTTTAAAAATACTGACTGAAGGAATCTTTTGATAGGTTTTAATGTCGTAATCAATTTTTACTTTGACAATAGAATTCTCCTTTGCAGAGCAGTGGAGAATATATCACTGCATTTCAGAACTTTGTGCTGGTAATGCGCCAAAACAGAACAGCGAAAGAAGTGAGGCTAGCAGTTTCAAAATATTAATTGGCCCAACGCCAAGCTCAGCTACCCCGAGCGCGGGTTGAGGTTGAACGATGCGCGGAAAGAATGCGAGAACGTTCGTAAAAGATAACGCGATGCGGCTATGGGTTAGCTGCGGCGTCTTGTTAGGAGGTAAGGTTCTGGAGTGAGAAGCTAGAAAAGGGGTTGCCTCCGAGGTTGCAATGGTAAGAAAGTGACCGAGCAATTATGTTCAAGCGGCGGGTAAAAGCAAATGGGGTAAAAACTTCAGAGATGCTTTTTGCATCTAAAGGTTGGCAACAGGTCTCTCAAAATGAAAAACGATTTGCTTTCTCTTGGAAGAGTCTTCCCTCTTAACGCCAAGCTCAGCTACCCCGAGCGCGGGTTGAGGTAGATGGCGCGTTTTCGGAATGATGAATCGTTCGTGAAAATGGACGCGAGGTGGCTATGGGTTAGCTGCAGCGCCTTGTTCGGTGTTTTGAGAGCGAGTCTTTGTAGGACGATCCAATTCACTATTATATACTAAAAGAGTTTGCTGCGCCTTTTTTTGAATATAGCTTTTAGCCAAATTAGAATCATTCAGGCATGCGAGATCATCCGGGTCGGTTATTTTTGTCGCAACAACACCATATCTAATGTTCTGCGTCAAATGTGTGAAAAATCCTTTATAGGTCAGGGCTTTTCCTGGCCGATAATCGAACTGAAGTTCTCCGTATCCTTCTAGACGAGGAATATCCTTGCGAGTTGATTTATTGCTGTGTTTGACGCAAAGTGTGGGCCAATTAAGATCCGCTATATCAGAGCAATAAGTTTCCTTTAAATGCCCCTGAAAATCAAAAACAGCCCCTGAAAATGCAACGCCATAACCATCCGGTCTAAATTCTGATATACCTACACTGAGAACTTGATCGTCTTGAGATATGATCTCGAACCATTTTCCTTCTATATATGTCCTTCCCAAAAGGATGCGTCTCAAAAATCGAATATGATCAAAGGCGAAATCGAATAGGAAATTTGTTGCTTTGGAAATAATATAAAAGGAAACTACTGCTATAATCAACACGAAAGCTGTCTTTTGATTTATACCTGCGGCTAAATCGGCAGCATAGCGAGATGAGATAACTCCTGAGCTTGTCCCTACTACTTGAGCAAAGCCCGAGACTGCTTTATAGCGATTCATATAAAATTATTATGACCGAACGCCAAGCTCAGCTACCCCGATCACGGGTGCTCTCTGGATGGCGTATGGATGGAAAGGATAAGCGGTCGTAAGAAAGTGACGCGTGGTGGCT
>CAXTSM010000035.1:0-25037 GCA_964247025.1 uncultured Chthoniobacterales bacterium
TCGCCGTGTGGCGTGAGGGGACGCGCCCCCCGGCGCCCCGACGGAGCGGGGCGGCACCCACGAAGGCCTTTGCCTGTCCGACCTTCTTCGCTCAAGCGCGCGGCGGCTGCTTCCTCACCGCTCGATCTTTAAAGCGGCGGGGCGGTTTCCGCTTCGGATTCCCCGTCGAGCCGTCGGCGCAGCCGGGCCTCGTCGACCTGCCCGCACCATTTGCCGACGACGATCGTGGCGACGCCGTTGCCGATGAGATTCGTCAACGCGCGCGCTTCCGACATGAAGCGGTCGATCCCGAGAATGATCGCCAGCCCCGCGACCGGCACGTGGCTGACGGTGGACAACGTCGCGGCCAGCACGATGAAGCCGCTGCCGGTGACGCCCGCGGCCCCTTTCGACGTGAGCAGCAGCACCGCCAGCAGGGCGATTTGGTGCGGGATGTCGAGGGGCGTGTTCGTCGCCTGGGCGATGAAAACCGCCGCCATCGTGAGGTAGATCGAGGTGCCGTCCAGGTTGAACGAGTAGCCGGTGGGGATCACCAGACCGACGGTGGACCGGCCGACGCCGAGCCCCTCGAGCTTTGCGATCATGCGGGGCAGCACCGATTCCGAGGACGAGGTGCCGAGCACGATGAGCAGCTCCTCCTTGATGAAGTGGACGAATTTCCAAATGCTGAACCCGTGCGCGCGGGCGATCGCGCCCAGCACGACGAAAATGAAGATGAGGCACGTGCCGTAGAAGGCCGCCATGAGCCGGGCCAGCGGCAGGAGGGTGCCCGCGCCATATTTGCCGACCGTGAACGCCATGGCCCCGAAGGCCCCGATCGGCGCCAGCGTCATGATCATGCCCACAATGGCGAAAAAAAGCTTGCCGCCTTTTTCGACGAGATCGAAGACGGGCGTGCCGCGGCCGCCGAACCGATGGAGGGCGAACCCGAAGAGCAGCGAAAACAGCAGCACCTGCAGGATGTTTCCCCCGGCGAACGCGCCGACGACGGTGGCGGGGATGATGTCGAGGAGGAACTCCGTCGTGGTCCCCAGCTGGCCGGGCGCGGTGTAGGCCGCGAGCGCCGCGGGGTCGAGCCGGGCGGGGTCGATGTTCATGCCCGCGCCGGGCCGCACGACGTTCACCATGACCAGGCCGACGATCAAGGCGAGGGTGCTCACGCCTTCGAAGTAAAGCAGCGCCAGGCCGCCGGTGCGCCCGACTTTCTTCATGTCTTCCATGCCGGCGATGCCGACGACGACGGAGCAGAAGATGATGGGCGCGATCATCATTTTGACGAGCTTGACGAAGCCGTCGCCGAGGGGCTTCATCGCCTCGCCGGCGGACGGGAAAAAGTGGCCGATCAGGACGCCGAGGAGGATGGCGGTGATGACCTGGAGGTAGAGCGACCGGTAAATAGGCCGCTTCGAGGCAGGATCGCGGGGGGACGAAAGCATGGGGCGGGGAGCTCTCCCGTTGATATTTCAATGGCTCGACAAGTCGATCCCCGAAACGCGGTCCCGGCGGGCCCCGTCAGGTCGGCTCGCTCGCCGCCCGGCGGGGAGAAGTCCGCGGCTTCGGGCGGGCGGCCTTTTTCCCGGGCGCCTTCGCTGGCAGGACGAAGCGGTCGAACCACGGGCGGTCGTTGAAGCGCAGGGCGCGTCGGAGGCCTTCGTCGAGGCGGGCGTCGAGGGCGTCGTAGGCGGCGCGGGCTTCCGCGTATTTGGCCGGCGGGAGCGGGCACGGCTCGATGAGGCCGAGGTCGTCCTTCGGCCGGGGCAGGCCGCAGACGTTCGCCATGACTTCGTCGATGACTTCGTCGGCGAGCAGCATGTCGGCGCCGGCGTCGCTGTGGCGGAGATGGCGGTCCTTCACGCGGCCGCTGGGCGTTTGCGTGAGCAGCCATTTCGCGAGGCGGATGGAGCCGAGGTAGTCGCGGCGGGTCTCGGCGTGTTTTTCGAGCCAAAGCCAGGCTTCCTTCGCGTCGGCGCAGGAGGTGGCGAGCAGGAGCAGGGTGCGGGGAGCGGTTTCCTCGAGGCCCTCGAGCACGGGCGCCTCGGGCAAGACGGCGACGGTCTTGATGCGCTCTATGGCGGCGCCGGTGACGCCCTTCAGGCCGAGATGTTCGAACGCGCGGATCCAGGCGTCCGCGTCGGGGAGGCCGCGGGTTTGTTCGAGCAGGCCGAGGCCGAGCAGTTTCACGGCCATGGCGAGGCCGGAGCGGATCATCTCCACGCTGCGGGTGCCGAAGAATTTCGTGGCGAGCTCGGCGGTGAGGACGGCGAGGTCTTCCTGCCAGCGGGCGAGGTCGGGGTGATCGGTCCGCTTCGCCGCGGCGAGGGCGGCGGTGAGCGGGTCGCGGTCGTCCGTGGTGGCGAGCTGCATGTCAGGGGAGGAATTCAGACCGCGGAGGGCGCAAAGAACGCGGAGGGAGAAGGAAACTTGCTCGATTTCCTGTTTGCCTGATTTCCAGATTCACGGTTTCCGGCTTCCCGGATCAGATGTCGACGAATTCGTCCGGCGAGGCGGCGGCGGCGGGCTGGAGGGCGGCGGCGGCGCGCTGAAGCTCGTTGAGGATGTCGCGGGCGAAGAGGCCGTCCTCGTCCTTCGCGCTCTCGAGGGAGGTCTGGAAGTGGGCGCGCATCGTCTTGCGGGCGCCCGGCTGGATCTCGAAGGCGAGCTCCCAGAGCTGCGGCCAGCTGTCGCGGGCGAACGGCGTGGTGGCGGCCTGGGTGAGCAGTTGCTCGCGCCCGTTCTGGCCGATGCCGAGGAAGTAGAGCGCGTCGACGGCGTATTCCTTCGTGAGGAAGGCGCGCATCATTTCCCGGGCGCGGACGTCGTCCGAAGCGCCGAAGACCATCGGGCACAGGAAGTCTTCGATGTCCTGCCGGCGGATCAAGTAATCCTCGGGGGCGGGCACGCGCGCGAGCTGGCTCCAGTTCGACCCGATGCGTTCGAAGGCGGCCAGCATCTGGTCGGGCGTGGCGAAGAGGTGGACCATGGAGACCTTCGTGATGTCGGCCTCGAGGGCGAGCGCGAGGATGTCGTCGGCGGGCAGTTCCCCCACGATGATCGCGAGCTGGGAATCGTCGGTGTCCCGGGCGAGCGCGAGCAGGGAGTTCTCGCCGGCGGAAACGCCGCGGGCGAGGGCGGCGCGCACGAGGGCGGTGGAGGGATTTTCGGGCGCGGGATTTTCAGTTGTCGTCATCGGCATCCTCGTCGGTTTCGTCCTCGTCGGACTCGGTGGCTTCGGCCGCGGCGGTCGCCGCGTGGGCAACCCGGGATTGCTCGCGGGAGTTCAGGATGATCGCGCTCCACATGGCGTGGGGCTGCCGGTCCCAGAGCGCGTCCCAGGCGGGCTTCGCCGAGGCGGCGACGCGGACCATTTTCTGCATCCGCAGGCTTTCCAGCACGGTGGTCGGGCAGGGGGCGGCGACGATGAGCCGCTCGAGCAGGGCCTTTTTTTCGAACTGCAACCGGCGGTGGAAGGCGAGGCCGATGTAGACCTGGAATTCCTGCGGGCTCTCGGCGAGGGAGGCGATCGAGTCCAGGAGCGCGTCGCCTTGGCTGATCAACTCCCGCTCGGCCTCGGCCCGGCCCTTCGTGCGGCGGTAGACGGATTGCACCTGTTCGTTGAACTCTTCCTGAATGTCGGCGGTGACGGGGCTCATGAGAAATTTTTCAGCAGTTCGCAAAATAGTCCGCGACCAACTCGCCCGCGGTCTCGCGCACGGAGGTCACCGGTTTTCGGCTCCAGGTCGCATCGTATTCGCGCCGGCTCTTCGCTTCGCCGATCGCCTCGTAGGCGGCCTGGATGCGGCGGAAGACCTCGGGCGAACCGCCGCGGTCCGGGTGATGCGCGCCGGCGAGGCGGCGGTAGGCGGACTTGATCTCCTCCGGGGTCGCGTCGAATCGAAGGCCCAGGGATTGATAGTGCTGCATGCGGGGGCGCTACCTTGCACCGGTTTGGCGGGATAGCAACCTTTGCGCGTAAAGTTTACCGGCGGAGGCGCGGAGGCGCGGAAGTTTTTCGCTCCGGCGGACGGTGCGGCTTTACAACGCGGGGATTGGGGCGAAAGTGCGCGGTGTCCCGGGACGATTCCCGTCGGCGGGGACTTCCATCCAAACATCCAAAGACCATGGGCGACAAATCCCCGAAAGCCGCGCAGAAAAAAACCTCCCAAAAGGCGTCCAAATCCAGCGCCGCGGACCAGAAGAAAAAACAGGCCGTCGCCTCGAAGCAGGCGGCCGCCAAGGCGCCGGCCAAGAAGAAGTAGGCCGGCCCCCGCACGATTCGGCGCGGCGGGGAGCTTTGAAGCGGCCGACCGCCGTGAGTCTCCGCCGGCGCCACGAGCGTGCCGGTCAGGAGCGCGGCTTCCGTCGGACGGTGGGACCGTGGGATAGGACCGCGCGGCAGAGGCGCGAGCCGAGAAGCGATGGGCGCGCCGGGGATCCGGCGGGCGGCCGGTTTTTTTGAATCGCTTCGCCGGGACCGGGCTGGCAGAAGGGCGCGGGGGACGGGATGAATGCCGCGCGGTTTCTTCGGGAACGGCGTATCCTTGTGACCTCGTTCATCCATGTCCGACCAGCCCGACCACGCCAAAGTCTCCCGCGCCGCCCTCACGATCGGGGCCCTGGGCGTCGTTTTCGGCGACATCGGCACGAGTCCGCTCTACGCCTTCAAGGAGTGCCTCGAGCACAGCGGGGTGGTGACCCCGGACACGACCCTCGGCATCCTTTCGCTGATCCTCTGGTCGCTCATCGTCGTCGTGTCGCTGAAATACGTGACGCTCGTGCTGCGCGCGGACAACCACGGCGAGGGCGGCATCCTCGCGCTCTTGAACCTGGCCTTTCCCGCGAATGTCCCGGCCGCGGGGGTGACGCGGTCCATGATGCTGATGACGGGCATCGGGGTCTTCGGCGCGGCCCTGCTGTATGGCGATGGCGTGATCACCCCGGCGATCTCGGTCGTGTCGGCGGTGGAGGGCCTGAGGGTCTTCTCGCCGGCGCTCGGCCATGTCGTCGTGCCGCTGGCGGCGGTGATCTTGCTGGGCCTGTTCTCGGTGCAGCGCTTCGGGACGAACCTCATCGGCAAGGCCTTCGGGCCGATCATTTGCCTGTGGTTCGTGGTCATCGGGCTGCTCGGCGCGGTCCAGACGTTTCGCCATCCGGAGGTGCTTGCGGCGTTCAGCCCGTGGTATGCGGTCAATTATCTCGTGCATCACGTCGCGACGTCGACCGTGGTGCTCGGCAGCGTGGTGCTGGCGGTGACGGGCGCGGAGACGCTCTACGCGGACATGGGGCACTTCGGGCGCATCCCGATCCGCACGGCGTGGAACTGCATCGTGCTCCCGGCGCTCATGTTGAACTATCTCGGCCAGGGCGCGCTGGTCCTCGCCGACCCGGTCGCGCGGCACAGCCCGTTCTTTCTCCTCGCGCCGGAATGGGCCGCGCTGCCGCTCGTGCTGCTCGCGACGGCCGCGGGCGTGATCGCCTCGCAGGGCCTGATCTCGGGCGTGTTTTCGCTCACGACCGCGGCGATGCAGATGGGCTACCTGCCGCGCATGCAGATCGCGCACACGAGCCACGAGACTTCTGGACGCATCTACATCCCCTCGATCAATTTCGCCCTCGCCACGGCCTGCATCACGCTGGTCGTCGCTTTCCGCTCGAGCTCCGCCCTGGCCGCGGCCTACGGCATCGCGGTGACGATGACGATGATGGCGACGACGGGCCTGTTCTTCGTCGTCGCGCAGAAGAAATGGGGCTGGAGCCGGCCGCTCGCGGTCGGGGTGTGCGCCGTGTTCGGGTTGATCGAGATCGCGTTCTTTTCGTCGAACCTGCTGAAGGTGATCCACGGCGGGTGGCTGCCGCTGTGCATCGGCGCGGTGATTTTCTACCTCATGACGACGTGGAAAATGGGCCGCACCTACATCCGCAGCCACATCGCCGACGCGATGACGCTGCCGTGCTTCGTGGATTCCATCGCGATGTCCGGCGTGCTGAATCCGGCCCTCCGGCCGCACCGCGTGAAGGGCACGGCGATCTTTCTGTCCTCGACCGCGGACATCACGCCGCACTCGCTCTCCTACAACCTCACGCACAACCACGTGCTGCATGAGCGCAACATCATCCTCACGATTTCGCCGGCGCGCGTGCCGGTGGTCCCCGACGGGGAGAAGCTCACGATCGTGAGCCTGCCCGAGGGATTTTATCAGGTGGCGGCGAAGTTCGGGTTCATGGAGGTGCCGTCGATCCAGGCGGTGGTCGAGCAGGCGTCGAGGCAGGACCTGCCCATCGACGTGGATCGCAGCACGTTCTTTCTCGGCCGCGAGACGCTCGTCCGCGCGAACAAGGGGCTGTCGCGCTGGCGCGAGGGGGCGTTCATCGCGATGTCGAAGAACGCGCAGAACGCGGCGCAGTTCTTCCGCCTGCCGAGCAGCCGCACGATCGAGATCGGCAAGCAGGTGGAGATCTAGGAAATCATCTTCCGCGGGGGCGCAGAGGCGCGGAGATGAAGATCCATAAAGATCTCGAGAATCCTCCGCGTCTTTGCGTCTCGGCGTGAGAACCGCTCTAGAGGCCGGCGTTCACGGCTTCGAGGAGGGCGTCGAGTTTTTCGCGGACGCCGGGGAGGAAGGCGCGTTCGCGATGGATGACGACGAGGTGGAGCGGGCCGTTTCGCAGGAAGGAAACGGGACCGGACTCGGCGTAGAGCGTGACGGCGGGGCGAAGTTGCAGGCCGGAGCTGGCGCCCATTTTTTCCAGGACGTCCGTCGCGCCGGCGGTGAGCGCGGCGGCGTCGATGCGGGCAAGATGGTCGCTGGAACGAACGGCCGTCGCGCCATGCGCGAGGACGATGCCTTGAAGACCCGGCAGCGCGCCCGCCAGCTCGACGAGCCGCGCGACCGGAAGGGCGTCGTCGGTCATGAAGATCTGCTGGAAGCGGGCTTCCGTCTCGGGGGGCAGGCGCCTTTCGCCAAGCGAGGGCGGGGCGGGCTCCCGCTCTTTGGCGGGCTCGGGCGGGGGGGCGAGCACGGGCTTGCCGATGCGCTTCCAGGCGGGGATCGGCGCGTCGGAGCCGGCGGCGTCGACCTTCGGCTCGTCGTCGGCGATCAACTCGCGGCGGGTCTCGGGCCGGTAGGCGAGCGCGATGCGGTCGGTCGGCAGGACGATCCATTCGGGCGCGTCGGCGACGGATTGGATGCAGCCGGGAAGCAGGTCGGCGAGACGGGCGAAGCGGATGCGCGGGAAGTTTTTCTCGAGGACCTCCGTCGTGGGCAGGGCGAGCTCGCGGTGTTTGTCGGCGTCGGTGCCGATCCAGGCGCCGTCGGGAAGCAGGGCGGTGATGTCGTCCACGGGCAGGCGCACGGTGGCGGGAGGCACGATGAAGTGGCGGTAACGCGGCGCGGGCGACTTCGGGTCGGCGGGAGGGTCGGATGGGGGCGCGGCGTCCGGGGTCATGGCGTCGGGCACTGTGTCAGCGGCGCGGGCGGGTTGCAACCCGCGGGAGGCGAAATTGGCTTGAGGGAGGGGAACCGCGACGGGATGGTGGCGCGTGGAATTCGATTTCAAGTTTACGTCGGATGGCCTGATCCCCGCCATCGTGCAGGAGGCCGCGCCGGGCCGGGCGGCGGCGGGCCAGGCGCCGGGTGGGCGGATCCTGATGTTCGCGTGGATGAACCGGGAGTCGCTCGAGAAGAGCATGGCGACGGGATTGATGCATTATTGGAGCCGGTCGCGCGGCAAGCTGTGGTTCAAGGGCGAGACGAGCGGGCACACGCAGCGGATCGTGCGGTGGTATCAGGATTGCGACCAGGACGTGCTGCTCTTCGAGGTGGAGCAGGCGAGCGGCGCGTGCCACACGGGCTACCGGAGTTGTTTTTACCAGGAGCTGGACCGCGAGGCGCGGCCGCGGCCGGTGCGGGAGGAGAAGACGTTCGACGATGGGGCGGTCTATCACGCCTGAGACACCGCGGAGGGATTTTTAAACCGCAGAGGACGCAGAGAGCGCAGAGGAGACGGGAGGAAAATTCTTTTCCTTTCTGCGTCCTCCGCGTTTTTTGCGGTTCAATTCTTTCGATTGCTCGATCCCGGTCAAACGAACGGCTCGGCGACGAGGTCGTAGACTTGCGGGCCCGTCACGCGGACGTCGATGAATTGGCCGGTGGGCGCGTCTTTCGTGAGGATGACCTTGCAGTCGACCTCGGGGGCGTCGTGCGCGGTGCGGGCGGTGCGCGGGGTCTCGGTGAGGACGCGGATCGTGCGGCCGATCTGCGCGTGGGCGAGCTCGGCGGCGATGTTTTGCTGGAGCTTCATCGCGGCGCGATGGCGGCGGTTCTTGATCGAGGTGGGGATCTGGTCCGCCATCTTCGCGGCGCGGCTGCCTTCCTCGCGCGAATAGGCGAAGACGCCGAGCCGCTCGAAGCGCACGCGCCCGATGAATTCCATGAGGCTCTCGAAGTGCTCCTCGGTCTCGCCGGGAAAGCCGACGATGAAGGTGGTGCGAATGGCGAGGTTTGGGATGCCGGCCCGCAGGCGGAGGATGAGGTCCTCGACGTGCCGGCGCGTGGTTTGCCGGCGCATGGCGCCGAGCATGCCCTCGTGAATGTGCTGGAGCGGCATGTCGATGTAGGGCGTGACGCGGGGATTCCGCGCGATGGCGGCGATGAGCTCGTCGCTCCAGTGCGCGGGGTGCGTGTAGAGCAGGCGGATCCAGAATTCGTCGCCTGGTTTCCCGAGCGCGCCAAGCTCGTCGAGCAGCGTGACGAGCGTGGGGCCGCGCGAGGAGTCGACCGGTTGGGTGGGCGAGGCTTTTTCGGCCCAGAGGTCCATGCCGTAGTAGGTGGTGTCCTGCGAGATGAGGTTGATCTCGCGCACGCCGGTGGCGAGGCGCTCGCGGGTCTCGCGGACGACGGAATCGATGGTGCGGCTGCGATGGCGGCCGCGCATTTGCGGGATGACGCAGAAGCTGCACGGGTGGTTGCAGCCCTCGGCGATCTTGACGTAGGCGGTGTGCGCGGGCGTGAGCTGGAACTTCGGGGTGGTGTAGTCGGGGATGTAGCGCGAGCCGCGGGTGACGAGGTTGATCGCGCTCTCGTCGTGGGCGGGGTCGAAGAGGCCATCGAAAATGGCGCCCGCTTGCGCGATCTGGTCCAGGCCGATGAAGGCGTGGACCTCGGGCAGCTCGTGGCGGAGCTCGCCGGCGTAGCGTTGGGAAAGGCAGCCGCTCACGACGAGCTTCTGGCCTTCGCGGAGGCGCGAGCCGGCGTCGAGGATGGCGTCGATGGATTCCTGCTTGGCGGTGTCGATGAAGCCGCAGGTGTTCACGACGATGACGTCGGCGTCGTCGGCGTGCGGGGTGATCTCGTAACCGCGGCTGGCGGCATCGCCGAGCATGACCTCGGCGTCGACGAGATTCTTCGCGCAGCCGAGGCTGATCATGCCGACCTTGCGGGTGATGAGGGGAGCGGGAGCGAAGATCATGGGTCAAGCAAGCCGTGGGGCGGCGGCGGGCCTCTAGTTGGCGGGGGGCCGCTGGTCGGCTTCGGAGTCGAGGAGGAAGGCGCGGTCTTCGTCCTCGGCCGGGCTGGCGGAGGGGGCGGTGGATTGCAGGTTCGCCGGCGGGATGGGCTGGGTGCCGCCGATGACGACGACGGGCGTGGGGCGGGGCGGCGCGACGAGGCGGGCGTCTTCGGTGAAGCTCGCGGGAGCGGTGGAGGACGGGGGATTCAATACGGAGGGCGCAACGGGGTCGACGGGGGTGGGCTGGGGCGCGGGCAGGTTCTCGAGGTGGGGATCCTGGAGGACGATGGTCTTTTCCACGACGAGCGGGGTGGAGTCGGGCTGGGCCGCGCGGGTGGCGGTGTCCGGCGAGGGGACGATGCGCGGGAGGTTCACGACGATGTAGACGACGGCGATGGCGGCGACGGCGAGGAGGCCGAGGAGCGAGACGACGACGATGGCGGGGAGCCACCCGCGGCGGAGGGGGCGGGAGACGAGGTCGCGGCGCAGCAAGGGGAGCTCGTCGGGGGCGGCGTTGATGTATTGGTAGCCTTCGCTGCCGGGTTCGCCGCGGTCGGGCAGGTGATCGTGGATCGTCTGCATGGGGATGCCGAGATACTTGGCGTAGGCGATGATGAACATGCGCGCGTAGCTCGGATTCGTGAAATGGGAGAGGTCGTCGCCCTCCATGTCGCGGATGCGCTGCGGGCGCATGCGGGTTTCCTTGGCGGCTTTTTCGACGGCGATGCCGCGGCGCTCGCGCTCGGTGGAAAGCAGCGCGCCGAGGGAGAGCATGAGCTGCCCCTGGGAGGCGGCGGATTTCATGGCGTGGAGTTCAAGTCGATGAGGATTTCGCGGTCTTTCGCGCCGTCCTTGGGGCCGAGGATGCCGCGCGCCTCGAGGATGTCCACCACCCGGGCCGCGCGCGTGTATCCCAACCGCAACCGGCGCTGGAGCATCGACGTCGATGCCTTGCCTTCCTGCTTAATGATTTCGAGGCACTTTTCAACCAGTTCCTCGTCCTCGTCGCTGATTTCCTCCTCGGGCAGGGCGTTGCCGGAGAGTTTCGCGTGGATGGTGGGCTCGAATTGCGGCTCGGCGTTCGCGGAGACGAATTCCACGACGCGGCCGATCTCGGCGTCGGTGACGAGCACGCCCTGGCTGCGGACGAGCTTCGAGGTGCCGGGCGGGAGGTAGAGCATGTCGCCCTGGCCGAGGAGTTTCTCCGCGCCGTTTTCGTCGAGGATGACGCGGCTGTCGATCTTGCTGGCGACCTGGAAGGCGACGCGGCTGGGGATGTTCGCCTTGATGATGCCGGTGACGACGTCGGCGCGGGGCGTCTGCGTGGCGACGATGAGGTGGATGCCGGCGGCGCGGGCTTTCTGCGCGATGCGGGCGACGGCGGACTCGACGTCGGCGGGGGCGGTCTGCATGAGGTCCGCGAGCTCGTCGATGATGACGACGATGTAGGGCATCTTCTCGGGGATGACGAGCTCGTCGATGTCGCGCGGGACCTTGATCGGCGGTTCGGGCTCGTTGACGGCTTCGTTGTCGGCGGCGTCGATGTCGGGGGCGTCGGGGTGGGGGTCGGCGACGGGGTCGAGGGAGATTTCGACCGGGCCGTCGATGTCGGGGGCGGGCGACGACGGATCGGCGCCGTCCTGTTCGGCGTCGAGCTCGGCCTGGGATTTCGGCTTCGGGCGGGCGTTGAAGGAGGCGATGTTGCGCACGCCGCACTTCGCGATGATGCGGTAGCGGGTCTCCATTTCGTCGACGACCCAGCGCAACGCGAGGAGGACTTTTTTCGGCTCGGTGACGACGGGCGTGATGAGGTGGGGAAGCGTGTTGTAGAGCTGCATCTCGACGACTTTCGGGTCGATCATGATGAAGCGCAGCTCCTCGGGCGTGAACCGGAAGAGCAGGCTGGCGATGATGGCGTTGATGCAGACGCTCTTGCCCGATCCGGTGGTGCCGGCGACGAGGCAATGGGGCATGCCGGCGAGATCCGCGATGATGGTGTTGCCGTAGACGTCCTTGCCGAGGGCGAGCGGGAGGCGGGCCTTCGAGTTCACCCAGGCGTCGCTTTCGAAGAGCTCGCGGAGGGTGACCTTCACCTTGTTGGCGTTGGCGATCTCGATGCCGACGGTGTCCTTGCCGGGAATGGGGGCGAGGATGTTGATGCGCTCGGCGCGGGTGGCGCGGGCGATGTCGCGCTCGAGGGCGACGATGCGGTCCACGCGGACGCCCTTCGCGGGGTAGAGCTCGAAGCGGGTGATGGTCGGGCCTTTCGTGATGTCGCCGGGGCTGACGGTGATCGCGAACTGCGCGAGCGTGTCGATGATAATGTCCTGCGTGGCCTTGAGCTCGGCGGGGTCGGCCGCGACGCGGTCGCTGATGTCGGTGGGGTCGAGCAGGTCGAGGGAGGGCATCGCGTAGTTCTCGAGGCGCAGGTCCTTCAGGCCGGGGATCAAGGCGGGCGCGTCGACTTTTTTCTTTGCCGCCTTGAGCTCCTCGAGGGTGGGCTTGCGCGGCGGCGGGGGGACGGAGGCGTCGATGATCTTGGGCGCGGGAAAAATCGGCGCCCGCTCGGGCGGCACCTTTTCGACGGGCTCGGGGTCGGGCCGACGGCGGATTTTTTTCTCGAGCCGGCGGGCGCCGCGTTCGATTTCGCGCTGGTTCTCGGCGAAGAGGGCGTCGGCGTCGAGCTTGGCGCGGCGGCGCTCCCGGCGGGCGGCGCCGGCCTCGCGGGCGCGGCGCAGGCAGAGCTTCACGAATTGAATCGGGTGGAAGCCGGAGACGAGAATGAGGCTCGCGAGGTAGAAGCCGCCCAGGACGATGCTGGCGCCGACGAAGCCGAGGGCGTTTTCGAAGGCCTTGCCGCCGATCCAGAGTCCGAACCAGCCGCCGGGTCCCTCGACGTGGAAGATGTCCTTCCAGCCGGCGAGGAACCAGGGCTGGAGCTGCAGCAGGCTGGCGCCGCAGAGCAGGAAGACCGCGACCCAGCCGACGCGGCCGGCGAAGCGCACGCGGGGGAAAAACATCTTGCCCGCGCCGAAGCCCAGCAGCACGACGGCGAGCAGATACGCGGCGGCGCCGATGAGGAAATACAGCAGCCCGGCGACGAGGACGCCGACGATGCCGATGAAGTTCGAGACGGGCGCGTTCGGCGGCACGACGGAGCTGAAGAAGGCCCAAGACGGCACGTCGGCCGGCTCGTAGGAGACGAGCGCGAGCAGGAGCAGGACGCCGGTCGCGAGGAGCAGGACGCCCAGCGCCTCGCTCATCGTCGGGTTAGGAGTTTTTTTGGCCATCGAAAACCGCTACCTATCGCAGAAAGCCGCAATCACGCGCAAGGGATTGGAGGGAATCATTCGCGTTGTGGAAAAGAGGGCGGATGGATAAATTTAAAGAATCGTCCCTATGAAAACGACGCTGGATATTCCCGATTCCTTGATGAATGCCGCATTGGCGGTTTCTCCGGTAAAAACGAAACGAGCCGTGGTGCTGAAGGCATTGGAAGATTTTACCCGGCGGGCGGAGATGGCGGCCTTGGCGAATGAGCTGGGGAATTCCACGACTTTCATGGAGCCGGAGGAACTGGCGCGTCTTCGCGAGCAGGAGAAAGCCGGCCTCTGGTGACGCTGATCGACACATCGAGCCTGGTTCATTTTTTGAGGCAGAAGGGCGATCCCGCGATCAAGGCCCGGGTGAAGGGGATCCTCGGCCGCGGGGACGCCGTGCTCTGCGATCTGGTCGTCGTGGAATTGTGGATGGGCGTCGCGGGCTCCCAGGACGAGCGGGACGTCGCTCGAATGACGAGGACGCTGCCCTGCCTTCCCACCAACGAAGACGTCTGGCGCCTGGCCCGGGCCTTGGGGTCTCGATGCCGGCAAAGCGGAACGCCGGTGCCGTCATCCGATTTGTTGATCGCGGCTTGCGCGTTCGCCCACGGGGCGGAGATCGAGACGGCGGACGCGCATTTTGGGTTGCTGCGAGAAGCCCGGAATGCGCTGGAATAAGCGCTACAAGCGCTCGACCTCGCGTTTTTCCACGAAGATCGGGAGGCCTTCGCGGGAGAAGTTCGCCATGAGTTCCTCCGGGTCGAGGTGCTCGGGCATCATGACGCCGCGCTCGGGGATCCGGCCCTCGATCAGCAGCCGCGCGGTGAGGGCGGGGGGGATGCCGGTCTGCACGAGGGTGAGCGAGTAGCCGTATTTTTCGTAGGTGTCGCGGTGGCTGTCCATGGAGTAGACGAAGTATTCGACGCGCCGGCGGTCCTTCGTGCCGCGGACCTCGGTGCCGACGCAGGAGTAGCCGTCGACGGTGGCGCCGAGCTGGGCGGGCTTCGGCAGGCTGGCGCTGGCGACGCGCACGGGGGCGACCTCGACGCCGTCGACGCGGATTTTTTTCCAGGTGTCGAGGTTGAGCAGGGCGAGGGATTTCGAGATGTTCACGACCTTGTCGGGCACGGAATACTTGAAGACGGAGTAGCGCACGCCCTTCTCCACGAACGGCGGGTAGATGCCGAGGCTGACGCCTTCCTCGTGGGCGACGGCATAGGTTTTCCGCAGGCCGATGGGATCGGGAAAGCGCACCCACTCGACCTCGGTCTCCAGCGGCCGCCCGCTCGTGACGCGGCCGTCCTTGACGAAATAGGGCACGGCGCCGAGCTCCTCGAAGAACGTCTCGGGCGAGAACAGCACGGCGAAGCGGTAGCCGCGCACCTCGGCGTTGTCGGCGTCGAGCACGCGGATGGAGCTGGCGGTGTCGAGGCGGTCGATGGCCCAGCGGGCGAAGACGTTCACCGCGCCGGGGTCCATGCCCATGCACAGGATCGCGGCGAGGTCGGCGTCGATGAAGCGCTGGTTGAATTTCTCGATCTCGGCCTCGAAGGAATTCTTGCCCGCGCGTTTCCCGCCGGGCGCGGAATAGATGTCGGCGGCCATGTCGAGGTAGTGGGAGCCGGCGCGGACGCAGGCCTCGAGCACGGAGTGGTTCGTCTGGCAGGTGCAGGCGTTGCAGGTGACCTTGACGCGGTGCTCGCGCATGAGGGCGGCGAGTTGGTCGGTCTTCATGGCGTCGGCCGGGACCACGACGAAGCGATTCTTCGCCGTGCGGGCGGCCAGCTGATTCGCAAACGTCGTGTCCGTGTCCGCGAGCACGATGCGGTCGAAGCAATCGTACTCGTGAAGCCGCTGCCCGATGACGGAACCGACCCCGCCGATCCCGATGACCATTGCATTCGCCATAAAGCATCGCCGCGCGTGGCGGCTTCTCCTTTGAAAAAGCTAAGCCACGATCCGGCGCCCGGCAAGGGAGGGCTGTTTCTTGCATTCCATTTGCGCCCTGCTAGCATGCCCAGAAATTATGAGGAAAGCGCGCAAGCAGGTTGTCGTCGGAGCGTTCGCGTGGGGAGTTTTGGCGTTGGCGGCGCTGCCGGGCGCCCGCGCGGCGGGCTTCACCGTGCTTTCGCAGTTCCCCCGGCCGGATACCGAGGTCAAGGCGGTGGTGACGGACGTTCCCCGGAACGTCGTCTACATTGCGGGTGATTTCACGATGGTCGGCGGCCAACCGCGCAAATACCTCGCCGCGATGAACGCCACCACCGGCGCCCTGCTGCCGTGGAATCCCGGCGCCGATTCCACGGTCTTTTCCCTGCTGCTGGCGAACGACACCCTCTACGTCGCGGGCGCCTTCACGAAATTGAACGACGTGGCGCGCAACGGCCTGGGGGCTTTCGCCGCGATCACGGAGCTCGATGGCGGCACGGCTTTTCTCACCGCTTTCGACCCGGACGCCGGTCCGGGCGGCTCCGTCTACAGCCTCGCCGCGGACGGGGAAAAGATCTACGCGGCCGGTTCCTTCCGCACCGTCGGAGGCCAGGCCCGCGCCAACCTCGCCCGGCTCGATCCGGCGAGCGGCGCGGTCGACGCCACGTGGAATCCCCAGCCCGACAACGCGGTTTTTTCCATCGCCGTGAGCGGAGACACGCTCTACGCCGGCGGCGCCTTCACGATGTTCGGCGGCGTGCCCCGCGCGGGTCTTGCCGCCTTCGCTTCGTCCCTGGGATCGGCGGCCACCACCAGCTGGGACCCAGCTCCGGACAGCCCCGTCGGCTTCGTCGCCACGGCCGGCTCCCGCGTCTACGTCGGTGGGAACTTCACCACGATCGCCGGGCAGGCGCGCGGCCGTTTCGTGGCGTTCCACGCCGCGGATGGCACGCTCGATACCACGTTCGATCCGGAAGCCAACGGCCAGGTTTACACGATGGCCCTCGACGGCGGCATCGCCTACGTCGGCGGGGCGTTCACCACGATCGGCGGCGAATCCCGCGACCGCCTCGCCGCCCTCGACGTGAACACCGGCTTCGCCACGGGTTGGAACCCAGGCGCGAACAACGAGATCAACGCCCTGGCGATCCGCGCCGGCACGGTCTTCATCGGCGGGCACAACACGACCACCATCGGTAACTTGACGCCCCTGCCCGGGCCCTTCGTCTTTGCCGCCGTCACCGAGAACGCGGTCGTGCCGCCGAATCACCGGCCGACCGTCATCGTCACGAGCCGGAAAAAATACGCCACGACGGCCGCGACCGCGGTCATCACCGGCCGGACGACCGACGCCGAGGGCAACGCCGACATCACCAAGGTCGTCGGCCGCCTTGGCCGGCAGACGTATTCGCCCATCGGCACGAGCCGATGGTCCTTCCGCGTGGACCTGAAACGGGGCGCGAACAAGATCGTCATCACCGCCACGGACACGCGCAAGGCCACCTCCCCGCCCGTGACGGTCCTCATCCGGCGCAAATAGCCGCCCGGAAAAGAACCGTCTTGACCGGGGCCTCGAGAAGGCGCTTCATTCCCGCACGCATCCCCGCCAGCCTCCTTCTATGAAAATTTCGTCCCTCTCCCGGAAACTCCGCCTCGCCGCCATTGCGCTTGCCTCGGTCGCGTTGGCCGGATCGCCCGCGCCCGTTTTGGCCGCTCGCGATCTGCCGACCGAAGAATTCGTGGAGCCATCCGCCGATCCGCAGGACGACGTCCCGACCGACGACGAGGAGGTGACGAGCGACGAGACCGCCGCCGAAGACGGTGGCGCGGAAGCGACCGACGATCAGGACGACACGTGGGACGACGAGGAGGGGGACATCGGCGGCTTCGAGGACATCGGCGATTGTGGCGATCCTGGCGACGGGCTCGAGAATCCCGACGTCATTTTTTACAACATGGCGGGACATCGCGGCGACGGTCCCCGGCTCTTTCTCTCCCGCCCCCACGCCGCGCTCGACGCCCACAAGGCGCGCTTCGCCCTCAAGGGCACCGGCGTGCGCTTGAAGACCGTGCACTGGAAGGTCGTCGGACGGGACCGGCACTTTCACGCCGGCGCGGTGAACGCGGGAAAATGGGTCGCGGCCGTGACGAATCTTCGCCCCGGCAAGAATCGCGTCGTTGTTTTCGGCGTGACCGAGTTGGGCGTCCGGACCGAGCGGGTCACGGTGTTCATCACCCGAAAATAAGCTTCGCGGCCGGCTCCGGCGGGCGATTAATTCATTGCGCCGCGCGGGCGGCGCGGCATGGTGACGGACTTTCGACGTGAAGAAGTCCTTCAGCCTGTTTCTCGCCCTGCGTTACCTGAAGCCGAAGCGCACGTTCGTCTCGCTCATCACGATCATCTCGATCCTGGGGGTCACGCTCGGCATCGCCGTGCTCATCGTGGTCATTTCGGTGATGAGCGGATTCGAACTCGAGCTGCAGCAAAAGGTCATCGGCTTCGATGCGCACGTCAACGTGACGAGTGGCGACCCCGAGCATGGGCTGGTCGAGAATTGGAAGGCGCTCGCGAAGCAGGTGGAGTCCGTTCCGGGCGTCGTGGCGGTCGCCCCTTTCACGCTCGGGCGCACGATGGTGGAGTTCAACCACATCCGGCTCGCCCCGATCGTCCGGGGCATCGACCCCGTGAAGGAGGCCCAGATCACGGACATCAAGAAATACCTCGTCGCATCCTCGCGGGAGGATGCCCACGGCAACCCGGAACTCGACCTCGACGGCGACGATTGCGTGATCGGATCCGGGCTCGCGCGGCAGCTCGGCCTGAGCGTCGGCGACACCGTGCACCTCACCTCGTCCAAGAGCGTCGAGGCCATCGTCGACCAGATCGACCGCGCGGAAAAGGAGGGCAACAAGGATCCGAAAATCTTCGAAAACATCAAGTCGATGGTCCTGCCCACGGACCTCAAGGTCACCGGCATCTTCGAAAGCGGTCGGTGGGCCTACGACAGCGAGTTCATCCTTGTCCCACTCTACGTCGGGCAGGAGCTCTACAACCTGGACGGCAGCGAGGTCCACGGGCTGGCGGTCAAGACGGGCGACCCGTTCACCGCGGGCATCGCGAAAGACGCGATCATGGCAAAGATCGGGCCGCCGAACATTGCGCTCACCTGGGTCGACCAGAACAAGGAACTGTTCGACGCGATCCGCATGGAGCGCGGCGTCATGTTTTTCCTGCTCATGTTCATCGTGCTCGTGGCGGCGTTCGGCATCATGAACACGCTCATCACCGTCACCGTGCAAAAGACCCGTGAGATCGGCATCCTGAAGGCGCTCGGCGCGCGCACCGCGCAGATCGTCGGCGTTTTCCTCGCGCAGGGCATGGTGGTTGGCTTTTTCGGCACGCTCACCGGTCTGGCGCTCGGCATCGCGCTCGTCCGGTTCCGCAACGAGACGCGGGACTTCCTCGCCGACGCCCTCGGCATCTCGGTCTTTCCGCAGAGCGTCTACCAGTTCGACAAGATCCCCGCCGTCATCAAATCCGGCGACGTGGCCGTCATCTGCATCATCGCCTTCGTCATCTGCTCGCTGGCGGCGCTGATCCCCGCCTACTTCGCGGCTCGCCTCGATCCCGTGAAGGCGCTGCGATACGAGTAGTCCTTGGTCATCGGGGGGCTGCATCCGACCAACGCCGATCGACCGGGCGTCTTCGATTAAAAAGATCACCAAAAGCAGGGAGGACGAAGCCTTCCACCCGGAGGCGGCGGAACGCGCCTCCGCGGCCTTTCTTGGCTGGGCGTGGACATCCGGCCTTGGCGTGTGCTGGCTCGAATGCGCCCGCGGCTTCCGCGGGTTCGGTCCGCCCAGGACTTCGAACCTCAGCCGCCTCGGCGCTTCTTTGTAGCCACGGCGCTCCGTCGCCGTGCGGCGCGAGGTAACGCCCCCCCGACGCCCCGACGGAGCGGGGCGGCGACAACGTGGTTCTATCGCCTCGGTTCGCCCCGGATTTCCCCACCCTCAGCCAAGCCGGCGCCTTCGCCATGGCCACTCCCCAGCATCTCGTCCGCCGCCCTCGAGCAGCCCCGCGGCAGCGCCGAAGGGTCGCGGCCGATGAGCTCGAAGTCTTCCCCCCGCCGGATCGCCAGGTCCTGCGTCTGCACGGCGCAAACCGACCAGAGATTCGCCGCGTCGAAAAGCCGCAGCACGCCCGTTTCTTTCTCCGCGACCTCGCGACCGGTCACGGGATCCACGACGAGGCCGCGCGCCCAAGGCGGCGCCGCGTGCGGGGCGCCCAGTCCGCGGGCGTAGAATTGCGAGGAGAGCTCGGTCATGCCGTATTCGTTGGCCACCGCCGCGCCTTCGAGCCCGAGCCGATCGGCGAATTGCGCGTAGAGCTCCGCCTTCGGCCACCCGCGCCGCGTGCCCTTGTAGCCGCCGGTCTCCACCGCGAGGCTGTTCGCCGGGAGCGCGAGCGAGCGGTCGCCCAGCCACCCGAACAGATCCAAGAACGCGAGCGCCGGGCCGAAGAGGACAAGCGGTTCCCGGGAGTTCGCCCCGATTTCGGCGAGTTCCGGCCAATGACTTTCGCCGCCGCGCACAAAAAATGCTTTTTCATCGGCAACAAGCCACGAAGCCATTTGACTCAGGGACGAGTGCGGCATTTCGGCGGACGACGGCAGCAGGGCGCACACCCGGCGGCCGCCCAGTCCGGCGAGCGCCCAGCCCCGCGTCGCGGCCGCCCGGTAAAGCCGTAAAGATTGAAAATGATGTTCGCCGTAGCCCTCCCCCGTCGTTCCGCTGGTGCGAAACGTGCGCGTCGTCCCGCCCGCGGCAAAAGCGCGGATCGCCTGGTCCTTGAACGCCCGTTGCGGCAACGCGGGAACATCGCGCCAGTCCCGCGGAAGGGGGAACTGCGCGCAATACCGGCCGTAGGCGGGATTCGCCTCGCGCTGGAACGCATGCACCGCGAGCAGCGCCTCGCCGAACCCGCCGGGCGCCGGGCGCTCCATCCAGTCGAGCAGCCAGGCCTCGAGCCCCTCGGCGGTTTTCGCTCCGTTCATCGTTTCCAGAATGCGCTCCGTGGCAAAATTGTCACCGCCGTTTTCCCGTGCCGTCCGCTAACTTCCATCGAACGATGACCTCCCGCCGCTGGATCCTGCTCGCGTGCCTCGCCGCGGCGCTCGGCTTCGCCGGGAACGGCCCGGCCGCCCCGGACGCGACCGGCGGATCGACCGCCATCGCGACGGCGGAGGAAATCTATGGCTCGGCGCTGAAGGCCTACAACTCCGGCGACTACGCGGGCGCGGTGGCGGCGTTCCAGAAATTCGAGTCCGACTTCGGGAAATCCGAGCAGGGCCGGCCGGTGGTCGCCGGCTTCCAATATCCGCTCGCGATGAGCCTGCTGCACCTGCAGAAATTCGACGACGCGCTCGACGCGATCAAGACCGCCCTCGGCGCCACGCCGCCGCCCGGCGCCACCGCGCGCGAGGACCTGCTTTTTTATCGCGGCGTGTGCGAGATGCAGGGCGACGACCACGAGGCCGCCCGCAAGACCTTCGGGCAATTCGTGAAGGATTTCCCCAAGTCCCGCCAGACCTCCGAGGCGATGCTGCTCTTCGCCACGACGTTCCTGCTCGACGACAAATGGGCCGACGCCGCGGCGCAGTTCGCTGGCATCCGCCCCCGTCTCGACCCGGTGAATCGCGGCCGCGCCACCGTCCTCCAGCTCTACGCGCTCATGCAGGAGGAAAAATTCGACGACGCCCTCGCGCTCGTCGTCGAGGAATTCCCCCGCATGGATCGCATGCTCCAGATCGCCACCTTCCAGACCCTCGCGCTGCAGCTCGGCTCCGAGTTCCTGCAAAAGGGCCAATACCGCAAGGCCATCGCCGCGCTCCAGCGCGTGTGGACGAGCGAGCGTCTCGTGAAATACCAGGAGCAGCGCCTCGCCGAGCTCGAGGACGCGCTCGCCGCCGCCGAGGCCCAGCCGAAGGGCGACCCGTATCGCAAGTTCCAGCTCAAGCAGATGATCGCGAAGGTGAAGCGGGAGATCACGACGGTGGAGAAGATTCCGAACTTCGATTCCGCCCTGCGCCTGCGCCTCGCCACCGCCTACCAGGCGATGCGCCGCTACCGCGAGGCCGCCCTCATCATGGAGGACATGCTCGCCTCGATGAAACCCGACCCGGTCGTCGAGTCCGCTTCCATGAACCTCATCCAATGCTGGTCCGCCGTCGAGCGCTGGCCGAAGGCGATCGAGACCGCGCAGACGTTCGCGAAGAAATTCCCCGACTCGAAGCAGCTCCCCCTGGCCCTCTACCTCGAGGGCACCGCCCAGCAGCGGGCCGGCGACCAGGTTGCCGCCATCGCGACGTTCGAGGATCTGCGCACGCGGTTTCCCGAGTCCGCGTTCGCTCCGCGGGCGCTGTTCATGCGCGGCTTCAGCCAGCTCCTGAGCGACCGGAACAAGGCGGCCATCGCGACGTTCGAGGAGTTCGCGAAGGCCTACCCGAAGAACGATCTGGCCGACGCCGCCGCCTACTGGCGCGGCATGGGCTACTCGCTCGACAAGCAGTTCCCGAAAACGCGTGAGGTCATGGCCGAATACCTCGACCAGCACAAGGACGGCGCGTTCCGCGGGCTCGCCGATTTCCGCCGCGCCTACGCCGCCCAGTCGATGCGCGACTTTTCCAAAAGCACCGTCGAGCTGCGCGCCTACCTGAATACCTACCCCGACCACGAGTCGAACTCCGAGGCGCTCATCCTGCTCGGCGACGCCCTCATGGACCAGGGCGACATCGACGGCGGCATCGCCGCGTTGAAGCGCATCCCGCCGGACGACGAGAAATTCTTCGAGGAAGGCTGGTTCAAGATCGGCAAGGCCTACCAGCTCCTCGAGCAGCCCGACCGCATGCGCGCGCACTACGAGCAATTCGTGAAGGAACACTCCCGCAGCCCGCGCGTGGCCGAGGCGATCTACTGGATCGGCTGGACCTACCTCCAGGCGAATGCCCCCGACAAGGCCCGCGACGCCTACTGGAAGGCGATCGACACCTACGGTGCCGACGCCACGATCCGCTCGGTCGACGATTTGTTTCCCGCCCTGCAAAAGCTCAGCGCCAGCGAAGAGGAAAAGCCGAAATACCTCGCCCGCCTCCGCGACCTGCGCTCCGCCGCCGACGCCGCGAAGAAACCCGCCCTCGCCATGCGCGCGCTCTGGGCCCAATCCCTCGTCTTCCAGCGCGCCGAGCCCGACCGCGCCCGCGCGCTCCTGCTCGACGCCGCCACCCGCATCGACCCCTCGACCACGAACCCGCTCATCATGGCCGATTGCGCGAACGCCCTCGCGCAGGCCGGCCGCGCGGAAGACGCCGAGCGCCTCTGGCGCGACCTCGTGAAGTGGAACCCCCGCGCCACGCAGCGCGACGACGCGTTCGCCGCCCTCGGACTCATCGAAACCAAACGCGGCAACGAGGCGGCCGCGCTCGATTACTACGACCGCTTCGAAAAAGAGACGCTCGGCTCGCTGCTCTTCGGCCCGGTCATGCTCGAGAAGGCCAAGCTCCTCGAAGCCCGCGGCGACGACAAGGCCGCGCGCCGGGCCCTCGAGGCCCTGCTCGCGAACCGCCTCTCCGCCGGTCCGCAAAAGGCCGAGGCCCTCTACCGCATCGGCCATACCTACATGCGGGAGAAAAAATACGCGCTCGCCGTGCCCTACTTCCAGCGCATCTACATCATGCACGGCCGCTGGCGCGACTGGGTCGCGAAGGCTTACCTGAGCAGCGGCGAAGCCTTCGAAAACCTCAAGGACCTCGCCTCCGCCCGCCGCACCTACGAGGAAATGTCCAAAATCGAGGAGCTCCAATCGCTCCCGGAATCCACCCAGGCCCGCGCCCGCCTCCAGGCCCTCGGCCCCGCCCCGGCGGCCCCCGCGAAATCATGAACTCGCGCCGCCTCCTCCTCCTCCTTGCCGTCGTCCTGACCGGTCCCGCCCTCGCGCAGACCGCCGACGTCGTCGACACCCTCTTCATGAACGACATCGCCGGGTCGCGCCGCGTCGGCCGCGTCGTCGGCGTCGACGCCACCACCTTCAAGCTCGAAGTGCCTCTCGCCATCGGCGGCCCCGCCAGCGCCAAGGCCACCGTCGGCGTGCCGCGCGCCCAGGTGAACCGCATCGAGTTCGCCCCCAGCGACAACCGCGACCGCCTCCTCGCCGCCCCCACCGCCGCGAACCTCGGCGCCCTGGACGTCGAGTGGCTCCGCTGGCAGGGATTCCTCGCCGTGCCGAAATCCCCCACCGCCGCGGTCGGCGACGCCTACGCCACCGCCCTCCTCGCGACGAACGATCCGAAGCACGCCGCCGAGGCGCTGGAAATCTTCTCCCGCATCGAGCAGGACGCCTGGGACGACGCCGACATCCAGGTCGCAAAGCGCGGCCGGCTCCGCGCCATGGTCGCCACCGGCCACGCCGCCGAGGCCGTCGCCGAGGCCGTCGAGCTCTCCCAGGCCTCCGAGGATCCCACCGTGCTCATCGAGGCGAAATACATCCTCGCCGAGGCCGCCTCCGCCCGCCTGCGCAAGCTCGTCGACGACAATCCCCGCTGGCAGGAAGACCCCCGCGTCACCCCCGAGCACGACCGCCTCTACAACGAAGCCCTCGACCTCTACCTGCACCCGTATCTCTTCCTCGGCTCCGAGACCGAGGCCGCCTCCCGCGGCCTCTGGGGCGCCGTGCAGACGTATCGTTTCGGCGGCGACGACGACAGCGCCATCGAGGCCGCCCGCGACCTCGCCACGCTCTATCCCGCCACCCGCTACGCCGCCCTCGCGAAGGAATACCTCGCCGCCCTGCCCGGGAGCCTCAAGTCCCACGACGCCGAGAAAGACGCCCAGGCCGCCGCCGCCGCCCCCACCAACTAAGCCATGAGCACCGGCTCCATCCTCATCCCCGTCGACAAGACCTCCCGGCTGAAAAAGCTCATCTGGATGGTCGTCATCATCGTCGTGCTCCTTCACGTCGCCGCCGGCCTCATCGCCGGCGCGCTCGTCGTCGCCCGCTATTTCATGAAGCCCGAGGCCACCTTCGAAGCCACGAAAGACGTGCGCCTGCCCGCCAAGGAGCGCGAGCAGAAGATGAACATGATGCAGTTCGACTCGATGGCGCCCAAGCCCTCCTTCAACGACAAGCTCCAGTCGCTCAAGCCCGCCGCGTTCTCGCTGCCCGAGCTGCCGAAAATCCCCGTCAGCGACATGCTCCCGCTCGACCCGAGCGCCATCGTCACCGACCAAGTCTCCAGCATGGTCGGCGCCGCCGGCACCGGCAATGGCGCCGGCACCGGGGGCGGCGGATCGGCCGGCGCCACCGGCGGGTCCGGCATGAGCTTCTTCGGCATTCAGGACAGCGGGAAAAGCGTCGTCATCGTCGTGGACACGTCGAACTCCATGTTCGAGCGCTCGAAGAAAGGCGTCCTGCACCATTTCGACTTCAAGACGATCAAGGACCAGACCACGCAGCTCATCGACAAGCTGAGCATCAACACCCGCTTCAACGTCGTCATCTACGAAGGCGGTTCCATGGCCCTGGCCGCGGAAAACCTTCCCGCCACCGACCAGAACAAAGCCCTCGCCCGCGACTGGGTGCAGGGCCTGGACGAGGACCCGGCGTCCTCCATCGGCCGCCGCGCCGGCAGCGGCCCGAAGCTCATGGAAGGCGGCGGCACCCGGCTCGACACCGCCATGCGCCAGACCTTCAAGTTCCAGCCCGAGGTCATCTACATCATCACCGACGGCGAGATCAACCGCGGCGGCGGCCGGGGCGGCGGCGGCGGCGACAACGACAATCGCGGCGCCGGCAACAATCGCGGGAACACCCGGGGCGGCGGCAACGGCGCGCCGAACAAGATCGGCGAGAAGGAAATGGTCCAGATCATCGAGGACCTGCAAAAAACGCTTCCCCAGCCCGCCCGCATCCACACGCTCATGTATCAGACGAGCGTGGAAAAAGCGGACGAGGTGCAGACGCTCCGCGCCATCGCCCGCCACGCCGGCGGAAGATTCCGCGCCGTCAAAGCCGACGAGACCCGGGACTGACCTCGAAACCCAAGCCTGGTCCCTGGTCCCTGGTCCCTGGTCCCTGGTCCCTGTAGCCACGGCGCTCCGTCGCCGTGCGGCGTGAGGTGACGCGCGCCCAACGCCCCGACGGAGCGGGGCGGCTACAGGGGGCATCCGCGGGGTCGGTTCGCCTCGGAACCTCGAACCCCTCGGCGAGCGCGGGTTTCTTTGTAGCCA
>CAXTSM010000036.1:0-21485 GCA_964247025.1 uncultured Chthoniobacterales bacterium
TCGGGGCGCCGGGGGGCGCGTCCCCTCGCGCCACACGGCGACAGAGCGCCGTGGCGACAGCGAACGCCGCACCGGGATTCACCCTGTCGCCGCCCCGCTCCGTCGGGGCGCCGGGGGGCGCGTCCCCTCGCGCCACACGGCGACAGAGCGCCGTGGCTACAAGGAACGCCGCACCGGGATTCACCCTGTCCCCGCCCCGCTCCGCCGGGGACGCCCCGGGGCGGGATCGGGGCCCTCCTTCCCTTTGGTTGGTGGGATCGGAAACGTTCCAGGCGTCACTCCACCAGCCCGCACCGCACCGCGTAGCGCGTGAGCGAGGCGATGTCGCGCAGGCCCAGCTTCTGCATGAGCTGGGTGCGGTAATGTTCGACCGTCTTCGGCGCCAGCGACAGGCGCCCGGCCATCTGCTTCGTGCTCAGGCCCTCGGCCACGAATTGCAGCACGAGCCGCTGCCGCGGGGACAGCCCGCCGGCCGTGATCGCCCGCACCCCCATCTCATCGAGGACTCCCGAGGCATAGGGACTGAAAAATCGCGCTCCGCGCGCCACCGCGCAGAAGCCTTCCCGCAGCACGTCGAGCGGCTCGGTCTTGTGCACGAACCCGTGCGCCCGCGCCTCGAGTCCCGCGGCGATCAGCTCCCGGTTCCGCGATCCCGAATAGATCAGCATCCGCGCCTCCGGCGTCTCCTCCCGCATGGCGTGGACCATCTCGGGACCATTCATCTCGGGTAAGGTCAGGCCGGTGATCACCAGATCAGGCCGATGGCGGCGAAACAACCCCAGCCCCTCGAACCCCGTGCTCGCCGCCGCGACGACGACGAAGCGCGATTCCCGCTCCAGCACCATCGCCACCATCTCCCGCACGGAGACCTGATCGTCCACCACGAGGACGCGGGTCTTCCGTTCGCCAAAGCCATTCGCCGCTGCTTCCATTTCCCTATTCTCTTCCTCGATCATTCCTGGGTTAGAGCGCCGACCCGTCCGCAGAGGACGGAAGCATGGCGCATAGGCGCATAAATCGGATGGACTGCCAAGCAATAATCAGGAAGTTGCCCTATCGGACCACGGGAGAATCCCCCTTCCCCCGCCAAGGGAACCTCCCCTGCAAAATCCCGGCAGATCCCCATCTTGTCGGCCCGGCCCGCGTCCGCGCATTCTCCCCGCTCCATGCCATCACCCGCCCATTTCCTCGGTTGGCCCGCCGGCATCCTTGCCGCCTTGATTCTTTCCGCCTGCTCCAACCAGCCGCTCGACCGCCTCTATCGGGCCCGCGAACGCATGATCGTCGCGAAGTTGAACCCGCCCGCGACGGCCCCGAGAAAATCCCCCGACCCCGGCGCGGTGATCGTCCCGGAGACCTTCGTCGAGCCCACCGACGCGCCGACGCGCAATAAGGTCATCAATCAACTCGTCCTCGTGATCGACGACCACTATTTCCGCTACGAATACCACCGCTACACGGCAAAAGCCTGGGGAACGTACGTCGGGGATGTCGTCGGCATCGGGCTCAGCACCGCCGGCACCCTCACCGGCACCGAGAGCACGAAGACGCTTCTCTCCGCCCTCGTCACCGCCCTCCAAGGCTCGAGCGCCGCCCTCGAGAAAGACGTCCTTCAAGGCCAGACCATCATTGCCATCGTCGCGCAGATGCGCAAAGCCCGCGCGGCCAAGATGCTCGACATTCGCCGGGCCATGGGCCAGTCGCTCGAGGCCTATCCCTTCGACGCCGCCCTCGTCGATCTCCTCGAGTATTATTACGCGGGGACTTACCTCACCGCCCTCCAGTCCCTCACCGAGGATGCCGCCGCCAACGCGAAAGACGCCCGGAAGGAGCTTCGGAATCTTCGCTTCGCCTACGGGGCGGATTCCGCCACCGACCGCCTGCGCGATTATTGGAAACCCGGCGGAGTCGTCGACGCCGACCACGCCGCCGCCCTGCGGGACTGGATCGAGAACAATACCGATGCGCCCGGCATCTCCCCCTTCCTCTACGACGCGCAATACGCCGACGATCGGGCCGCCGCCGCCGCCGCCCTCCTCGACTGACTCATCCCACCCCAACCGCCATCCCATGAAAAAAACCGAAGCCGCCACCCGTACCGTCACCATCACCGATGTTCCCTCCGAAAAACTCCCGCAAGTCATCGCCGACGTTCACGACGATGGCGCCATCAAGATCAGCTCCTCCCGGCAGCCCAACGGGAAATTCACCGTCATCGCCACCTTTCCGGCCGAATAACCGCCGGATTTTCGCCCCGACCACCCCGATGACCCCTCCCACCCGGCGCCAAAGTGCCCCGTCGGCCCGCGAGCAGCCGGAAATCCGCCGGATTTCCGGCCCCACGGCCGCCGTTCGCCCCCTTTCTCCGCCCGTTTGGAGGGCATCGAGACTCGCGGGGGCTCAAACCCGGCGGATTTCCTCCCCCGAGGCCTCCTCCGGGGCGGAAATCCGCCGCGAAAAGACCCATCGCTCCGCCCCCACCTCCTGACACCTCAACCCTTTCCATTATGGCCAGCAATGCCCTTCCCATCTCCCTCGACCGCATTTTTCTCCTCGCCGAAGACATGCTCGACGGCCTCGACCAGAAGGAGACGGTCGTGGGAGTGAAGCAATTCACCCGCGCCACCCTCGAGATGCTTTTCGGCGCCGCGGTCACGGCCGAAAGCGAATTCACGACGGCGCGGACCGTCGAGGCAAGTGCCACCCGGGACCGCAACATCGCGAACTCCAACGTCAAAGGCCACCTCGCGAGCGCCAAGGGCATTCTCACCGCGTTCCTCGGCACCAAGCCCTCCCGGGCCTGGGAAGAGCTCGGCTACCCGCCGGGCACCACGGCCATGCCCGATACCATGGACGAGCGCCTCACGGTCCTCGCCGGGCTTGGCGATTACCTCGCGCGGCACCCCGACCGCGAGATCACCACCCCGGAGATCGCCTTCACCGCCGCGAAGGCTCGTGCCCTCCACGACGCCTTCGCCGCCGCCCACACGGCCCTTCACCGCGCGGTCGCCCTCCGCGTCATCGCCCGCGCCACCCGGGATTTCGCCGAGGACGCGCTCCGCAACGGCATGAGCGGCCTCGTCGGCGAACTCGGGCACCTGCTCCCCCCCGACGCCGGCGCCTGGTATTTTTTCGGCCTCGTGCCGCCCGCCGGGTCCGAGAAGCCCGCGCCGCCCGACAACCTGGCTCTCCACCAGGTCGGGCCCGCCGCGGTCGCCATCGGCTGGGCCGCTTCGCCCCGCGCCGGCAATTATCGCGTCCTCAAAAAAGTCGACGGCGTCGACGCGGACTTCCTCCCCCTTGCCCTCACCGCCGAGACCCAGGCGCTCCTCGATGAGCTGCCCGCCCGCGCCACCGTCCACGTCCAGGTCGCCGCGCACAATGCCGCCGGCGACAGCGCCCCCGGCCCCGTCGCCACCCTCACCCTCACCTGACCGAATCCCGCCGAAGCCCGGGCCCGGGCCGACCCCGCGCTCATGGCTCCGGTCGGCCCTCGCGACCACCTTTCCTCTTTCACCTCAAAAAAAACCACCACCATGCCCATCGACCTCACCCGCCCCCTCGCCTGGACCCAAGCCGACGCCCAGGAACTCCTCCTGCTCCAAAACCTCCAGGGAAACATCCTCAAAGGCCACGGCCGGGAACGCACCACGAACATCTTTTTCCGGTTCGGCCCGGACGTCCCCGCCTCCCGCCAGGCGCTCCGCGACATCGCGGTCCAGCACGTCACCGACGCCCTCACCCAGCTCGAGGCGGCCGAGACGCGCAACCAGGCGCTCGCCGCCGATCAGCCGCCCGTCGACGGCGGCACGTTCGGCGCCGCCTTTCTCTCCACCCATGGCTACGCCGCCCTGGGCATCCCTTTTGAAGCGCCCCCCGGGAACGATGCCTTCGATGTCGGCATGTCCTCCCCCGCCAGCATCGCCGATCTTCAAGATCCGAAGCTCCTTCGTTGGGAGGACAAATTCCAGTCCGAGATCCACGGAATGATCCTGATCGCCGACGACGACGCCGCGCGGGGGGATGCGGCCGCGGGCGCCGTCGTGGCGCGCCTGGCCGCCGCCGGCGCCACGACCTTCACCCAGGCCGGAGCGACCCTCCGCGATGACAAAGGCAACGGGATCGAGCACTTCGGCTACGTCGACGGCCGCAGCCAGCCGCTGCTGCTCGCCGAGGACATCGCCCGCGAGCCCCGCGCCGTCTGGGACCCCGCCTTCCCGCTCACCGCCGCGCTCGTTCGCGACCCGGCCGTCCAGGACGAATCCGCCTTCGGCAGCTTCTTCGTCTTCCGGAAGCTCGAGCAGGACGTCGCCGGATTCAAGGCCCGGGAGCAGGACCTCGCCGATGCGCTCAACCTCACCGGAGACGACCGCGAGCGGGCCGGCGCCCTCGTCGTCGGCCGCTTCGAGGACGGCACCCCGGCCACCGTTGCCGCCCTCCCCGCGGACGTCCCGCCGGAAAATGATTTCGACTATTCCGCCGACCGGAACGCGGCGCGCTGCCCGTTCCACGCCCACATCCGGAAAACGAATCCCCGCGGCACCGGCGGCTTCGAACTCGAGCCGGCCGAGCGCGCCCACCTCATGCCGCGCCGGGGCATCCCCTTCGAGGACGTTCCGCGCGCCGTGCCGCCCCGCGCCCTGCCCGAGGCGAAAAGCCGGGCCGAGTTCGAGGCCAACGTCCTCCCGCTGCTTCCGTCCGGCGGCGTCGGGCTGCTCTTCATGGCCTACAACTCCCGGCTCGACGATCAGTTCGTCTTCACCCAGCGGACCTGGGCGAACAATCGCGGCTTCCCCCAGGCCCCGCTCGCTCCCGGCAGCGACGGCGTCATCGGCCAGGATCACGCGCTCCCGCCGCAGGGCAAATCCTACCTGCGCACGTGGGGCCGTCCCGCGGACGGCGGCGCCGTCCTGGATTTCGGCGGCTTCGTGACGATGAAGGGCGGCGCGTATTTCTTCGCGCCCAGCCTGGCTTTTTTCCGCGGTTTATAGTCCGGCTTCCCCCATGAGAATCATTGGACGCATCCTCAGCGCCGGCGAGGACTTCACCGCCATCATCCGCGAGGACGACGCCGGCCGCGTCTCCTTCACCGCGGACGGCGACATCGACGCGGACGGCGCGAACGGCCAGAACGGCGCGCCCGCCGCCTACCGCCGGGACAACGCGGGCACGGAGTCCCTCGCCAACGGCGGCATGAAGATCAACGCGGCGGGCAAGGTCGTCTGCGCGCACGACTGGGCGCGCGACGTCGTCATCCTCGGCCTCGACAACGAGCCCAGGATTTTCCCCGGCGGCATCATCGCCTCGAAGACCTGGTATCGCCATCCCGGCCGGCTTCCGAACGAACCCGCCGCCTACGTGGACTCCGAGACCGTGCCCTACATCGTCGTGCCCCCCATCGTCATCCAGAACACGGCCGGAATCGTGCGCGGCTGCAAGGCGCGCGTGACCTTCGGCCGCCGAAGCGTGGATGGCGTGGTGGCCGACCGGGGGCCGAAGAACAAGATCGGCGAGCTCAGCATCGCGGCCGCCCGGGCCATCGGCCTGGATGGCAGCCCCCGGCGGGGCGGCACGGAGGCGCGGGAGATCGTCTACGAGTTGTGGCCGGGCATCCCGGCGCCGGGCTTCGAGTTGCAGCGGGCGTGACGACGGATCATTCGCGGCCGCCGAGCGCGGCGGTCAGCGCGTCGTGCACGGTCTTCGCCACGCGCACGCGGGCGGCCCACTTGAAGTTCCCCGGCACCACCGTCCAGGGCGCGATGTCGGTCGACGTCCTCTCGAACATCTCCTCGGCGGCGGCGTTGTGCTCGCTCCACTTCTTGCGGTTGCGCCAGTCCTCGTCGCTGATCTTCCAGTGCTTGTAGGGGTCGGCCTCGCGCCGTCGGAACCGGGCGAGCTGCTCGTCCTTCGTGATGTGCAGGTAAAGCTTCACGATGACCACGCCGTCGTCGACGAGCTGGCGTTCGAACTCGTTGATCTCCCGGTAGGCGCGCGGCCACTCGACGTCGGTGGCGAAATGCTCGACCCGCTCGACGAGCACGCGGCCATACCACGAGCGGTCGAAGACGGTGGTCTCGCCCCGCGGCGGCAGCTTGGTCCAGAAACGCCAGAGGTAATGGCGGGCGTGCTCCCGGGGCGTGGGCTTCACGATGGAATAGACGCGCACGAGCCGGGGATCGAGCCGCCCGACGAGGCGCTTGATCGAGCCGCCTTTCCCGCTGGCGTCCGGACCCTCGACCACGACGACGAGGGACCGTCGCGACTCGCGCAGCGCGTGCTGCTGGTTGAGCAGCTTGAGCTGGAGCTTCTTCAGCCGGTCCTTGTAATCGCCTTCTTCGAGCGAGGTGTCCTGGTCGAGCGCGTCGAGCGGGGGGCGGGTCTTCGGCGGCATGAGACCCGACTGCTTGCCGCAAATCGCGGCGGCGCACAAGCCGGCATCGACGAAGGAACGGATGCCCTCAGTATTTCACCGAGCAGCCGTAGGACTTCGTGTGCGCGGGCGAGATGGGCTGGCCGCCCTTGACGGCGGCGAGCGCGGCGGCGACGTAGTTCTTCGCGCCCTCGAGCGAGGCGGGATCGGGTGTCGGCCGGTCGTCGATCGCGCCGGAGTAGACGAGCTTGCCGGCGGAATCGACGACGAACATTTCGGGCGTGGTGCGGGCTTCGTAGAGGTGGCCGACGGCGCCCTCGGGATCGAGCAGCAGCGCGGTGGAAGGGAGCTCCTTCTTCTTCGCGGCGGCTGCCGCGGGATCGAGGTAGCCCTGCTTGCCGGGCGCGGAGGAAACGATGCTCAGCCACACCACGCCGTCGCCGGTCGCCTGCTTCTGCAGCTTCTGCATGCTCCCGGAGTCGTAGTGCTTGCGCACGAACGGACAGCCTTCGTTGAACCACTCGAGCACGACGGTCCGGCCCTTGTAGTCGGCGAGCGAGACGGACTTGCCGGCGCTGTCCTTGAGGGTGAAGTCCGGGGCGGGCTGGCCGACTTCGGGCGCGGCGCGGGCGACGGTGAGGAGGGCGAACAGGAGGAGGGCGGTGGTTTTCATTGGGATTTTATGGGGTGGTGATTCATCGGGCCTTCGACAATGCGTCGAGCACGAGAGACTCGGTCAGCAGCTCGGGAAGCGTGACGGGCTCGCGGGATTTTCCGGCGGGATAAAGCACGTAGAAGGGAACCCCGACGCGGCCGAATCGTTGCAGCGCCGCGGTGATCTCGGGATTCGCGTTCGTCCAATCCGCCTTCACCGCCACGATGCCGAGCTCGGCGAATTTCCGGCGCACCGCGGCCGTGTCGATGGCGAAGCGCTCGTTGTATTTGCAGGAGAGGCACCAGTCGGCGGTGAAATCGACGAAGACCGGCTTGCCCGCGGCCCGCAGCCGCTCGACCTCCGCCGGCGAATATGGCTGCCACGCGATCCCCTGCGCGGCGCCCTTTTCCCCGGCGGGCCGGGATTCGCCCGCGAGAAGCTGCCCCAGGAACAGCCACCCGCCGCCGGCCGCGAGGAGGAAAGCGACCAGCAGCCCCGCGACGCGCGCGCGCCGCCGCACGAGCGGTCCGGAGACGAGCCCGTAGATCCAGAGCGAAACGCCGACCACGAGCAGGAAGGCGCTCACCCAGATGATCGCCCGCGGCCCGCGCTGGCCGCCGATGACGTAGAGCAACCACAGGAGGGCGGCAAAAAGCGGGAAGCCCATGAAGTGCTTGAGGTGCTCCATCCACGCGCCCGGCTTCGGCAGGAAGCGCACCCATCCCGGCCGCAGCGACAGCGCGAGATAGGGCAGCGCCATGCCGGTGGCGATGGACGCGAAGACGAGCATCGTCACCGCGGGTGGCTGGACGAAGGCGAAACCGAGCGACAGCCCGAGGAAGGGGCCGGTGCAGGGCGTGGCGAGCAGGGTCGCGAAGACCCCCTGGAAAAACGAGCCGCCGAAGCCCTCCCGCGCCGAGGCGTCGCCGAGCGCGTCGTTCGCGCGGCCCGGCAGGGTAAGCTCGAAGACGCCGAAGAGATTGAGCGCGAACACGAAGACCAGCGTCGCGATCCCGGCGATGAACCAGGGATTTTGGAACTGAAACGCCCAGGTCGCCTGCCCGCCGCCGGCCTTCACGATGGAGATCACCGCGCCGAGGCCGAGGAACCAGGCGTAGATGCCCGCGGCGAAGGCCAGCCCGTGCAGCGCGATGCGGCGGCGGCTCTGCCCGGCCTGGCTCACGAAGCCGAAGATCTTCAGCGAGATCACCGGGAGGACGCACGGCATGAGATTGAGGATGAGGCCGCCGATCAGGCCGAAGATCAGCGCGCTCCAGAGCGAGGTCGAGGGGCTTTGGGCCGGGGGGCCGGCGGAGGGGGACGGGGCGGCGTTCACCGTCCATCCGTGCTCGCCGGCGGCATCCTTGATCGCGAGCACGCCGCGCAGGTCGCCCTTCGCGGTGACGGTGATCGTGCGGTCGGTGATCCTGGGGTGATCGACTTCCTGCTCGCCCGACGGCAGCGGGAAAAATTCCAGCGCGCGCGTGCCGGCGGGCGGCGACACCGTCGCGGTAAGCTGGTCGCCCGAGCGGCTCCACGCGACGGGAAATGGCGGCGGGTCCATCGAGGGCAGCCGGGCCGCGGCGCGCGCGAAGGCGTCGGCGTTCGCCGGTCCGGCCTTGGCGGCCACCGGCAGATCGAGCGCGAGGGCGGCCTTGCCCGGCACGCAAATTTCCGCGCAGACGAGCCAGGACGCGTCGGCTTTCAGGCTCACGGTCGTTCCCGCGGCGAGCGTCGCGGGCGGCCGGATGGTCTGGAGCAGCGTGACCTCGTCGCCATAGGCGTAGACCTGGATGTCGCCGGGCTCGAGGATCGACTCGGGCAGCGGCCACTCGATCGGGCCCGCCGCGAACCCGGTCGGCAGCTGCCACTTGATTTGCGTCGGCACGCCGGCGTCGCCGGAATAGGCCCAATACGTGTGCCAGTCCGGGGCCATTTTCAGCACGAGCCCGACGCGAAAAGGCTGCCCGGGCACGATGGCCGTCGTGTCGGCGACGAGCCGCGCCTCGACGAGCGTGCGGCCTTGATAGGTCTGGGCGCGCGTGACGCCGGGGGCCAGGAGCACGCCAAGCCCGATGAGAAGCGCCGGAAAAAGTTTCATGGGTCGAAGGGTAACACCGCGGGGCGCGGACGGCAAAGCGGGGAGGCGGCCGGGCCGTGGATTATTCCCGACGCGGACGCACACCGCGCTTTACTCGTCATGGCCCGCCTTTTATTTCTCGCCCGTTGCTCCCCTCCATGAAAATCCCACCCTGGGCCGGAGCCGGTGCGGCCCTCGCCCTCGCCGGCGGTCAGACCACCACTTCGTTCGCAGACAAAATGAGCATTTCCATCGCCCCCTTCGGCCTCAAGGACGGGAAATCCGTCGAGCTTTTCGCGCTGCGAAACGCCCGCGGCATGGAAGTCGACATCACGAATTACGGGGCGGTCATCACGGCGATCCGCGTTCCCGATCGTGATGGCCGGATCGAGGACGTCGCCCTCGGCTACGACGATCTCGCGGGTTACGAAAAAGGCACCTCCTACTTCGGCGCGATCGTGGGCCGCTACGGCAACCGCATCGCCCGCGGCGAGTTCGCGCTCGACGGCCGGACCTGTCACCTTCCGATCAACGACCCGCCGAACTCGCTGCACGGCGGCAAGGTCGGCTTCAACCAGCAGGTCTGGACCGCCGAGGCGATCGAGGGCGATGGCTCCGTCGGCGTCAGGCTCACCTACGTCAGCCCGGATGGCGACCAGGGCTACCCCGGCGCCCTCACCGTGGTCGTCTCCTACACCCTCGACGACCGGAACGAGCTCGGCGTCGGCTATGCGATCAGCTCCGACGCGCCGACCGTCGCCAACGTGACGAACCACACCTACTTCAACCTCAAGGGCGAAGGCCGCGGCACGATCCTGGACCACGAGATCCGGATCGACGCGGACCGCTACACGCCCACCGACGCCACGCTGATCCCGACCGGTGAGCTCGCGCCGGTGCGCGGCACGCCGATGGATTTCCGCCGGGCGGCGGTCATCGGCGGCCGCATCGACGAGAAGTTCCCGCCGCTCGTCACCGCGGGCGGCTACGACCACAACTATGTGCTGGACGGAACGGGCTTCCGCCGGATCGCCGAGGTCAGCGAGCCGGCCAGCGGCCGCGTGCTGGAGGTCTTCACCGACCAGCCCGGCGTGCAGTTCTACTCGGGTAATTTCCTGCGCGACGAACCGGGCCGCGCCGGCCACACCTACGTCCGGCGCGGCGGATTCTGCCTCGAGACGCAGCACTTTCCCGACAGCCCGAATCAACCCGGCTTTCCGAGCACGGTGATCGAGCCCGGAAAAACATTCACCTCGCGGACGGCCTACCGCTTCTCGACGCGCTGAAGTTCTCGATGTCCCCGTCGCTTTCGTTGTTGGCCATTGTTCCGCTCTTGTCCATCGCGTGGGCCGCGACCGCGGAGCCGGCGACCACGACGCTCGCCCCGGTCGTCGTCACGGCCTCGGTCTCCCCCGCCCAGGCGGGCGTGAAGCCGGACGAAGCGTTTCTTCAAATCAACGAAAGCCTGGGCACCAGCGGCTACACGCTCACCGACGCGCAGATCCACACGCTGGTCCAGGGCGAGAACACGAGCATAAACAACATTCTCGCCCGCACCCCCGGCGTCTCCACCGACACTTACGGCGCGATTCATTTTCGCAACGAAGACCCGTTCTACCGCTACTACATCAACGGCGTCCTGCTGCCCAAGGGCGTCACGGGGTTCGGCCAAAGCATCGATCCCCGCTTCGTCGAGAGCCTGACGACCCTCGTCGGCGCCGTGCCCGCCTATTATCCCGACGGGAACTACGGCATCATCGACATCAAGACCAAGACCGGCGAAAGCGTGAAGGGCGGGTCCGTCAGCCTGTATGGCGGCAGCTTCGACACCTACCAGCCGAGCCTCTCCTACGGCGGATCGACGGGCGACGTGGATTATTTTTTCACCGGCAGCTCCCTCCATGATTCCATCGGACTGGAGAATCCCACGCCGAGCCACGAACCGCTTCACGACGACACCGACCAGTTCAATTTCTTCGGCATCGTCACGCTCAACCTGCCGAACGACGCGAAGCTCAGCCTGCTCGGCAGCGCTTCCTACGCGGATTTCCAAATCCCCAACACGCCGGGACAGGGGTCGGAATACGCGTTCGTCGATCCCGCCGCGTTTTCGAGGAACTCCGCCGACCTGAACGACAACCAGAACGAACAATCGTATTTCGGCATCCTCTCCTACCAGCAGACGATCGGCGACCTCTCGCTCCAGGTCTCGAACACCGACCGCTTCAGCCGCGTGCTCTTCAATCCCGACGTCGACGGCAGCCTCTATTTCAACGGCCTCTCGTCGAACGTCTACCAGCAGGTCTTCACGAACGACACCGCCATCGACCTTTCCTGCCAGCTCGGCGAAGACCACACGATCCGCGGCGGCGTTCTTTTCGAATGGGGCCAGGTGCGCGAGAACGACCGCATCATCACCTTCCCGGTCGACGACGGCGACGACGATGCCGTGCTCGACCGGCCGAACGCGCCTTACGAGACCAGCCAGGCGAAATGGTCCACCAGCGCGGCCGTCTACCTCCAGGACGAGTGGAAGATCCTCCCGCCGGTCACGCTGAACTACGGCGTGCGCTTCGAGGAAGTGAGCGCCTACGTGAACGAGTTCCAATTCAGCCCGCGCGTCAACCTCGTCTACCAGCCCATCGAGGAGGTCGCCATCCACGCCGGCTACTCGCGCTACTTCGCGCCGCCCCCGCTCCAGAGCGTCTCGCCCGCGACGATCGACGCCTTTGCCGGCACCACGAACGCCCCGGAGAATTTCCAGAACGACCCGGTGAGGTCCGAGCGGTCCGACTATTTCGACGTCGGCGTGGACTACCGCCCGCTCCCCGGCCTCGCCCTCGGCGTGGACGCCTATTACAAGATCGCGTCGAACCAGGTCGACGACGGCGAGTTCGGCGAGGCGAACATCGGATCGCCCTACAACTACCGCGAAGCCGACATGTATGGCATCGACGTCTCCGCCAGCTACGTGCGCGGCGGCTTCGCGGCCTTCGTCAATTTCTCCGCCGCCGACGGCTGGGCGAAGGGCATCAGCTCCAGCCAGTTCGAGTTCGAGAACGACGAGCTCGCCTTCATCGATGGAAACCACGTCCGCTTCGACCAGGTCCAGCTCTTCGTCGGCTCCGCCGGCCTCGCCTACACGTGGCACGGCCTCACCTTCCACACGGACATGATCTACCAGGACGGCATCCGCGACGGCTTCGTGAACCAGGGCAAACTCGATCCCTACTTCGTCTGGAACCTGGGCGTCGAATACGTCTTCAAAAACGTCGGGCCCGGCGCCGTCCACGTCCGCTTCGACGTGCTCAATCTCCTCGACTCCAGCTACGTGCTCAACGACGGCACCGGCATCGGCGAAGGCGCGGTGAAATACGGCAACCGCCTCGGCTTCTTCGGCGGGATCTCCTACGACTTCTAGCCGCGCGTGATCTCGAACGGACCCTCGGAAATACGCCCCCTCTCGTGATGCTCCACCATTTCCTCCAGGGCGGCCCGGTGATGTGGCCCATCCTCGTCCTGTCGATCCTCACGCTCGCCGTCGTTCTCGAGCGCGTCTCCTTCCTCGTGCGCCAGGCCCGTCGGCGCGACGAACCCGCCGTGCGCCGCATCTTCGAGCTCGCCGGCCGCGGGCGATTCGACGACGCCATCCAGGTCGGCCGCGACTCGCGCGACCCGCGGGCGCGCATCCTCGCCTCCGGCCTCGAGCACCGCGACGCCTCCCTCGGCGAAGCGCTCGCCGAGGGGGCCGCCGCCGAGCTCGACGGCCACAACCGCGGCCTCGTCATGCTCGACACCGCCGTCACGCTCGGCCCGCTGCTCGGGCTTCTCGGCACCGTTTCCGGCATGATGCGGGCGTTCGGCCTGCTCGGAAACGAGGACCTCGCCGGCCGCACCGCCGCGATCACCGGCGGCATTTCCGAGTCGCTCATCGCGGTCGCCTTCGGCCTTGGCGTGGCGATCGTCGCGATCGTCCCGCTGAACTACCTCCACGCGCGCATGGAAAAGGCCCGCCGCTCGCTCGAGACGCAGACCTCCCGCCTCGAGCTCCTCGTCAATCGGCGGCGGGACGCCGCGTAGGCCATGGCCCGCATCGCCTCCCCCCGACCCCGGCACCGACCGCGACTGGAGATCATCCCCTTCATCGACATCATCTTCTTCCTGCTCGCGACGTTCATGATGCTGTCGCTGGCGATGATCCGAAACGACACGATCCCGATCCATCTGCCCGGGGCCGCGACATCCCAGCCCGACGGACGCGCGCCCTCCGTCTCGCTCGGCGTCGACGAAGCCGGCGCGTATTTCTACGACCGGGACGAAATCTCCCTGCCGGAAGTCGAACGACGACTGCGGGCGCTGAAGGCGTCCGAGGCGGAGCCAAAAATTTTCCTGAACGCGGACGGCAAAGTCCCCTTCGAGAAAGTCGTCGCGCTGCTCGACCTCACCCGGGCGCTCGGCCTCACGAAGGTCGCCATCCAGACCGACAAAAAAACGACCGCCCCACCGCCGTGAAAAAACGGATCGCCTGGTCGCACGGCCTCTCGATTCTCCTCCACGTCGCCGTTCTGGCGTCGGGCGGTTTTTGGCTCCACCGCGAGGCGGAAGTGAAAGTCGCCCCCGGTGACACCAGCGTCGAAGTCACGCTCGTCGAAGCGCCCCCCGACCCGCCCCCACCGACGCCCGCGCCAACGCCTTTCCCCCTCCCGCCGCCCCTGCCGCCCCCCACCCCGGGCGACGTTCCGGCGCAAGCCACGCCCCTTCCGCCGCCCGCTCCCGCGCCGTCCGCCCCCCCTCGCCCGAAGCCGGTCCGCCCTCCCCGGCAAAAACCAAAACCGAATTCTACGTCGAAGCCCGCTCCGTCTTCGCCGGGAGCCCGCGGTTCTGCGAACGTCCAATACCTCCTGAACCCCGCCCCGCCCTACCCCGAATCCGCGCGGGCGGCGGGGGAAGAAGGCTCGGTGATGCTGTTCGTCGAGGTGGACGCCAAGGGCCGTCCGGCCCGCGTGCGGGTCTCGCGCAGCTCCGGCTTCGCGGATCTCGACGCCGCGGCCGTGCGCGCGGTGCGGCGCTGGCGATTCACGCCCGCAACGGTCGCCGGCGCCGCCGTGTCCTCGAGCATCAACGTTCCCGTGCAATTCCAACTCACCGGAAATTGACCGCCCCGGCTGGCATGACGCTTCCCGACGCGAGTAAAGATTGCCGACCGGGCGATCTTTCCTCAGCCTGTCCGAACGTGTCCGCGGCATGAACATTCCCTTCCTCCTGCTCGGATCAGTGGTCCTGGCCGGGCTCTCCGTCTGGGTGGCGTGGCTGCGACGGCGCCAGCGCATCGACACGGAGCAGGCGCTCCGAAAAGCCGGCGAGCTGTATGTGACCTTGCACTCCATCGGCGACGCGGTCGTCGCCACCGATGCGGCCGGCCTCGTCACGTTTTTGAATCCCGTCGCCGAGAAGCTCATGGGCTGGTCGAGCGCGGAGGCCCAGGGCCACGCGCTGGTCGATGTGTTCGAAATTTACAACGAACAAACCAGGGCCCCGGCCGAGAATCCGGTGGCAAAAGTGCTGCGGGAAAACACCACCGTCGGCCTGGCGAACCACACCGTGCTGCGCTCGCGGGACGGCGGCGAAGTCGCCATCGAGGACTCCGCGTCGCCCATCCGCGACGGGCAGGGAAACGTCCTCGGCGTCATCCTCGTGTTTCACGACGTGACCGAAAAACGGGCCACGGAAAAACTGCTCCAGGCCAGCGAGCAACGCTTCCGTTTTCTGAACGCCCTCGGCGACGCCACGCGCGCTTCCACCGATCCCGGGGAGATCATGCGGATCTCCGCGCGTCTTCTCGGCGAGCACCTGCTCGCCTCGCGATGCGCGTATGCCGACGTCGAGGCCGACGAGGACCAGTTCGCCATTCTCCACGACTACACCGACGGCTGCGTCACCACCGTCGGATCCTACCATCTCGCGCGGTTCGGCGGACGCGCCACGGCTGACATGCGCGGCGGACGCACCCTGGTCATCGGGAACGTCGACCTCGAGATCGATCCGGACGACGGCGGCGCCACCTTCGATCGCATCGGAATCAAAGCCCTCGTCTGCTGCCCCCTCCTGAAGGAAGGACGACTTCGCGCGATGATGGCCGTGCATCAAACGACCCCCCGCGCCTGGACGCCATCGGAAATCGAGCTGGTCGAGGAAGTCGTCGAGCGTTGCTGGGCGATCATCGAGCGCGCGCGCGCCGAGGCGGATTCCCGGGAGCGGGCCCGGCTCTCGGAGTTGCGGGCCGACGTCGCCGGCGAGCTCGACGTGCTTTCCCCCACGGCGACGACCCTTCAGCGGTGCTGTGAACTCCTGGTCGCGCACCTCGACGCGGCCTTTGCCCGGGTTTGGACCTTGGATGCCACCGGCCACGTGCTTCTTCTCCAGGCCAGCGCGGGACTCTACACCCATGTCGACGGCCCGCACGCCCGGGTGCCGGTGGGAGAATTTAAGATCGGTCGAATCGCCCAAAACAAGCGCCCGCATCTCACCAACGATGTCGCGCACGATCCGAACATCAGCGATCCGGACTGGGCCGCGCGCGAGGGCATGGCCGCCTTCGCCGGCTACCCGCTGTTGGTGGAAGGAAGGTTGTTGGGCGTGCTCGCGATTTTTTCCCGGCGCCATCTTTCCGAGGCCGTGCTCGACGACCTCGTTCCCCTGGCCGACACCCTCGCCCGGCACGTCGATCGCAAGCTCGCCGACGAGGCGCTGGTCACGGCCACCCGGCAGGCGGAGGCGGCCGCTCTTGCCGCCGCCGACTCCGCCAATCGCTTCCAGCTCCTGGCCGAGGTGGTCTGCCTGCAGGTGTGGACCGCGGACCCCGAGGGGGCCCTCGACTACGCGAACAAGGAATGCGAGAAATACCTCAGCGCCGACCCGAATCAGATTCTCGGCCACGCCTGGGCGCAGTTCGTCCACGCCGAGGACCTTCCCCGGGCGCTTCGCCTCTGGCAGGCATCCCTCGCCTCGGGCCAGCGCTACGAGACCGAGTTCCGCCTCCGCGGCCGGCCGGGCGACTACCGGTGGTTCCTGGTCCGCGCCCAGGCGATGCACGATGCCGGCGGGAAGTTGGTCAAATGGTTCGGCACGAACACCGACATCCACGACCTCAAGGTCGCGCAGAACGCCGCCGAGGGAGCCAGCCGCGCGAAGGACTCCTTCCTCGCCGCCCTCTCCCACGAATTGCGCACTCCCCTCACCCCCGTCCTCATGGCCGCGTCCGACTTGCGCCAGGACGAACGCCTGCCCGAAGACGCCCGGCGGCAGCTCGTCATGATGGAGCGCAACATCGCCCTCGAAGCCCGGCTCATCGACGACCTCCTCGACCTCACCAGCATCGTCCAGGGCAAGCTCCGGCTTCGCCCCACGACCTGCGACGCCCACTCGCTCATCGGCCTCGCGATCGAAATCGTCCGGGAGGAAGCCCGCGCCAAAAGCATCGCCATCGAGCGCGACTTCGCCGCGCCGCACCACGGGCTCATCGCCGACCCGGCGCGGTTCCAGCAGGTGATCTGGAACCTTCTGCGCAACGCCGTCAAGTTCACGCCGACGGGCGGCCGCATCGCCATCCACACCTCCAACGAGAACGGCGGTTACCTGCGCATCGAAGTCACCGATTCCGGGATCGGCATCCCGGCCGGCAAACTGGAAACGATCTTCCTTCCGTTCGAACAAGCCGATCCCACCGGCGCCCATCGGTTCGGCGGCCTCGGGCTCGGCCTCGCCATCGCCCGGGCGATCGTCGATCTTCACGGCGGCAGCATCGAGGCCGCCAGCGGCGGCCAGAACCAGGGCGCCACCTTCGCCGTCAAGTTCCCCGACCCGACCAAGGTCGGCCGAAGCGTCGAGGAATCCGCGCCGAAAACGACTGCGATCACCCGCCCGGTCGACGCCGCGGACCACCCCCGCCGCCTTCTTCTCGTGGAGGACCACGAAGACAGCGCCGAAATTTTGCGCCGCATGCTCACGGCCGCCGGCTATCAGGTCGTCGCGGTCGGCACGGTCGCCGCCGGCCTCGCCGCCGCCGCCAAGCAACCGTTCGATCTGGTGATCTCCGACCTTGGGCTGCCGGACGGCAGCGGCAACGAGCTCATGGAAAAACTTCGGAAAGACCACGGCCTGAGCGGAATCGCGCTCAGCGGCTACGGCATGGAAGAAGACCTCGCGCGTTCCCGCAAGGCGGGATTCGTCAACCACATCATCAAGCCAGTGGACTTCAGCCAGCTCTCGGAAGCCATCACGAAGCTGTTCTCGCCGTAGGGTCCCCGCAACGAACTATCCCAAGGGTCTCCCTCTCCTATTTTGTCACGCAAGTCACTTTCCTTCCGTCCGTCGGTCGGTCCGATCTCGCAACCTGTGACGACGGCCAAAAAAACGGGGCGAAGGGGCGAGGGCAAGGGGGACGGGGGGCTCCGGGCGAGTCGTCTCTCTTAGAAGTGGGTTTGGCAAGCCGGAGCGAAGCGGAGACAGCCGCAGGCAAAGCCTCACCCTCCCAGCGCAGGCAGCCTCGGTCTTGCGGGTGGCCCGGGGGGTCGGGCTCGGCGGGAGTTACGTGGAGGGAGCGTATGCAGACGATTTGATCGACGGGAAGAGCGGCGGGACCTTCAACTCGGTGAACCTCACCGGGGCGCTTACGGCCCTGCTCAATGCGGGCAACGGGTATGCGACGACTGACGCGGTCGGAAACGCGTTCGCCTTCGACAATACGAGCGGCTTGCTCTCCATCACCGCCGTCCCGGAGCCGCGCGAAGTGGCGCTCGGCATCGTTAGCCTGCCGGAGCTGGCCGGGTGTGCCCGCCGCCGGCGGATGGCGGCCTGATTTGGCCTCGCACCACGGCCGGGGCTCACGCGAAGGCGCGGAGGCGCGGTGGGATTTCCCGGCAAGATAGAATTTCTCTCCGTGGCTCTGCGCCTCTGCGTGAGTCTTGCGCAGCTTCGCGTTGTTTTTCTGCGGGGCTATTTACAAGACGGGAAGGGGTTCGACACTCCGGTCGGAGTTCACCCCGAAACGCGTATGCCGCAGCACCGCGGTCACCAGACCTCCCGCAAACAGAAGAAGCATGAAGGTCGATGGTTCGGGCACCGCAGCAACTTGGAAGTCCGTCAGGTAGGTTTCGGGGCCGAAGATAACAATGTCTTGGGTGGTGGCGTCCGCAAGGAATGTGCCGATGGCGAATTGTCCCAGCTGGCCTCCGCCAAGAAAGGTTTGACGGCTATCGATGGAGACCCCATTTCCCGCCAGGGCAGATGTGGTATGAACAGCAAAGTCAGATCGGGAATCATTCGACCAGAATTGGAAGAGATACTGCCGCCCGACGGTGAGCTGATTCAGAGTGAGCGTAAATGAAGGATTCGTTCCGTCTGAATAAATTCCAGAAGTCAGATTCGACTGGTAACCTCCCGGGAGTGCGGCAAAGGGATTCTCACTGGAGCCGAAGCCATCGAAGCCATAAACCGTCGTGTTGGCATCGGTGGTGATCGTCGCTCGACCGTCCGTGGAACTCTAAGAGCTCGCTGGCGCAATGGAGCTGACGATGAAAGGCGCGAAGTCAACGCCATTCACGGTGTTTACCGTGGTTTGAGCGAGGGTCAACGACTGCGCCGTGAACAGCGTCCCCAGAGTGCTGACATCGGTGGCGCCTGATATATTGGTCGCGGGCCCCCAAGTGATTGCGGCTGACGTGTGCGGGGGCGCGGGGATTAGCGGCGGGGAGGCCGAGGGCGATGGCGGCGAGGATGGGAAGGCGGGACGGCATCGACGTGGAAGAAGCGGCGGGCGGTCTCCTGGCCGGCGCCGATCTCCGCGAACGCGCCGTAAATGCGGCCGTCCATGTTGACTTGAAACGCCTTCTTGTTGACCTGCAGGTCGAGTTTGCCGTCCATCGTCCGGAAGGATGCGGCATGCGGGCGCAAATGCAAACCTCCGCGTGGGTGCTCGATGATTGCTATGCGGAGGCTTTGAAGCGCCGTCGAAAGAGTCATCAATCTTTCCGAAAAAACGGTGAATTAAGAGGGTGAGGTTGGCGCCGGGGGAGGAAGTTTCCCCGGCCGGTTTTTGACTTCCGAGCGTGCTCGGTCAGCCAAGGGCTAGCGGGATCAGCTTTTTGCGCCCCGGGGTGCGAGGGGCGCGTCTCTGTTTCGTAGGGAGGGACAACCGCACGAATGGCGGTTCCCAACATCTGCTTAGGATCAGCGGGAATAAATTACGCCGCGAAAACTTTAATGTCTTGTTATGGCCAGCGAATCAACACATGAACTCCGGGCCTTATGTGCAAATTTTTTGCTTTTATCGCGCCCGTCGCCGTCTCCGTCCGCGGTGTCACCGCCGCAAGGTCGCGACGCCCTTCAAGAAGATCCGGGTCATCCTCTGGTGACCAGAGGGCGCCACACGCAGAAAAAACCCGCTCGAACCTTAACTCTTTCTCACATCACATGAAACCTCTCGCCCTCGCGCCCATCCTCGGATTTGCGGCGATCTTCGCCGCGCACGCTCAGACCTCCTACCGTGCTCCCACCGCGGTGGGGACGGCCGGTGTAGCGTGGAACTATCCGGTTTGGAATAACACCGCGGATGGCCCATATGGGGCGAGTTACATCGCGAACAACAATGTCTCGTTCACGAGCGGGACTTATTCTATTAGCGGATTGACCACGAATACTTCCACTGCCGTCATCGACGTGGGGAATATCACGGTCATGGACAACGTGACCGTCAGAGTTTCTTCCGCCGGCAATCAAGGAGTTTTCGGAACCGGCGGAAAAGTCCGGACCCTCACGGTGGGCAGCGGCGCGATTCTGGATTTCAATAGTGTGATCTTCAATTCATCGACGGCAACGCCAACGGGGTTTATCAAGGAAGGCGCGGGGGTTCTAGGGTTATCCGCCATCACCGACGCCTTCCGTGGTGGTTTCGTCCTTAACGCCGGGACGGCGGTCGCGCGTCAGACGAATTCTTTCGGATCTTTCGGCTCCTCCTTCCTGACCTTGAACGGGGGAGTGGTCGCGTCCTCGACCACGCTAGTTTTCATTTCCGCTAAGTTCCCCGGCGGGATCACGATCGGCGGCGATGTCCAGCTCGGCGAGCTCGCGACGAAGGTCTCGATCGCCAGCAGCACCGCGAATCTGACGTTCGCGAACAATGTCACGCTGGGGGGCGCGAGTCGGACTTTGACGGTGGGCAACCATGGGGTGCAGACCTTCAGCGGGATCCTCTCCGGGTCGCCCGGGGTGGGCTTGACGGTGGCGCAGGCCGCGGGCGCAACCGGCTCGCTGGCCTTGAGCGGCGCGAATACGTTCAACGGCACGACTCGCGTGCTCGCGGGGGCGACATTGACGCTCGCCAATGCCCTCGCGGTGCAGAATAGCGCGATCGACACGGCCGGCGCCGGCACGGTGGCCTTCGGCGCGCCGACGGCGTTCACCCTGGGGGGACTTCTCAACGCCTCCGGGGCGGCCACGTCGCTCAACGCGTCCGGCAAGGCGCTGACCTTGAACTCGACGGCGGTGAGCTCGATCTCGATCCCGACGGTGGGATCGTTCAGCTCCGGGGCCGCGATCACCGTCAGCGCGACCAGCTTCGATCTCGCGGGTGGCCTTGGGGTCGCGCTGGGCGGCACCTACGCCGAGGGCGGGTATTTCTACGACTTGATCGACGGGAACACCGCCGGGGCGTTTGGTTCGGTGAGCCTCACCGGGGCGTTCACGGCTTTGCTCAATGCGGACAACCTCTACACGGCGACCGACGCGACCGGAAACCGTTTTAGCTTCGACAATGCGAGCGGCGTGCTCTCGATCACCGCGATCCCGGAGCCGCAAGAATATGCGCTCGGGGTGGGTGGGCTCGTGGCATTCGCCGTATGGGCGCGCCGCCGCCGGGCGGCGATCTCATCCGGGGCAAGAGCCGGGACGGTTCCAGTCGCCTTGTGCGGAGGAATAGGATAACTCCCTCCGAATGCTCACCAGAGTTTTCTCGGCTGCGATCCGGGGGTGTGGATGCGCTGGAGGTCGAGGTTCGATATACGAGCCTTTGGTTGGCCGTTCTTGCAGACACAGGTGCCACGCTTCTCGTGGTAGGCAATGCCCTTCGGTTACTTCGTGATTGCAGGGTGCCCCCCGCCTAGCCATCAACTCGACAGCGAGATAGATATCGTCCTCATAAGCCCACCGCGGATGTTTCCTGAGAGCTTTTGCTAATCGATTCGCACATAGCCGTTGAAGTCGCGCGTCTGACTCGGTTTTCAAATTGATCCCCGGCTGAAAGATGCCATTCGGATCGATGGGTTGACGAGTTGAGAGGCATTCGGCTAATAATGGCTGAACATAGCCGTTGAAGTCGCGCGTCT
>CAXTSM010000037.1:0-19944 GCA_964247025.1 uncultured Chthoniobacterales bacterium
TCGAAACCGGTGCCCTGCGCTGGGGAGACAGAGAAAACGCCCAGACTGATCAGGCAAGTTGAAAAACGAATCGGTAGCCGCCCCATCGGCGACTTCTAAATTTCCTCGCCCGCTCCGTCAATCGCTAATGCAAAGATTTGCCGCAACCCGTCTTTCCCCGCCGCGTCATCCGCGCCGGATCGCGATTCGTCCCGCCAGCGCGCGCTGCAGCGTCAATTGATCCGCGTGCTCCAATCCGCCGCCCGCCGGCAGGCCCTGCGCGATCCGGCTCACCGGCACGTTCGTCGAAGCCAGCAGGCCGGCGAGGTAATTCGCCGTCGCCTCGCCCTCCACGTCGGCGCTGAGCGCGAGAATGACCTCCGTCGCCCGCTCCTCCGCGACGCGGGCGATCAGCCCCTCAATGCGCAGGTCCTCGGGGCCGATGTTTTCGAGGGGCGCCAGCCGGCCGCCCAGCGCGTGATACCGGCCGTGGAAGAATCCGGTGCGCTCGAGCGGCAGGATGTCCGTCGCCGTCTCCACCACGCAGATCTCACGACCGTGGCGCGCGGGGTCTCGGCAAATGGCGCACTCGGTCTCCGTCGCAAAAAAACCGCAGCGCACGCACGCGCGCACCTCGCGGGCGGCGACGGTGAGAGCCTCGATCAACGCCTCGCCGTGGGCGTCCGGCGAAGTGGCGAGCCAGAGCGCGATGCGCTCCGCGCTGCGCGGGCCGATGGACGGCAGACGCCGCAATTGGCGGGCGAGCCGTTGAAAAGGCTCGGGATAATCGACCGGCTTCAAAATGCGGGCGACGACGCTAGCTGATCTCCGCGAGCACGGCCGGCGTGAGCGGGGCGGAGGTGTCCCCCCGCCGGGCCCGCTCGGCGCGCATCATGTAGGCGTCGAGGCCGGGATCGGGCAAGCCGGGCACGCGGGCCTTGCCGAACTCCTCCATCGCGAGATCCCAGCGGCGTTCGCGATAATAAATGGCGCCCTTCCAGAAATGCTCCCGGCTGCGCGCGCGCTCGGGCGACAGCGCGTTCACGGCCGCGAGCACCTCGTAGAGCTCGATGCGGCTTCCATTCGCGCGCCGCAGCAACTCGATCGGCCGGCCCTCCACGAAATCGTGCGCCTCGGAATACGTTTCGGGTCCGACCAGGATGCGGCATCCGTAGGTCTCGCAGGCCGCGCAAAGCCGCCGCGCGAACTCGACCGTCGCGCCGGCCACGCTGAACGATCCGAGCCGGCTGCCCCCGTAGGCGGCGGCGATCATCAGGCCGGAATTCACGCCGACGCGGAAGTCCAGGCGCTGGTGCCAGCGGGCGTCGCATTCCTTGTTGAGCGTCTCGATGCGCGAGGCGAGTTCCAGCGCGGACCGGCAGGCGACAATCGCGTGGTCGGTGCGCGGGAGCGGCGCGCCGAAGACCACGCGCAGGCTTTCGCCGCCGCATTCGTCGAGGTAACCGCCGGCGTCGACGAGATAATCGGACGCGGTCTTGAGGTAGAGATTCGTCATCGCCACGTAATCCGCGGGACTCAGGCGCTCGAGCAACTGCACGTGGTTGTGGACCTCGCACACGACCACCGTCGCGTTGTGCTCCTCGCCGGGAAAGTGAAGCGGAAGATTCGAGTCGACGAGCCTGGCGAACTGCGGCGGCGAAATACGGTGGCCGAAGAGCCGCTGGAGGACGCGTTTGCGCCGCCCGGACGAACTCGCGCTGTAACCGAACGCGATCACGAAGCTCAGGAAGGCCGCCAGCGCCGCTTGGAACGAGGAAAAAAACGTGCCGTACAGCGCGATGACCACCGCGGCGCTCAGCAGCAGGAAAAGCCCGCTGAGGGCGACGGCCGATTTGGCCGCCGGCCGGGCGATATCCACCGTCGTCCACGCGAAGACGAAGCCGGAAATTGCCGCCGCGGCGAGCACCAGCCCGTGCGAGGTGGGAACGATCCGCCCGTCCGGCGCAAAGCGCGCGAGCAGCTGCGCGGTCCAGACTTCGAGGGTGTGAAACCAGCCGGCGGCATCGAGGATCAGGACCAGCACGGTCGAGATGATGCCGATGAGCAACGTGGCCTTGAAATATCTCATGGGGAAGGCGGTGAGCCTGCCTCGTCCGCCCGATTCTGGCGATAGGATTCCACGACCCACTCGCTGAGCACGCCGTCCGGATCGTCCACCGCGCGACGCGGGATCTCGAACTCCCGTCGGCCGCTGTTTTTCCGGATGAGCTGCAATCCGAATTGATAATCCTTGAACATCGCCTCGCACCGTTCCCGCACGCCGGCGCCCTCCGCGAGCGCGCGCGCGACGATGGCCGCGGCCGCGCCCTCCTCGAACCGGATGTCCAGCCCGTGCTGGTCGCGGAACCGCTCGGCGAACTGCTCGACGATGGCGATCAGCGCCTTTCCCTTCTCGGCGTGGCCGGATTCGAGCAGGGCCCGCAGCGTGCCGGCCGGGTCGGCGAAGAGGTCTCCGGTCACGGCGAAGGAGGTCACGCCCGAGTCCGGCAGCTCGTATTTGAAGTCCCGCAGCAGGCGCTCGCAGACCGTGAGCAGGCCGCGCGCGCCGGTCTTCTCCTGCTCGGCCGCGGCGGCGATCCGCCGCAGGGCCGCGTCCTCGAAAAGCACGTCGACGCCGTAGGCGCGGAACGCCCTCTCGTATTGGCGGATGATGCTGCCTTCCGAGCGCCGGAGGATCTCGAAAAGGTCGTCCGCGACCAGCGGATCGCAGACCACGCGCACGGGCAGGCGGCCGATGAATTCCGGCTCCAGGCCGAAGTTCACGAAGTCCGCCGTCGTCGCCTCGCGCCGCAGGTTCGTCTCGTCGCCGACCCGCGCCGGCTCCGCGCCGAAGCCCATGCCGACCTGCTTCAACCGCCGCCGGACCTGGTCGTCGAGCCGGTCGAAGGCGCCGCTCACGATGAAGAGAATGTGGCGGGTGTTGATGGATTCATGCGAGGGCTCGCCGCCGTTGCGCTGCATCTCGAACGCGGCCTTGATCTGGCCCTGGAGGTCCATCGGGTTCCGTGCCGGCACCTCGGTCTCCTCCATCAGTTTCAACAGCGTCGTCTGCACGCCGCGCCCGCTCACGTCGCGTCCCGAGCCGTGGGCCGAACTCGCGATCTTGTCGATCTCGTCCACGTAGATGATGCCGTGCTCGGCGAGCTCGATGTCGCCGTCGGCCTTGTGCACGAGCTCGCGCACGAGGTCCTCGACGTCGCCGCCCACGTAGCCCGTCTCGCTGAATTTCGTCGCGTCCGCCTTCACGAACGGCACGCCGATCAGGTCGGCGACGTGCTTCACGAGGTAGGTCTTGCCCACGCCGGTCGGACCGACGAGGAGCACGTTCTGCTTCGCGTATTCGATCGCCGTCGAGGGATCTTCCTCGAGCATCCGCCGGGCATGGCGCGCGTGGTTGTAGTGGTCGCAGACCGCGATGCTGAGCACCTTCTTCGCCTCGTCCTGCTTGATGACGAAGCGGTCGAGGTGGCGCTTGATGTCCCGCGGCTTGAAGTCGAACTCGAATGGATCGGCGGGTTCCGGCTCCGGCTCGTCCGTGGCGAGCGGTTCGTCTTCGCCGGCCGCCTCCTCCTCCTCGGCCGCGGGCTGCGCCCCGAAGCCGGACCGCAGAAACTCGGCGAGCTTCTCGTGAATCTGCTCGGGCGTGAGTTTCACGGGATCGCTGCTCATGCCGGCATTGTAACGCGCGACCGGCCCCTGTCCAATGGCGGCGTCAAAGCTGGAGCTGCCGCGCGAGCGCGTCGAGCGCCTCGGTCATGCGGGGGCCGGTCTTCACCTCCGCCTTCGCCTTGTCGATGTGGACCAGGAGTTCCGCGACGTTCGCTTTCGCCGGGTCCTCGACCTGCGCGCGCAGGGCGGCGTAGCGGCGGAATTCCGCGAGAAAAAGCGCCGCCGTCGGCTTGAGGCCGGCGACCCAGCGGGCCGGCGCCCGGGGCGAGCAGCGGTCGAAGCGCTCGAGGAATTCGCCGCCGGCCGCCACGTCTCCCGCCCGCCAGTCGCGCACGCCGAAGGCCAGCAGCGCGAACGCCTCGCCGTCCGACGCATCGTAGGTGTCCCCCACGCTTACGGGGACGACGCCCCCCGCGGCCATCCGCCGGCCGAGGTCGACGAAGAACCGCCCCAACGGCTGCGCGGCGAGCGACGCGTCGAAAAGCCCCTCCTTTTCCAAACGGGCGAAGGTCTCTTTCGCCCGGACGTCGTCGTCGAGCAGAACGAGGGAGAGCCCGAGTTGCGCGAGCGCCCAGCTTTTTGTCGCCGGCCCGGGATTCGCGGCCACGGCGTCCGCGAATTTCGCCTTCGCCTCGCCGAAACGCCCGGCGTTCAAATCCTGTCGCCCCTGCGCCAGCATCGTGTCTTCCGCACGAACTGGCGCGCCGGCCGGCGGAAGGCGCTGCGCGCGGGAATGCGCGAAATAAATTCCCGCAACCGCCGCGATGGCCGTCAGCGCCGCGACCACCCACAACGCGGTGAGCGCCGCGCGGTTGCCGCCGGTGGCGGGGATCGGCGCCGGCCTCGGACCGGTGACACCATGGACGCCGGCGTTCTTTTTTTGCAGCCGTTGGCGCGCGTAGTTCAGATGGGTGAGAAGCTCGTCGTAGGAGGGGTACCGTTGGTCCGGCTCCTTGTTCAGCATCCGGTTGATCACGTAGGCGGTCTCGTCGGACACGCTCGGCGCGAAGGCCTGCAGGCTCACGGCCTGGGTTTTGATGTGCTTGAGCACCACCATCGAAGCCGTCTTGGCGTCGAACGGCGGCCGCCCCGCGAGCGCGTGGAACAACGTGCCGCCGAGGCTGTAGATGTCGCTGCGGAAATCCTCCGGCCGGCCGTCGAGCTTTTCCGGCGCGACGTAGAATGGCGTGCCCCAGATCTCGCCGGACTCCTGCGACTCCTCGTCGAGCACGCGCGCGAGGCCGAAGTCCACCAGCTTCGAAAGTTTCGGGCTCGCGAAAAGGATGTTGCCCGGCTTGATGTCGCGATGAATGAGGCCGACCTCGTACGCGGCGCGCAATCCCTCGGCCGCCTGGATGCCGAGCTCGAGCACCTGCACTTCCGCGATCTTCGTCTGCAGGACCATGAGCCCGTCGAGCGAGCCTTTTTCCACGAGCTCCATCGCAAGATAGAACTGCCCGTGGTCCTCGCCGAACGAGAAAACCTTCACCACGTTTGGGTGGTTCACCGCCGCCGTGAGCCGCGCCTCCGAGGCCAGCTTCTCCCAGGCGACTTCGGTCGAGCCCGCGTCGCGCTTGAGGATTTTCAAGGCGACCTTGCGCTCGAGGTTGCGATCGAGCGCCTTGAAGACCGAGCCCATGCCGCCCTCGCCCAGCAGCTCGAGCAGCGTGAAATTGTTGAACTGGATGCGCGCCCGCATCGTGGCGCCGCATGACGGGCACGCCACCTCCGAGAACGGCGGCTGTTCGCTCACGTCGACGGACTGGCCGCACGAAGGGCAGGACTCCACAATCTGCTGCATCGCTTCCGACATCCGCGGCAAGGTAACATCGCCTCCGCCACGGCAGCAATTGCCGAAACGGCCGCGACCCATGGAGCCCCAACTTTTTCAAATCACCGCCGAACAGGCCGGCGAACGCCTTGACCGATTCGTGGCCGCAAACGCCGGGAACCTCTCGCGTTCCCGCGTCCGTGCGCTCATCGAATCGGGCGACATCCGGCGCAACGACGCGCCCGCCCGTCCGGCGGAGACCCTGCGCGTCGGCGACACGCTTTCCGTGCGCGTTCCCGACGTCGCCCCTCTCGCCGAGCTGGTCGCCGAGGAAATGCCGCTGGCGGTCCTGTTCGAGGACTCCGACCTCGTCGTGCTCGACAAGCCCGCGGGCCTCGTCGTCCATCCCGGCGCGGGCAATGCCACCGGCACGCTCGTGCAGGGCCTCCTCCACCATTGCCGGGACCTCTCCGGCATCGGCGGGGTCGAACGGCCCGGCATCGTCCATCGTCTCGACAAGGAGACCAGCGGCTGCCTCGTCATCGCCAAGAACGATCTCGCGCATCAATCCCTCGCCGCCCAGTTCGCCGAGCGCACGACGGAAAAAATCTATCTCGCCGTCGTCGAGGGCACCCCGAAGCGCCGCGACGGCGAGGTCAACGAGGCCATCGACCGCCACGCGATCAACCGCCAGAAAATGACGATCGCAAAACCCGGGAAAGGCCGCGAAGCCGTCACTACCTACCGCGTGCTGCTCTCGCAGGACGGCCTCTCGCTCCTGGAATGCCGTCCGCGCACGGGACGCACCCACCAGATCCGCGTGCACCTCAAGCACCTCGGCCATCCGATCTCCGGCGATCCGGTCTACGGCCGGCGCGGCCGCTTCGAGCGTCACCTCCTTCACGCGTGGAAGCTTTCCTTCGAGCACCCTCGCACCGGCGGGCGCCTCGCCTTCACCGCGCCGGTGCCCGCCGACTTTCCGCTCGTTCCGCCGGTCGCCGGCGTCCACGCTGCCCGCCATGGATCGCCCGTTCCCCGCCCCTGAAGCAGCGAGAGCCGCCATCGCCGCGGCCCTTCCGTTGCTGCGCGAGATCACGTCCGGCCTCGGCCGGAACCCGCGCGTCTCCCTCGCCGCGCTGGAGCGATTGAAAAACCTGGAGGGCGTCGCTCCGGCGCCCCCTCCCCCGCGGGCCAAAGTCGGCGCTCACGAAGCGGCGCCCTCCCGGGGAAACGACGGCCTGTCCCCCGCCCTGCTCGCCACCCGGGAATGGACGCTCGAAACCCTTCGCGACGCGGCTTTGCAGTGCGTCGAATGCCCGCATCTCGTGCGCTCGCGCCGGCAGGTCGTCTTCGGCGCGGGGAACCCGCGGGCCGAGCTCATGTTCGTCGGCGAGGCCCCCGGCGCGGACGAGGACGCGCAGGGCGAGCCCTTCGTCGGACGCGCGGGCGAGCTCCTCACGAAAATCATTCGCACGATGGGTTATTCCCGCGAGGACATCTACATCGGCAACGTCCTCAAATGCCGCCCCGACATGCCCGCGGGCGCGAGCGGCAACCGCAAACCCCGCCCCGAGGAAATGCGCACCTGCCTCCCGTGGCTGGGAAAACAGATCGAGCTCATCCGCCCGCGCGCCCTCGTCGCCCTCGGCGCCACCGCCGTGGAGGGGCTGCTCGGCGAGACCCGCCCCATGAACCAGCTTCGCGGCCGATGGCTCGACTACCACGGCACGCCCGTCATGGCGACCTACCACCCCGCCTACCTGCTCCGCAACCAGTCTCTCGCCGAGAAACGCAAGGTCTGGGAGGACATGCTGCTCGTCCTGGAGAGACTCGGCGCGCCCATCTCCGAGAAGCAGCGGGGATTTTTCCTGAAGGCCTAGCCTACCGCCGCGAGAGCCGGAAAAACATCACCGCGCCGAGGGTGATGAAAATGATGTTCGGCAGCCAGATCAACGCCTCGGGCAGCATCCGCGGGTCGTTTCGAAACGTCGTCGCAAGGATGATGAAAACGTAATACGAGAACGCGATCACGAGGCTCAGCGCGAACCCGACCGACGTCTCCTTCCGGTGCGTCGTGATGCCCAGCGGGACGGCCACCAACGCGAAGGCCAGGCACGCCAGCGAAGCCGAAAAACGGCGCTGATATTCCACCTTCGCGCCCAGCAGCTCGTTGCCCTCGCCCTTGTGGATGAAGGCCGAGAGCTCCGGCAGCGTGAAGGATTCCAGCCGCTGGCCCTTCGTGTTTTCCGCGTAGAGCGCGTCGAGCGAAATGGGGAAGCTGCCCTCGCGCATCACGATCCCGTGCTGGATCTTGTTCACGTCCCGCGGGTCGTCGCTGTCGCGCTGCTCGAAGCGGGCGTCGAAAAATTTCAGCAGCAGCCGCTGGTTCGCCGGATCGGGAACGAGCACGCCGCGCTTGGCGTAGATCACCTTCGTCGGCGTGGCGTCCTTCGCGATCTCGAAGATCGTCAGGTTGAGCAGCGTGTTCCCTTTTTTCGCGCCGACGTAGACGCGGCGGTCGGGGAATTGATCCACCACCTCGTCGGCCGAGAAGAGCGCGATCGGGTTGTTCGTCGCGACCTCGAACAGCGAGGCGGCCATCTTTTTGGCGGCGCGCGGGGCGACGTCGGCGTTGATCCAGAAGCACAGGCCGGTCATCACGAGCGCGAGGCCGAAGACGGGGACGCAGATTCGCGGAATGCTCACCCCGCTGGATTTCAGCGCGATCAATTCGTTGTCCGCCGACATGCGGCCGTAGACGAGCAGCACCGCCGTCAGCAGCCCCCACGGGATGGAAAACGTCAGCGAGAACGGGAGCACGAAGGCCATGAACGCGACGACCACGTTCAGCGGCACGTTCTGGTTGATCAGCTTGTCGAGCAGTTCCTGGAGCAGTTGCCCCAGCACCAGCACGACGCTCAGCACGATCACGCCGATGAGCATCGTGACGAAAATGTTTTTACCGACGTAGCGGTCGAGGATTCTCATGGAGACAGCCGGCAACTCCTACGCGGTCGCCGCGGGCGAGTCAAAGGGAGTTCCTCCGGGCGCCGGACTCCACGACCCGGCGTTCGGGGAAGCCTCTGACCGCCGTCGTTTCTTTCCCGGCGATCTGCGGACACGGGAACAAGCACTTTCTCGAATCAACCACCACAAACCAGAAATCCAATGAGCCTCTTTTCCGAAAAACTCGAGACCCTCCACGACCTCTACCTCAACGAACTTCGCGACCTCTACAGCGCGGAGACCCAACTGATCGAGGCGCTTCCCTTGATGGCCGACGCCGCGACCGATCCCGAGCTCAAGCAGGCGTTCACCGAGCATCTCGAGCAGACGCGTGTTCACGCCGAGCGGCTCGAAGAGATCTTCGAAGGCCTCGGCGAGAAGCCGGGCAATGAAACCTGCGATGCCATGAAGGGCCTCATCAAGGAGGGCGGCAAGATGATCGACGCGACGGGCAGCGACGACGTGCGCGACGCCGGCCTCATCGGGGCGGCGCAGCGGGTCGAACATTATGAAATGGCGGCCTACGGCACCACCCGCGCTCTCGCCCAGAGACTCGGCCACCGCGACGCGGCGAGCCTTCTCCAGGAAACCCTCGACGAAGAAGGCGAAGCGGACGAATTGCTGAGCAGCATCGCGGAAGGCCACGTCAACGATCAGGCCGCCAACACCCCGCTCGTGTAATTTTCGGTCCAAGCCAGAAGAATTCTCCCGCCGCGCTTCCACGCGGCGGGAGTTTTTTCGTGGCAATCAGCCAGATCCCCGACGCGGAGACGGGCCGTCGCACCGAACCGGGCACGACATGAAAATCACCGCCTCCCTCCTCAGTCTTGTCCTCGCCGGCCTGCTTCTTACCGGCTGCGTCCATGACGTGGCCACCACGGCGCCGGAAACGGGCACCGCCGCCGATCCGAACGTCGTGCGTAATCCCAGCATGGGCTCCATCACCCCGGCGGCGCCGGATGATGGCCGTTAAGCCGGCCCGTCGGCGAGCCGCCCGCCGGGGAGCGCTTCGCGGGCGTGCGGCCGGTGTCTTGGGACGCGCCGCTTCCCCGGGGCCTCGCGCGGCGGACGCGGTTCGACCGGCGCATCCAGGCTCCTAATGTCGGTCCGCCATCCCGGAATCGCCGCCGAGAGCTCGCGCTCGAAACGAAGTTCCAGGCCCGTGGGATGCTCTTCGATCACGGGGGAATTTCTTCTTTCCCGCGGAAGACGCAACTTTTTTGATCCGCGTTTTTCGCCGGATTCGAATGCGCCCTCACCGGCTGGCGGCGGCGCGGGCCGACCAGACCGACGCTCGCCGGCGCCCGGTCGTCTGCCCGCGGTCGGGAACGCTCGCGGCCACGTCGAGCGTAAGCGCCTCCCCTTCCCGGCCGTCCGCTGGTGGCTCAAAGCCGTGCAGTCGCAAGAAAACCAGGCACGAGCCGAGTGCCCCGCGCTCGCGCAAGTTCTTTCGACCTCCGGCGCGACCATTCCATCGACTCCTCCGGCCCTCCGGCTAGGCTCGCCCGCATGAAATTTCTCCTGTCCAACGACGACGGCATCGATGCCCCTGGCCTCGCGGCGTTGCTCGACGCCGCCCGCGGATTCGGCGAGCCGGTCGTCGTCGCCCCGGCCGGCCCGCAGTCGGGCATGAGCCACGCCGTGACGTGGGAGGCCGCCGTCCGCCTCGAGGAACGAGGGCCGGGTCGCTTTGCCGTGCACGGCACCCCGGCCGATTGCGCCCGCCTCGGTCTGCTCCGCGTCGCCCCCGACGCCCGCTGGGTGCTCAGCGGCATCAACCACGGCGGAAATCTCGGCGCCGACGTCCACTACTCGGGCACGGTGGCCGCCGTCCGCGAAGCCGTGCTCCATGGCTGGCCCGGCATCGCGTTCTCCCACTATCTGCGGGGCGGGCCGATCGACTGGAGTCGCGCCGCCCGGTGGACGACGCGAGTTTTGCGCGAACTCCTCTCCCGGCCGCCCGGGGCGGGACGATTCTACAACGTCAATTTTCCCGATCTCGACGCGGATGCCGCGGAGCCGGAAATGGCTTTCTGCCCGCTCGACCCGAATCCCCTCCCCCTCAGCTACCGGCACGAAAACGGTGATCACCACGTCTACGACGGCATCTACGGAGACCGCGCCCGGGATGCCGACGCCGACGTGGACGTCTGCTTCCGCGGCCGGATCGCGGTGACGGAGATTCGGCTGTTTTGACGACCGGCATCACGCCTCGTCCGTCCCGGGTCGTGTTCTCCGTAAAATCCCCGACCCGCATCCTTCGAGTCCGCGCCGTTCTCTCTCTATGAGCGAACATCCCACCCCGAATCCTGAAAAAGACCCCGACGACTGGACCACCGGCGACGAACCCATGACCGGCCCGCAAGCCTCCTACCTGAAGACCTTGTGCCAGGAAGCCCACGAGCCCTTCGACGACACCTTGACCAAAGGCGAGGCTTCCAAGCGAATCGACGAACTGCAAACGAAGACCGGTCGAGGCAAACCCGCGGACCAGTGATCCGCGACCCGTCCGAGGCTGATTTCAGCCAATGTCCCGAGCGGCTCGGACGCTGCCGGTTCGCCGTCGAATCTCGATTTCCCGGATGCGGGCCTCGTCGTCGCAAACTTGGAATTCATCGAAACACGATGAAACCCGCCCGCCTCTTCCGCTCCGCCAACCTCGAAAATCGCGGCAAAGGACGCCTCGAACCCCGAGCTGAAAGCCCTCGCGGAGAAGACGCTGCCGACCCTCGAGATGCACTTGGAAAAAATCCAGGCCATCGCGAAGTCGATGTAGGCCACCCCATCTCGAAGAGCACGAAAGGGCGGACGTAAGCGAGAAACAGGCGCTGCGAGGGAAAACCGCGCACTTCCTCCCCCAACCCGAATCCCAGCGCCCGCCGGTCATGATTGTCCGCCATGGTAGGAACCATCCCGGCGGTGCGGTCGCGTCAGGCTGGATCGACATTCAGCGGAGCGACAAACGAATGTCACCCGCACGCTTGGAATGTCGATCCATGGCTGGTCCGGCGGGGTTTGAAAATGCCGGGTGAATCGCCGCGGTCGAAGGCCTCGTTGTAGCCGCCCCGCTCCGTCGGGGCGCGGTGGGGGGCGTGATCTCGCGTGGCACGGCGACGGAGCGCCGTGGCGACAAAGAAACGTGCCCGGACGCCTTCCGACGACAAAGGGGCTTCGCGGACTCCTTCGCCCGGGCGCGCAAAAAAAGCCGGTGCGAACCGGCGCGCGGCGGAGGCGGACGAAAGACGCGCCGCCCCGCATCGTCTGAATGTCGATTCGGCCCGACGCGGCTCGCTCGGAGAGCCCCCCCTGCCTTTTTGGATTTGGTGAGGAACCAGATGCAGGCGGAGATCTGGTATGGGTGAAGAGCCGGCCGGGGAGCCGCCCACTCTTCATCTCCTCCTCGGCTTGGCTTCGGCGTAGCGCCTCAAAGACGCCCCATCAGAGCAACTTTTACTTACCACCCTCATTACCGGGCAAATGTTGATGATGACCGGCCTTGTGTCGGTGATGATCGCCTCAGTGTCTGCGGTGACCGGTCTTGCGTTCATGATGATCGGCACAGTGTCTGCGGTGACCGACCTTGCATCGGTGATGATCGGCACAGTGTCTGCGGTGACCGACCTTGCGTCGGTGATGATTGGTGCTGCGTTCATGATGCTCGGCCCTGTGTTTCTGATGACCGACTCTCCATCTCCGATGATCGACGCTTCCTTCCCTGCTCCCGCCGACTTCACTCCTCCACTCAAGCCGAACAAGGCGCTGCCGCTAACCCCCGGCCGCCACGCGTTCGTTTCTTCATTCCGAATGCGTCCTTCTCAACCCGCGCTCGGGTAGCGGAGCTTGGCGTTGGGTGGCGCGTCCGCGCTGGACCGTTGCCATCATGTGGTTGACGCGCAGGTCGGGGTGCTGGTTGCTGATGAAGGAGTTGGCCGGTTCGAGCCGTGACTGAAGTCGATGCCGCGGACGGCCATGTTCATCGCGGCGAGGCGCCAGGTGGTCGGATTGCTCTCCTGCCCGTCGACGGAGGTTGCCCCGCCGGCCGCCGTGCTCCTCGATGAAGCGCTCGGATTGGACGAAGAATTTGCCGGAGCCCATGGCGGGATCGTCGACGCGCCCCTGGTTGGGCTCGAGCATTTCGACGATCAGCGAGACGATGGACCGCGGCGTGAAATACTGGCCGCCCTTTTCCCCCGCAAGGGCGAACTGGCCGAGAAAATACTCGTAAACGTGGCCGAGAATGTCGTTCGCGGGCAGGTCGGCGTGGGAAAAGGAGATGGTGGCGACGAGATTGATGAGGCCGATCAGGCGCTCCGACGCCACGCTGGCGATGAGCGACGAGCACGGAAACGAGGGAGGAACGGCTCGAGATGAAGCGGAGTTCTTCGTCCGCGGCGGGTGACGATTTTTGGGCCGGCCTTGGATCCATCCGGACCGGGGACGCGGTGGGTGGCTCCGGGTTCACCCCGCGCGTCGACGGAGCGACGCGGCTACAAGGGCGGTCGGGCGGTGGGGCGTCGTCCCAGGCGCGTCGACGGAGCGACGCGGCTACGAGGGCGGTCGGGCGGTGGGGGCGTCGTCCCGGGCGCGTCGACGGAGCGACGCGGCTACAAGGACGGCCGGGCGGTGGGGGCGTTGTCCCAGGCGCGTCGACGGAGCGACGCGGCTACGAGGGCGGCCGGGCGGTGGGGCGTCGTCCCGGGCGCGTCGACGGAGCGACGCGGCTACGAGGGCGGCGCCGTGGGGGCGTTGTCCCAGCCCGGTCGATGGCGACTCGGTTACCGGCGGCGTTATTGCTTCGGCAGGATGATCGTGGCGGTCGCGGCGCCGGAAATGGAGTTGTCGCCTTTCCGGCTGGCCGTGAGCGTGGTGCGGATCGTGTGCCGGGCGGGGACGTTGCCGCGGGGCTTGGCGGTCTCGACGACGCGGGCGGCGGCCCCGGAGGCCAGGGTGACGGTGGCGGCGCCGGTGGTGATGCCCTTCGTGGCGGCGGCGCCGTTCAGCGTGTAGGTGATGGTGTAGCCGTTGGTGGGTTTGTTCGGGGCGCTGGTCGCGGTGGTCTTCGCGCGGAGGCGGAAGTCGGTGGAGACATTGCCGGTGTTGCGGATCGTGAAGACGGCGCGCGAGCCGCTGGTGGCGGAGGTGACGACGGCGGCGTAGCGGGTGGGAGGCACGGTGGCGAGGTAGCTCTGGGTGCCGGATCCGGCGGTGAAGATGCCGAGGACCTTGTTTTCCACGACGGTGTTGCCGGTGGTGTTGCCGGCGCCGGGATAGGAGATTGCCGTCCAGGTGGCGTCGCCGAAGGTGCCGTCCTGATTGCGCCCGACGGTGGCGAAAAAGCCTTTCGTGCCCGGGCCGGCCGAGAGGGTGCCGGTGAGGCTGTAGCCGGCGGCGGTGCCGGTGATGCCATCGAAATGGGCGAGCTGGGCGGCGGCGGGCTGGTTGTCGTAGAAGTAGACGCGGTAGTGCGAAAAGGCGTGGGTGACGGAGTCGTAGTCGATGAGGTAGCTCTGGTCGAGCTCGCCGGGCCCGGTGTTCCCCTGCCCGCCGGCGATGGTGTAGGAGGTGCTGGTGCTGGCGCCGTTCTGCCAGATTCCGTACGCGGTGACGCTCTGGGTGGCGCCGGGATTCAGATCGGTCCAGGTATTCGCGATGCGGTCGTAGATGAAGGCCTTGCCGGTCTTGAGGCTGGTGTCGTAGTTGCCCACGACGAGGTCGCCCATGTTGCTGTGGGCGATGGTGTTGATAAGGGTCTCGCCCAGGCCGGTGACGAGGGGGGTGGCGTCGATCTGCGTCCAGGTGCCGACGCCGGCGACGGTGCCCTGATAAAGCACGCCGTGATCGGCGGCGGCCCCGGAGGAGCTTTCGGAGTATTTGTAGCTGCCGACGGCGATGATGTTGCCGGGGCCGAGGGTGGGCTCGTAGCGGGCGGTGTTGGGCCCGTAAAAGGTCGCGGCGGTCACGGTCTGGCCCAGGATCACGGGAGTGAGCTTGGCCCAGCTCGAGCTGGGCGCGGTGGCGGCACCGGCCAGGGAACCTTCGTAAAGGCCGGCGTATTGGACGCCGCCGGTGGTGTAATTCGCCGTGAGCACGACGGAGTCCGTGGTGGCGCTGTCGGAGCGGACGCCGGTGACCACGGCGCTCGTGTCGGCGATGGGCACGTAGGAGACGGCGGCGTGAGCTCCGGCGGCGGCAAAGAGGGAGAGGACCGGGAGAAATCGGGAAACCATGGATCAAGGTAAGGCCGAGGCGACGGGCAAGGCAATGGAGAAACCCCATTTCCAAAAGAAAAGCGGATGGCCTTGGAAGCCATCCGCGAGGAAGAGCCGCGGGCGCGGTTATTTGAATGTGACCTTCCGCGTGGTGGTGCCGTGATCGCCCTTGGCCAGAATGGTGACGATGGTCTTCCCTTTCTTGAGTTGGGTAATTCGTGGTCGTTCCAGGAGATGTTCCCAGCCATGGGGTAAGGTAAAGGATGCAGGGTCCGGAGCCCGCGGAAGGCGAGGCCGTGACCGCTCGAGCCCGATACCAGGTGCCGAGGACCAAGGTGCCAATCGACTGTTTTATGGGGCAAGGGCCGAGGGGTGTCGCGTGTTCGGATGTGCCGGCTTTTGCCGGAGGGTGACTTGTCCGAATAACGAACGCGCGCTTTACTTGGCGACCATGACGTCGCCCCGGCTTTTCCTGGCGTTGCTTTTCCTCGCCGCCGGCCTCGCCCCGGCTCGTGAGGCTCGCCTCATCGCGCCGGACGCGGTGGATTACGTGACGCTTTTGCCGCCGCCGCCCGCGGACTCCTCCCCGGCCGGCCAGGCGGACATCGACACGGTCCTCAACGTGCAGGCGGACCGCACGCCGGCCCAGGTCGAGCGCGCGGATCGGGTCAATTCCCAGACGGCCTTTTCGTTTGCGCGCGCAGCCTTGGGGGAACGGCTGAAGTCCAAGGATTTTCCCAAGACGAAGGCAATCATCGATGAAATCACCCGCGAAGCCAGCATCACGATCGATGCGGCGAAACGGCATTGGAATCGCAAGCGACCTTACGAACGCGATTCGCGGGTGATCTTGACCGTTGGCCAAGCCGGCAACAGCTCGTATCCCAGCGGCCATTCCGCCTGCGCCGCCCTATGGTGCGCGGTCTGGTCCGCGATCTTTCCCGATCGAGCGGAAGCGTTTCAGACGCAGGTGCGCGAAGTGATGTGGGGTCGGGTGATGTGCGGGATCCATTATCCGACGGACACCGAGGCCGGCAAACTTCTCGGCGAGGCGCTCGGAGCGGCGTTCTTGAAGAATCCGGCGAGCAAGGACGTCATCGCGACGATGAGACGGGAGGTCGGAGCCTCCAGGGCGTCCGCATCGGCGGCGAAATCGGCGCGCTGAGGTCTTGATCCCCGCTACTTCGCCCGACGGGCGAGCGTTTCCAACTCCGCGATGTGGAAGGCAATCGGCGGAAGCAGGCGGTCGCGAATGAGTTCCTTGCAGGCGGGCATGACCTCGCCGTCATCGAGCGCGCGCTCGTAGTCGCCCCGCCCGGCCTTTTCGCCATTTTCCAGGTTCGCGATGGCCGCCGCGATCCCGAGGATGTTCGCGGTGGATTGAGCCACTTCCGCCAATGCGCCCCAGGGACCGGAGGAAACATCGGGCTCGCCCCCCATGGAGCGCACGTTTTCCTCGAGGGCCAGAACCGACCGCGCATGCTTGCCGCGGATCGCTTCCAGCCGGGCCACAATGATGGGCTCGTCCGGATATTTCGCGACCGTCTGCGCGTAGGTCTCGACGGCGGAACGCTCGCCGCGCAGAAGCCGATTGCAGATGTCGATGCAGTGATTGTGTTCGGACATGGCGGGTAAGGGGTGAGGGATTGAGAGCGCGTGGAGGATCGGCTCGAGGTGGTCCGGCGGATGTCTGATGAACTTCCCGCTGGCCACGGAGCCGGGTCGGGGGGTTCTCTGGCGAGCATGCACGACCAAATCGCCACCGCGCTGGCCCGCGAGCCTTTCGAGCCCTTTGCCATTCTTACCGCGGACGGCCGCCGCATCGAGGTGCGGGAGGCAAATCTCGCGGTGCTGAATTCCCTGGCGGTCTCGGTTGTCGAAGCGGCGTTCTCCATCACGGTGGTCGGCCTGGGACAAGTCGTAAAAATCGCGCCCTCCCCTCATCGTTCCGCAACGAACGTCATTCAATCCGTCAACAAGCAAAGCTAACGTCTCCCCCATACGTCCGGCTGCTGTCTCCGGTCATGTCCCCGCCCGGTCGTAGTCGTAAGAGTTCTGGTGCAGGGTCACCCCCGTGCTCGCGTTGGTCTGCCACCCCGTCTTCAACTGGCTCGCCGCGTCGTAGTCCAGCGCGTATTTCTTCCCTGCCGCCGTTCCCTTCTGCGTCGTCCATTCCGTGATCTCTCCCGCCGCGTTCGTCACGTCGTTGAATTCTCGAACCTGCGGAATTGATTAGTGGATGGCATTTCGCTAAGTATTGCCGGACATAGCCGTTGGAGTCGCGTCTGACTCGATTTGCAAATCGATCCTGGGCTGAAAGATGTCATCCGAATCGATTGGTTGGCGAGGACAAAGCTTGAAGTGGGCGGGACCTTGCTCGATGCGTTCGGATGAACAGGAGGCACGCCGGCAAGAACGCGGCCACTGCTCTTCAAAAAGCTTCACCAGAGCTTAATCTTTTGCTTGCAGTCGCTTTTGCTCCTGCCTTGGTTGCATCATTTATTTCTCTTGCGATTTAGAAGGTATGTAACAAAGAAGTAGATACCTGCGATTATCAAAATGACTCCAGCTATTGTCGTTTGAGTGTGGTTAGGCTCATTAAGCACCCCAACACCAAGATTATATCTTAATCCTCCTACTCCACATAAAGCAAGAATGCCAAATATGGCTAAGGCCGCGCTTGATAAAAGCTGTTTTCCAGAACTCATTTAATTACAAAATAAATTTTTAATAGGCTCAGTGATAAATCTGTTGAACAAATCTCCGAACGTTTCAGCTACGCTTTGTGGAGGACCCTCAGGAGAGGCTCCACTTGCTGCTAATCCGAATTCAGCAGCAGCCATAGCGGCTCCAGGATTTGCTAATTCCCATGCGTAGGCTGCAGGGGCGGCGACAGCGGCACCAACCATGAGAGGAACGGCGCGAGCGTGAGCCCGGAGGCGGCGTGATAGTAGTGCCCGGTATATCCGAAGTCGGTGAGATCGGAGACGCTGCCGCCGCCGTAGAGGTCATAGTCCTGGTAGATGGAATATGCGTCCTCCTCGTAGACGGTGGCGCGCACGCTTCCCAGGTGATCCCGGAGGGAAAGCAACTGCTCGCTCACGTCGGGCTCCGCGGCCACCCCGTCCACGTAGCCGTCGGGGTAATACCGCCGCACCAAGGTTCCCGTCGCGTCGCGTCGCTCGGCGATCTCCATCCCGTCCCACACGAAGTGCCGCGTCTCGGTCACCGTGCCGCCCGCGTTCTTCTCCACGATCTTCACCCGCCGACCCAACGCGTCGTAGGTGAACTCGCTGCTTGCCCCGCCCGCATACGTGATCTTGACCAACTGGTTGAGTGCGTCCCATAGAAAGGTCCGGCTGCCGTCCCCGGTCAGGTTCCCCGCGTGGTCGTAGGTGTAGCTCTTCGTGCCGCCCGGGGGCACCGTCACCGTGTAGTTCTTCGTGCTCGCGTGGCTGCCCGCGTCCACCGCCGTGATCCCGATCGCGTTGCTCCCGGCGGTCACCGGCACGCTTCCCTCGAAGGCCAGCCCTCCGTTGCTCATCCACGCCGCCTGGCCATTGATGGTCACCTTTCCGGCCTCGTTGAGCGTGCCTTTCACCCGCAAGGTCCCTCCCCCGGCGCTCCCCGTGAGCTGGTTGAGCGCGTTGGCCGTGAACTTCGTCACCGCGTTGTCCAGTTGGACCGACGTCCGGTTCCCCGCCTTATCGTAGTCGTAGTAGTTCTGGTGCAGGGTCATCCCCGTGCTCGCGTTGGTCTGCAACCCCGTCTTCAACTGGCTCGCCGCGTCGTAGTCCAACGCGTATTTCTCCCCTGCCGCCGCCCCCTTCTGCGTCGTCCATTCCGTGATCTCTCCCGCCGCGTTCGTCGCGTAGTTGAACTTCTCGAACCTGCGGAGTTGATCGGTGAATGGCATTCCGCTCGTGATCTTTGCTCATAGCCGCTGGCGTCGCTAAGAACAGCAAGCGACAAAAGCTCTGTCAAGACTTGTTGACTGACCCCGTTTTTCTCCCCCCACCGAACAACTGCTTTTCATGGACGATAAGGCGTTCATTTTCCATCCCTCCGAAAAGGATGCCGCCGCCGGCTGGCAGGACTTTTTCGATTTCACCTGGGGTTACAACTTCCTTCCCGAGGACCTCAAACGTTCCTTCAAATCACATTATTTGATCATTCAAATCCCCGCATCCTAGCGCGGGGATTTGTCGGAATCTGAAGAACCTGGAAATATATTGAAGGCTATGTTCAGTCCGAGAGTGCCCAAACTGAAAAGAGTTTCCGCCTCTAAAACAGGACTAACAACGTCGTTAATTTCAACGTAGCAATCCAACACCAAATTATTTTTCAATGCCTTGATTTGTTGAAGTTGTGCAGGACATTTAGAAAGAATTTCCACCCAAGAGGATATTTGCTGCTCTAAGCTGAGATCACTTTTACTTGGATCTTCAAAAAGCTTCCATCCACCCCATTGGTAGATTTGTTCTCTGCCATTAGGAAAAATACGCTTCTCGCCGCGTGACCATGATTGGCTCGGAGACAACGAAAGCAATTTTGTAATGGCGTCTGGTTCTAAATCTTGACCCGTAACGATAAACGTCACGGAGCTAACGTATTCTTTCATCTAGCCTCCAAACATACCGACACCAGTATCAATTATATCGTGATACCCCTGCCCTTGACCGCTGATTTCTCGATGTAGCAGCTGCCTCTCATTTTTGTTTAAAGAGCGTCCGATTTGTTTCTCAATCGCTTTTATCGCATCGTTGAATTGTTTATTTTGGGCTTGGTTATTCCCAGGGCAGGAGCCGTCACCCCCTCCTTTTCCGCCTCCACCAGACATTTGGTTAATTAAGTCGGAGAGACCTGCAATAGCTGGTGTCAAAGCCGCACCGGCAGCTGCGCCTAAAGTTCCTCCCTCCAACGCCCCTGCGGCTGCACCTGCACTTCCTGTAATTAGCGCCCCAGGTCCAGTAGGTGCGCCTAATAAACCTCCACCTGCCCCACCTGAAACCCCTCCAATTATACTTCCCGTAATCGCTCCCATTGCCGTCATGTTAGCCAGCAACTGGTCGTATTGACTTTGGCACATTAGACCAAGCGGATCCCAAAGATTAACCGGATTACCTAAAACATATCCATAGAGGTTAATGCCGCCCATTTCCCCGATTGGATCTCGGGATAACCACCTTCCCAGATTCGCATCGTAGGCCCGAAACGGCGCGAGCGTGAGCCCGGAGGCGGCGTGATAGTAGTGCCCGGTATACCCGAAGTCGGTGAGATCGGAGACGC
>CAXTSM010000038.1:0-18076 GCA_964247025.1 uncultured Chthoniobacterales bacterium
GGGGCGGCGACAACCGACAAGCTTCTGCGCGGGCTTCCTTGTAGCCACGGCGCTCTGTCGCCGTGCGGCGCGAGGTTGCGCGATGCGCCCGCGAGCAGGCGCCCCGACGGAGCAGGGCGGCGCCCCTCCGGAGGGGGACAATTCTTGACAACGCCCGCCGAGCCTTCTTCATGCCGGGAATGCGCAAAGTCGAAGCGGGCGGAATTCTGGCGATCGGGCTGCTGATCGTCCCGGGCTGCGCCGCGAGGTTCGACGACTCGCTCCATCGGCCGGGCCCGATGGAATCCGCCGCCGCCGACCGCACTTCCGCCGTCCTCCCGTCCTCGTCCGCGCGGCTGCAGCAATCCGTGATGGATTTTTCCGATCGTTACATCTCCGCCCTGTGGCCCGCGCTGGACGCCTACATCGCCGGCGAGCCCGACGCGGCGAAACAGGTGAAAGCCCGGCGGCTGAAGGTCGCGCTCGCCTCGGCCGCGATGACGATCGCCGCGTCGAAGGACCCGCGGGCGAACCTCCTCGACATGGCGGTCTTCATTTCCGCCGGACGCTGGGCGGTCGATCGCCATTGGATTCCCGGGGTGTTCGGCGAAAAGGCCGCCGGCCTGCGGGACGTCTACGCGCGGATGGACGGGGAAATCGGCGAAGAGATCGACGGGGTCCTCTCGCCCGCGCAGCGCGGCGATCTCCGGGGATTGGTCGCCGCTTGGAAGGATGCCAATCCCGATCCCGGCGAGGTGATGGACCTGCGCCTGCGCAATCTCGAGGGCGTCGTCCTGGAAAAATTCGCCGAGTCCCCCTCGGCCAAGGGCCTGCTCGCGAGCGTGCGCCGGTTGCTCGGCAACGTCGACCAGTCGCTCCTCTACGGCGAGCGCATGATGTTCTACCTCGAGCGCACGCCGCTCATCATTTCGGCGCAGGCCGATCTCACCGTGGAGCGGGTGGCGGAGCGCTTCCCGATCGCGACCCTGAACCCCGATTTCAACCGCTGGGCGGATTTCGCAAAAACCCTCCCCGGCCGGATCAACGACGCCTTCGCCTCGCCGGAAGGGACGCTGCGCGACGCGATGCCGGGCCTCCGCGACTCGCTCGGAAGCGCCGAGCGGATCGCCGCGTCCGTCCAGGCCACCATCGCGGCGACGGATTCCCTGGCGGAAAAAATCGAGCGGCTGCCCTTCGCGAAGGAGGATTATACCGCCGCGCTGGACGGCACGACGAGATCGCTCACCCAGCTCAACGGCATCGTGCTCGGATTGAACCGCCTGCTCGACGAGAACGCCGCGGAGGGCGGCCCGGACCGCCTTCGCCTGCTCGCCCGCACCCTCGACGAACGGGTGGATCGCGCGACGGACGCCGTCTTCCGGCGCGTGGTGGATCTGCTCGGGATCTTTTTTGGCGGCCTGGTGCTCGTGCTCGTCGTCGCGCGTCTCTTGTTCCGGCGGCCCCGGGCGGTCGCGGTCGCGGACGCGCCGAAAAAACCGGTTCCGTGACGCGCGGTCATCCCGGCCCCACGGCATCGACAGGCCCCCGGCCGTTTGGCAGCCTCGGGGGCCATGACGTTTCCCCTCCGCTCCGCGCGTCTTCTCGCCCTCGCCGGCATCCTTGCGACCCTCCCTTCCCTCCCGCTCGCGGCGAAGAGCGGACCGACGCCGTATCCCGACGCGAAGGACGAAGCCGCGTGGCCCGGCCGGGGGCCGATCCATCTCTACGACTGGATGCCCCGAAGCCGCGATGAATTCTGGGCCCGCCGCGCCGGGGACCGCAACGCGGTGGTTTTCGCGGGCGACTCCCTGACCTACGGCTGGCCCGAGGCCGAGATGACGCGCGCCGCCGGCGGGGGGAAAGTCGCCCGGCGCGGCATCGGCGGAGACGTCTCGCGCGGGTTGCTGTTCCGCTTCCAGGAGGACGTCCTCGACCTCGACCCGCGGGCGCTCGTGCTGCTCATCGGCACGAACGACCTCTCCGAGAAAGCCGAGCCCGCGATCATCGCGCAAAACATCGCCGCCCTCATCGACTTGGCGCGGAAGGCAAATTCGCGGCTGCCGATCGTGCTCTGCGCGGTCCCGCCGCGCGACTCCGCGGAGCATCCGATCGACCCCGCAAAGCTCGCGGAATTGAACGCCCTCCTCGCCGCCCTCGCGGCGAGCCGGAAGGGTGTCGTCGGGCTCGATCTATTCAAGGTGCTCGCGGACGCGAAGGGAAAACCGGTGCCGGAATATTTCGCCGCCGACCGCCTCCACATCGCCGGGCCCGGCTACCGGGCGTGGGCCGACGCGCTCGCGCCCGCCTTGGAGACTCTCGGCGTGCGTTGACGGACCGACCGGTCCACGGCCTTGCGGGCAGGCGCCCCGGCGGGGCGGGGCGGATATAACGGCCAAGCTTCTGCGCGGGCCTCCTTGTCGCCACGGCGCTCTGTCGCCGTGCGGCGTGAGGTTGCGCGATGCACCCGCGAGCCGGCGCCCCGACAGAGCGGGGCGGCGACAACGGCCAAGCTCCCGCGGTGGCTTCCTTGTAGCCACGGCGCTCCGTCGCCGTGCGGCGCGAGGTTGCGCGATGCACCCGCGAGCCGGCGCCCCGACGGAGCGGGGCGGCTACAAGGGCCAAGCTCCCGCGCGGGCCTCCTTGTCGCCACGGCGCTCCGTCGCCGTGATCGTGGGGAAGCATCGGCTGGAAGCCGATGCCACTTGCGCGACGCGCTTCGCGTCGATGGGAGGCTTGTAGCCACGGCGCTCCGTCGCCGTGCGGCGCGAGGTTGCGCGATGGACCCGCGAGCCGGCGCCCCGACGGAGCGGGGCGGCGACAAGGGCCAAGCTCCCGCGGTGGCTTCCTTGTAGCCACGGCGCTCCGTCGCCGTGCGGCGTGAGGTTGCGCGATGCACTCGTGAGCGGGCGCCCCGACGGAGCGGGGCGGCGACGAGGCAGGGCGACCCGGGGCGGGAAGGAGATCGGGCGCTCGTTTCGACCGGCCGCTCAGCGGGCGGGCGTAGGGCTCGGCGCGGGCCGCCCGGTGAGTGCCTGATAGATGGTGCGGGCAATGACGGCGGCGCCGTCGTTGTTCGGATGGACGCGGTCCGGGAACATCCCGGGGTGCGGCGCGAGGGCGGCGTGGATGTCGATGATCTCGGCGTGCGTTTCCTTCGCGACCTGGTTGATGAGGGGAATCTCCTCCTTCAGGTTCGTTTCGTTGATGCCGAAGTTGCCGGGCTCGGGGATCGGGCACGGCCGGCAGACGTAGACGCGCGGGCGGCTCGGGAGTTTCTGGAAGGTTCTCACCAGGTCGCGGTAGTCGGCGGCGAACTCGGCCTTGTGCGGCCAGTTTTGCGATTTCGTGTCGTTCGTGCCGAGCATGATGACGACGGCCTTCGGGGCGAAGGCCTGGGCGTCCTGGAATTTTTTGTTGTTCCAATACGGGAAGTCGCCCTGGCGGAGGAGCGTGTGGCCGCTGGCGCCGAAATTTTCCACCGTCCAGCGCTTGCCGAGCAGGTCAGCGAGTTGTTTCGGATAATTTTGTCCGTCGTGCGTGCCGGCGCCTTCCGTGATGCTGTCGCCCACGCAGGCGACGCGGCCGGGCGGCACGGGGCGGGGCGGGGGGCCGGCCCGCTGGGCGAGGGCCACGCCGTGAAGGCCGAGGCAGAGGAGCGCAAGGGAGGGGAGCGAGGGGAGCTTCATGGGGCGGTGTTATCGCGGCGGCGTTCTTTTTGCCAGCGGGGAAAAAGGTCGATCGACCGGTGGCCTCCTTGTCGCCACGGCGCTCCGTCGCCGGGTGGCGTGAGGTTGCGCGATGCGCCCGCGAGCAGGCGCCCCGACGGAGCGGGGCGGCGACAAGGAGGTGGCACGGGCATCCTGCCCGTGATCGTGGGGAAGCATCGGCTGGAAGCCGATGCCACTTGCGCGACGCGCTTCGCGTCGATGGGAGGCTTGTAGCCACGGCGCTCCGGCGCCGTGCGGCGCGAGGTTGCGCGATGGACCCGCCAGCCGGCGCCCCGACGGAGCGGGGCGGCGACAAGGGCCAAGCTTCTGCGGTGGCCTCCTTGTCGCCACGGCGCTCTGTCGCCATGCGGCGCGAGGTTGCGCGATGCGCCCGCGAGCAGGCGCCCCGACGGAGCGGGGCGGCGACAAGCAGCGCCCCGGCGGGGCGGGGCGGCGACAAGGGCGGGGCACGGGCATCCTGCCCGTGATCGTGGGGGGGAAGCATCGGCGGGAAGCCGAGGCCCCTTGGGCGACGCGGTTTATCCCAGCCCGAGTTTCGCGAGCAGGTCGGGGTTTTTGCGCAGCGTGCGGCGGGCGACTTTTTTGAATTCGCCCACCCACGTGCCGAGCGCCTTTGCGGCGGCGTCGCGGGTGGCGGTGGCTTTCAAGGCCGCGCCAACCGCGATGTCGCGGGCCTTGGCGAAATTTGCGACGCCCTTGAGGCCCTCGAGTTCCACGCCGATTGCGACCGGCGAATAGCCGCGCACGGTGAGCTTCGCGGCGAAGGGCGCCTTTTTGCCGGCGGTGTAGCTCGCCGTGGCGAGGGTGAGAAATTTCTGGAGGTCCTTCGGCGCGGTGCCGTTCAAGCCGAGGGCAAGCTTGTCGGCGCTGGCCGGAAAAACGACGCGGGCGATCTCGCGGTAGTCGGCGAAGTCCTTGCGCTCCTGCGTCTCGGCGGCGGCGAGGGCGGCGTTTGCGCTGGCTTCCTTGCCCATGGCGACCTGCCGGGCGTCGTAGGCCATCTGGGCAGGATCGTGCAAGGTCGCGGCCGCCCCGGCGAGCGCGGGGACGTCGTAGCCGCGGGGCGTGAGCAGCGCGAGAATTTCGGCGTCCTCACTGGCGACGGCGATGAGCGTCTTGGCCTCGCCGATGGCGTTGGCGATCTTTTGATCCTGCTCGGCGTGTTGGAGGGCTTTCTTTTCAGCGGCGGTGGGCGGGTTGGAATCAGGCATGGAGATGGGTTGTTTTGGCTAAACGACAAGCAGGTTCCATGCGCGGTTGGGGAGAGTTATCAGGACCGCGCGTTCCAGGGCTTGAACGATGGGGCGGGAATTGGTTCGCAGGGTCATTACCGGGCGAGTGCGGGCGGTGACCGGCGGAAAGTCGATGGTGACCAGGCGAAGGAAGGCGGTGACCAGGCGAAGGAAGGCGGTGACCAGGCGAAGGAAGGCGGTGACCGGAGCAACAGCGGCGGTGACCGAGCTCGTGCTCGCGGTGACCGGCCGCAGCAAAGCGATGACCTGCCGAGGGAGGGCGATGACTTGGCCGGGGAGGGCGATGACTTGGCGAGGGACGATGATGACCTCCGGAAAGATGGCGGTGATCAGGCGGGGGAGCGTGGTGGCGGGCGGAAGAGGTGGGAGGATTGGCGAAGGGTCGCCGTCGAATCGAGGGGCGGGGGCGGAAAAGGGGGACGCCAACGGGGTGGCGCCCCTACCGGTCCGACTTCCCGGCTTCGGCCCGGCGTTCCTTGATCGCGGCGAGGATGTCGGCGATGGCTTCGGCCCGCGGCTTGGCGCCGACGTTGCCTTTGCCGTGCAGGCGCACGCTCACGTTGCCGGCTTCCAAATCGCGGGCGCCGATGACGAGCATCGTGTGGACCTTGGCTTTCTCGGCGTCGGCGATCTTGGCTTTCATCGGGTCGCTGCCGAGGTCGATGTCGGCGCGGACCTCGTGGGCGCGCAGCTCGCGGTGGATCGCCTTCGCGTAGGCGACGAGGGCTTCGTCCTCGCCGATGGTGACGATGCGGACCTGGTCGGGCGCGAGCCAGAGCGGGAAGTTGCCGGCGTAGTGCTCGATGAGGAAGCCGATGAAGCGCTCGTGCGTGCCGAGCGGGGCGCGGTGGATGCAGAGCGGGGTGGCCTCGGTGTTGTCGCGGGTCTTGTAGGTGAGGCCGAACTTGCGCGGCACGGCGAAGTCGACCTGGTTCGTGGCGATGGTGAATTCGCGGCCGATGGCGCTCCAGACCTGGACGTCGATCTTGGGGCCGTAGAAGGCGGCTTCGTTGGGAACCTCGACGAAGTCGATGCCGCTCTCGACGAGGACCTGGCGCACCATGGCCTCGGTCTTTTGCCAGAGCGCGGGCTCGTCGACGAACTTCTGGCCGAGCTTCGCGGGGTCGTGCGTGCTGAAGCGCATCTGGTATTTGCCGAGGCCGAAGATGGCGAAATATTTGAGATACATCTCGTTCACGGCGCGGAACTCCCCGGCGAACTGCTCCTCGGTGCAGTAGATGTGCGCGTCGTTCATGTTGAGCGAACGCACGCGCATGAGGCCGAAGAGCTCGCCGCTCTGCTCGTAGCGGTAGCAGCAGCCGTATTCCGCGAGGCGCAACGGCAGGTCGCGGTAGCTGTGCGGCTCGGCCGCGAAGATGCGGTGGTGATGCGGGCAGTTCATCGCCTTGAGGTAGTAACGGTCGGGATCGGCGGGTAGGGTGGGCGTCGCGCCCGCCGCGTCCGGCGTCCCGCCGGATGCCTTCGACCGTGATCCGGGCAGGATGCCCGCATCGGCGGGCGGGACGCCCACCCGACCCGAGTCGGGATTTGGCCAGATCCACTCGTAGGTCTCGGCGTGGGGGAGGCCGGTGCGGACGGGGTTGCCGAGGATGTAGTGAAATTTTTCGGCGAGGTCCTCGTCGCCGCGGATGTAGCGGTCGAAGCGCTCCTGCTCCCAGACTTCGCCGGTCGTGCCTTCCGCTTCGTTGATTTTTTTCGCGGTGAAGGACTTGATGGAATGCATGAGCTCGCCGAGCGACCAGAAGGTGGCTTTGGCCTCGCCGGCGTCGGTGCGGCTTTGTTCCTTGATCCACGGCTGGAGCAGGAAATGCGCGTGGTCGGGCATCACGCAGGCGGCAAAGAGCTCGTAGCGCTGGCCGTCGAAATGACGAAGGGCGTCGAGAAGGATGGTGCGGGACGCGGGGGTGAGGACGCGGTGGTCGCGTGTCGTGATCGTGAGGGCGTAGATTGCCCACGGCTTCTCGAAATGCGGAAGGCGGCGGCGCTTGGAGTAGCTGGCGCCGGAAGCGGGTAGGGTGGGCGTCGCGCCCGCCGCGTCCGGCGTCCCGCCGGATGCCTTCGACCGTGATCCGGGCAGGATGCCCGCATCGGCGGGCGGGACGCCCACCCGACCCTCGTCGAGGATCATCGCGGGAAACATGCTCTCCGCGTAGTAGGGCAGGTGGCCGCTCGTCACATACATCTTCTCCCGCGCCACATGCGGGGTGCGGACGCGGACGTAGCCGGCGGCGAACTCGGTTTCCTTCGCGAGTTTTTCGAGCTCCTCGACGATGGCGGTGCCTTTTGGCAGCCAGAGCGGGAGGCCGGGGCCGACGAATTCGGCGTCCATCGCGAAGAGGCCCATCTCCTGGCCGATCCGCCGGTGGTCGCGTTTCTTCGCCTCTTCGAGCATGGCGAAGTGCTCGTCCAGCGCGGTCCGGTTCTTGAACGCGGTGCCGTAGATGCGCTGGAGCTGGGGGTTGCTCTCGTCGCCCTTGTAGTAGGCGCTGGCGACGTGGGTGAGCCGGAAGGCGCCGATGTTGCCGGTGCGCATGACGTGGGGGCCGGCGCAGAGGTCGGTGAAGTCGCCGTTGCGGTAGAGGGTGATGGTCTCGCCCTCGGGGATGCGCTCGACGATGTCGAGCTTGAACTTGCTGGCCTCGGGGCGGGCGCCGAGGGCGGCGAGTCTGCCTTCCTTCGCCAGCGCGATGGCCTCGTCGCGGGTGACCTCGACGCGTTCGAAGACGTGGTTCGCCTTCGTCTCCTTTTTCATCTCGGCCTCGATGCGCCCGAAGTCCTCGGGGGTGATGCGGTGGGGCAGCTCGACGTCGTAGTAGAAGCCCTGCTCGACGGGCGGGCCGGCCGCGAATTGGGCCTCGGGCCAGATGCGCAGGATGGCGGTGGCGAGGACGTGCGCGCTGGAGTGGCGGAGGCGTTCGAGTTCGGTCATGGCAGGTCGGGGAGATTAACCGCAGAGAGGCGGGGACGCGGAGAAGATTTTTGAACCACGGATGACGCGGATGGCACGGATGAAAAGGAAGGACCGCGGAGGGCGCAGAGGACGCGGAGGGGATTTCAAACCACGGATGACGCGGATGGGACGGATGGGACCGCGGAGGGCGCGGAGGAGGAGGTGAGGGATCTTCTTCTCGGCGGCCTCGGCGGTTTTTGAAATCATCCGTTTTATCCGGGCGATCCGTGGTCCGGCTCAGGCGATGGCGATTTGCTCGTCGATGACCAGGAGCGGAATGCGGTCGCGGATCGGGTAGGCGACGCGGCCGTCTTCGCGGATGAGCGCCGCTTCGAGCGCAGGAGTGGCTTCGATGCGCGCGAGTTCGTCGGCGGTCGCGAAACGCAGCGGCTGGTGCGTCTCCGGACAGCAGATGAGGTCGAGGAGCGCGGCGTCCATGGAGGGAGCTTCGCGCGGCGGGGGAGCGGCGCGCAACGGAAAATGCGACGGCTCGACGGCGGGTCGCGGAACCGCTAGAGCAGGCGTTCCGCGATGAGCCACGAAGGTTTGATTTTCAAGATGAGCTGCCCGGATGCGGTGGGGCTGGTGGCGCGGGTGACCGGGCTGGTCGCGGCGCGGGGGTTGAACCTCGCGGAGGTGCACAGCTACCACGACGTCGCGAGCCGGTGGTTTTTCCTGCGCCTGCGGATCGAGTCGGCCGCGGGCGCGGGCGACCGGGCGCAACTGGAAGGCGTCTTGTCGCATTTCGCCGCGGAGGCGCGGGCGGAGTGGTCGCTGCGGCGGTCGGGGTGGCGGCCCCGCGTCGTGATCCTGGCGAGCCGGGAAACGCACTGCGTGACGGACTTGCTTTGGCGAAAGAAGTCCGGGGAGCTGCCGGTGGAAATCCCGCTCGTGATTTCGAACCATCGGTCCGTGGAGGACATCGCGGCGGCGGAGGGCACCGCGTTCCTGCACGTTCCGATGGATGCCGGGAAGCGCGAGGACGCGTTCCGGGAAATCGCCCGGCGGTGCGAGGCGGCCCAGGCGAGCGTGATCGTGATGGCGAGATTCATGCAGATCCTGCCGCCGTGGTTCTGCGCGCAGTTCCGCGGCGCCATCATCAACATTCATCACTCGTTCCTGCCGGCGTTCGCGGGCGCGGATCCCTACCGGCAGGCCTTCGAGCGCGGGGTGAAGCTGATCGGGGCGACGTGCCATTACGCGACCGAGGAGCTCGACGCGGGGCCGATCATCGACCAGGAGGTCGTGCGCGTGGAGCATTTCCACGAGCTCGCGGATCTGCGCCGCCTGGGGCGGGACTGCGAGCGGTTGGCGCTGGCGCGGGGCGTGCGTTACCACGCCGAGGACCGCGTCCTGATCCACGGGGCGAAGACGATCGTCTTCCGCGATTAGCGCCGGCCTTACGGCGTGGGCTTGGCGAAGGTGCCTTCCTTCGACTGCACCTTGTCGTTTTTCAGGATGATGGTGACGCTCGAGTTGTCGTTCGCGTAGACGTAGGTGAGCTTCGTGCCGCCGACGACGGGGATGTCCTCGGACTTCGATTCCATCGGCGCCCCCAGGATCGACTTCACCTCCGCCGCGGACATGTTTTCATGAACCTTGTCGAGATTGTCCTGCGTGAGCGTGAGGGGCGACCCGCCGCCGCAGGCGGTGAGGATGGCGAGGGAGAGAAGGGCGAGCGGGAGGTGGAACCATTTCATTGCGGGTGGGCTCGCTTGCGACGGAAAACCCGGCCGTATGGGCCTGAGCGGGTGAACGGAAAGAAGGGAACCGCGGGTGCGCGACGGGCGCGGAGAGGAGGTTCGTTCGGTACTTTCGCGGGGGCTACAGCATGTTTTCAAATTCCGTGCCGCGGGCGAAGAGTCGAAGCTCGTCGTAGTTGTCGACGACATCGGCCAGGGTGTCGGAAGTGATCTTGACGTACCCGCCGCGATGGGAGTGCCGGTCCGGATCCAGGCCCAGAAATTCGTCGATCTCGCGATAAAAGCCGCGCGGATCGACGACGAGGTCCTCATAGCGCGCCTGGAGGGCGCGGGGGAACGCCCCGGCCATCTCCTCGAGCAGCCGTCCGCTCTCTTTGATGCCGGCGAGGAGTTCTTTCAACTCGCCGATGTCGACGTGGAGTTTTTTCTCCGCGAGGGACGAGACAAGCCGGGTGTCGTCCGTTTTGACGTGGGCCGACCGGTGGCCGGTAAGCTCCTGGCTCAATCGAAGCAGGCGTCGGGCGTTGAAGGCGGAAATGGCCTGTTTGAGAATGTTGCGGCGAAAAAGCACGATCACCCGGGGAGAGTAGGCCTGGAGCTCCTCGATCAGTCTCGGCTGATCCGAAAACTGTTTTTTTTTCCAGTTGACCTGGAATTTGAAACCGCAGGACGGGACGCTTCTCGCGGGCTGGCCCGGCGCGAAGGGGGCCCAGAATGTCCGGAGGAACCGGAGGCGGTTGTCATCGGTCTGTTCGGAGCCGTCGGGCAGCGTCTTGTTTCCGAAGACCTCGCCTCTCATGACCACGTCCGGGTGATCTTTCAGATGGCCGAAAAGTGCGGTCGATCCGCTTCTTGCGACAAAGAGAACGATGAACGGTGTGGGCATGGCAAAAATGATCCTACCGGCCGGTGGCGCGGCGGACAAGCGAAGGCCCCGAAGGCGGGGATGTTCGTCGCGAGGCCGGCTTCGTCGGTGACGTATTTTGTCGGGTCGATCTTCGCGCGTTGTGCGGGGTCCCGGAGGAGGTCCGCGCCGGCGCTCGGCCTTCTGAAAAGTGCGGGGATGACGAGGGAGGAACTCCGAGGGGGGAAATCAGGAACATGAGATCGTTGCTTCCGGCTTTCCTGGGGGCCGGATTCGTTCATGCTGCGATCCTCATGGAGGGTGAAAAGGAACCGACTCTCGCGCGCAACATCGGGCTGCTCGGGCTCGTGGTCTATGGCGTGGGCGACATGGTCGGGGCGGGGATCTATGGCACGACGGGCGTCGCGGCCGGCGTGATGGGGAACGCGGTGTGGATGGGTTTCCTCGGCTCGATGATCGCGGCGATGCTCACGGGCCTTTCCTACGCCTCGATCGCGTCACGTTACCCGCGGGCGGCGGGCGCGGCCTACGTGGTGCAGCGGGCGTTCGGCGCGCCTTATGTCTCCTACGTGGTCGGGCTGGCGGTGGTGGCTTCCGGGTTGACGTCGATCGCGACGGGCAGCCGGGTTTTTGCGGGCGTGATCGGGCCGTGGCTCGGCGGCGGCAACGTCGTTCCCCTCGCGCTCGCTTATTTGGCGATGCTGAGCGCGATCAATTTTCGCGGCATCAAGGAGAGCCTGTGGGCGAACGTCGTTTGCACGGTCGTCGAGGTGGGCGGGTTGCTGTTCGTGATCGCGGTCGGCGCGCGGTTCTGGGGAACGGTGGATTATTTCGAGACGCCGGCGGGGCCGCACGGCGAGGGATTGACGGCCAGCCTCGTGCTGTCGGGCGCGGTGCTGACGTTTTATGCGTTCGTGGGGTTCGAGGATCTGTTGAACCTGGCGGAGGAAACGAAGGATCCCCGGCGGAACATGCCGCTGGGCATCGTGCTGGCGCTGGCCGCGGTCGCGGTGCTCTACGTCGCGGTGAGCGTGACGGCGGTGTCGGTGGTGCCGTTCCGCGATCTCGGCGACGTGGGGAAGGGCGCGCCGCTCACGCAGCTCATCGGCCGGGCGGCGCCGTGGGTGCCGGGCTGGATCTTCACGGCGATCACGCTTTTCGCGGTCTCGAACACCGGCCTGATGAACAACATCATGGGCTCGCGCCTGCTTTACGGCATGGCTCGCCAGGGGTTGCTGCCGGCGGTGCTCGGCCGGGTGCACGCGGGACGCCGCACGCCGCATGTGGCGATCGGCGTGCTCTTCGTGGTGATCGCGGGGTTGATCCTGAGCGGCGACATCGCCCAGCTTGCCTCGGCCACGAGCCTGCTGCTGCTGACGTGTTTTCTGATCGTGAACGTCGCGCTGATCGTCCTGCAGCGGCGGGTCGGCGAGGGGCGGGGTGGCTTCGAGGTGCCGGTGGTCGTGCCGGCGATGGGCGCGCTCGTCTGCCTGGGCCTGATCGTGAGCCGCGTGGCGACGGGGGACGTGCGTTCGCCGTTGATCGCGGGCGCGGTGATGGCCGCCATCACGGTCTTGTTTTTTCTGCGACGGCCGCGAGCGGGCGAGCTGGCCGCGGCGGGAGCCTCTTGAGAGAAGCCGGAGCCGCCTTGCGCGGGGGAGGTGTCCGCGCGCAGGGCACCCGGCCCTCGCCCGGGGGCGGAGCGCCGGGACGACAACCCGATGGAAACCGCCGGGCTAGAATCTGACGACGGGACGGTCCACGCGGTTGGTTTCCTGAAAACCCTGTTTCTTGAGCGTGTCCTCGATGAATGGCAGGTGCAGGGCGCCCCAGGGGACGATGAGCGTCTCGTGCGTCCGAAGCGCGGCGTTGATCGCGTCGACCAGGTGGGCGTTTCGTTTATTGAGGATGTCGTTCATCACGATCTGATCGATGCCGGGATAGCCGAGGGGCGAATCGTCGTCGCGCAGGGCGTGCACGAGCGTGTCGAGGGTGGGATTCTCGAACAACCCGCCGACCGCGTTGATGTAGCGGATCGTGGTGGGCCGGAAGGCGCTCACGTCGAGATCGGCGCGGCGGTATTCCAACTTCCCGACGGGGGGTGCGGGCGAATCGTTTCCGCCCGTCCGCGCCGGGGCGCTTCGTTGCAGCGGGCTGGATTCCTGCGCGGCGAGGCCGAGCATGCGCGCGATCTTGGAGTAGGAGAAGCGGGATTTGAGGAGATCCTTGTCGTCCGAGATGCCTTCGAGCAGGACGATCGCGCGGCCGTTCGCGGGGAGGGAGGCCTGCACGTTTTCGTAATATTCCCTGGCCCCGATGTGCATCATGCTCACGAGCCGCACGCGTTTGCCGTCCTTCGCGAGTTCGCGTTCCTCCAGGAGCAGGCCGGAGGGGCGGAGCTTGAGGTAGCCCCCCGTCGAGGATTCCATGCCGGTGCCGAGGGCGTTGACCGCCGCCGCCGCCAGCACGAACGGAAGGGCGGCGACGGTCGCGACGGTGAAGATGGCGAGATTTTTCCAGGAGAATATCGGGCCGTCCCGCGACGAGGATGGGCGCAGGTGCTCGAGGAGGAGGCCGACCGCGAGGACGAGCTGCGCCCATCCGAGGAAGCGCGGGGCGTCTCCCGGCAGCAAAAAGGCGAGGGGAAAACCGCCGCAGAGACCCGTCCAGATCACAAACAGCGTCGGCGGCAAGAGGAGGCGCTTCGGCAGGCGGCGGTCGAAGGCCATCGCGGCATAAATCGAGACCGCGCCGGCGAGAACGATCCAGCCGACGATCGGGCGGAGCGGGGCGGGGGCCGGGAGCCAGGAGCTCGCGACGGACAGGGCGGCATCCAACAAGAAGCCGACGAGGAAGAGCGAAACCACGGAGCGCATGGTGAACCCGAGCTTACGAGCGCCGGCGCGACTTCGCAAATCGCGTAAGGCGTCTTCCTACGGCGTCGGCGTCGGCGCCGGGATCGAGACCGTCGTCAGAGTTCCCGTCCTGTTCAAAGACGAGGAGAATACGCCGCCGCTCACGATGATGCTCCCTCCGCCGCCGCCGGAACTGAAATCAGGCTCGGACACGAGGGCGGAGGTGGAGCCGCCGAAGCCGTCGGTCTGGATCAATTCCACTCGCGGCGGGGAAAAGGCGTAGTGCGTGGATTTGACGCGGAGCAGCATGCGCTCGGGCCGATAGGTGAGACCGCGGATCAACCGATGGCCGGCGGCGGCGTTCCGGGCGGCGAGGCGGAGATCGTGGGCGAAGGCGCGGGCGATCGAGCGATAGTCGTCGCAGAGCGCGTCGGTGTAGCGGGAGGAGTAAGAGGCCACGAGCGCGTCGTTCGTACTTTTCCGGGCGACGACCTCGAGGCGGGAGGCGAAGGCGCGGGCTTCGCGGAACCGATGCCGACCGCGACCGGCGATGAGATTCTCGACGATGATCCCGCCTTTTTTCAGTTCCTTGGCGATTCCGGGAAAAAAGTCGTTGCCGTAGAGCCCGGAAACGTCGCGGAGGTAATCCGTCAAGGGATGGGGCGGATTTGCGTCGTAATCCCAGGGAGACAAGGTCCAGGAGAGGGTCGGAGCAGAGATGACAAACCAGGAGGTTCCGTCCAGAGGCAGCGTCGGAACCGGCGTCGGAACCGGGATCGGGGTGGGTTTCGGCCGAAAGGCGTCGACCCGAAGCACGTCCTTGAGGTTGCGAAGTTGCTGCGTCCACGAGTTGGTCTCGTCCACGGTCCCATCGAGCGGAAAGAAGGTGGCCGGCGTGACGGACTCGGGATGAGGCGCCCAGAATCCTTTTCCCGCCAGGGCCGGAACGCTGGAAAAAACCAGGGCGCCGGCGATCAGCAGGATCGGGCCCGGGCGCTTTCTTCCGGCGCGTTGGAGGAATGGAGTCTGCCCTTCGATGTCGTTCCCGTTCATTTTGCGCGGTGACGGTGACGGAAAAAATCAATGCGTTCAAGCGAAAATCCCGGCGTGCGCGCGGGCCCGATCCGCGTCATTATCGGTCGACTCAGAATCTTCCCATGTTCTTGAAACGACATCGTCCGGGGCGGCGGACATTCTTCGGACCGCTTGCCTTGTGCGCCGTGCTGACGTTAGCCGGCCCCGGCGCGCGCCTTCGCGCCGAGAATCTTGCCGGCCCCGGCGCGAAGCCGCTGTTGCATCCGCTGTTTTCCGACAACGCGGTCCTGCAGCGCGACCGGCCGGTGCCGATCTGGGGTTGGACTCAGCCGAAGGGGCGGGTCGTCGTGCAGTTCGACGGCCGGAAGCAGGCCGTGCAGGCGGACGGCGAAGGCCGTTGGACGATCCCGATTGCGCCGCACCCGGCGGGCGGCCCTCATTCGCTGAGCGTCACCGCCGCGGGAGAAGGCCGGTCGGCCACCAGCCGGAACCTGCTCTTCGGCGATGTGTGGCTGTGCGGCGGCCAGTCGAACATGGCCTACGACCTGCATGGCGCCAGGAATCCCGAGGCCGAGATCGCCGCCGCCAATTACCCGAACATCCGCCTGCTGCAGGAGCCGAATGCGATCACCGCGACGCCGATCCCGAGCTTCGAAGAAACGACCTGGCAGGTCTGCTCGCCGGCGACGGTGGCGACGTTCTCCGGGGTCGGCTACTTCTTCGGCCGCAAGCTCAACCAGGAACTCAAGGTTCCCATCGGCCTCATCAACGCGTCGTGGAGCGGCACGCCGGGCGAGTCGTGGGTGAGCGGGCCGGCCCTGGCGACGATGCCGGCATTCAGGCCCGCGGTCGAGGCGTTGAAGGAAGCCGCCGCGGGCGCTTCCCCCGACGGACCGATGCTCGCATGGTGGCGGAGAAACGACCCCGGCACGGCCGCGCACCAGGAATCGCCCGCTTTCGACGACGCCGCGTGGGCGACCATGAGCCTGCCCGGGTTCTGGGAGGGCAAGGGCTTCCCCGAATTCGACGGCGTGATGTGGTTCCGCCGCACGGTCGACGTGCCGGCGGGTTGGGCGGGCCGCGATCTGCGGCTCGATCTCGGCGCCATCGACGACAACGACACCACGTATTGGAACGGCGAGCCCGTCGGCGCGACCGAGGGGGCCGGCAAGGCGCGTGAATACGCCGTGCCCGGCGCGCGGGTGAAGGCGGGACGCAACGTGATCGCCGTGCGCGTCGTCGATCTCGTCGGAGGCGGAGGATTTTTCGGCCCCGCGCTCGCGATGAAAAGCGGGGACCAGACGATCTCGCTCGACGGCGGGTGGAAGGCGAAACCCGGTCCGACGATGAAAAGCCTGCCGCCGCCCCCGCCGCGCCTGGATGACCCGAACTCCCCCACCGTGCTCTTCAACGGCAAGATCGCGCCGCTGCTGCCCGGTGAAATCAAGGGCGTGATCTGGTATCAGGGCGAGTCGAACTCCGACACCGCCGCGGAGGCCGAGCAGTACGCGACGATCCTGCCCCTTCTCGTGAGCGACTGGCGCGCGCACTTCGGCGCGAAGACACCGTTCTACATCGTGCAATTGGCGAATTTCAAAGCGCCCGACGACGCGCCGGGCGACGACCCGTGGCCGCGCACGCGCGAGGTGCAGTTGCAAACTTCGCAGCGCGTTCCGGGCACGTGGCTGGTCGTCACCAACGATCTCGGCGAAGAAAAAAACGTCCATTACCCCAACAAGCAGGAAACCGGTCGGCGCCTCGCGTTGAGCGCGCTCGAGCACACTTATGGCGTCAAAGGCGAAAGCAGCGGCCCGACCCTGCGGGGAGCGAAAATGGGCAGGGGCGCGGTGCAGCTGACCTTCGACCACGCGCAGGGCTTGAATCTGAAGGGGGACAAGGATCGCGTCTTCGCCGTCGCGGGAGCCGACGGAAAATTCCATTGGGCGAAGCCGCAGGTTTTCGGAAACACCGTGACGCTGCGCAGCCCGGAAGTGCCGCAGCCCGTCTCGGCGCGTTTTGGCTGGTCGAACAACCAACGGGCCTGGCTCTACAACGCCGCCGGCCTGTCCGCCACGGCGTTCCGGGTTTCGGGGTCGACCCCTGATTCGCGGTGATGCGTTCGGTTCGACGACCGTGATCGACGATGCCCTGTGAACGAGAGAACCAGGAAGTCAGGATGCCATTTTCCTGGACTCCTGGTTTCCGAATTTTCCCTCCATGCGAGATGTTCGTTCTCTTTGAGCGCGGGAAAAGGGGAAAAGGGGAGGGTTTCGGGGGGAGGAATCGGGAAGCCAGGAGCCAGGGAACGGAAAGCGACGGCGTCATTTTCCTGGATTCCTGGTCTCCAGATTTTTTTGATCGGGCTTATTTCATGGGAAGCAGCAGGGCGTCGGGATCGTAGTTGAGATATGGGGCGAGCCACTTTTCGGCTTCGGCGACGGACATGTGCTTACGGGCGGCGTAATGCTCGATCTGGTCGCGCTCGACCTTGCCGACGGCGAAGTAGCGGGATTCCGCGTTTGCGAAATACAGGCCGCTCACGCTGCTGCCGGGGTGCATGGCGAGGGATTCGGTGAGGGTGATTCCGGTGTTTGCGGTGGCATCGAGCAGGCGGAAGAGCTCGGTTTTCTCGGTGTGGTCGGGCTGCGACGGGTAGCCGGGCGCCGGGCGGATGCCGCGGTATTTTTCCCGGATGAGTTCCTCCTTCGTGAGCGTCTCGGCTTTTCCGAAGCCCCAGATGTCGCGGGCTTTTTTATGCAGGCACTCGGCGAAGGCCTCGGCGAAACGGTCGCCGAGCGCGCTCGTCATGAGGGAATTGTAGTCGTCGTGCTTCGCCTTGTAGGCCTCGGAGATTTCGTGGACCTCGGGGCCGGCGGTGACGGCGAAGCCGCCGAAACTATCGAGACGGCCGCTGGATTTCGGCGCGATGAAATCCGCGAGCGAGTAGTTGAACTGGCCGGCGGGTTTTTTGAGCTGCTGGCGCAGGCAGTGGAAGGTGGCATCGGCATCCGGCCGATGAGCGGATGGGCCATCGGCCGGAAGCCGGTGCCACACTTCGATGTCTTCGCCGTTGCTGTTCGCGGGCCAGAAGCCGAGCGCGCCGCGGGCGCGGAAGAGCTTTTTTTCCACGATCTCGTCCAGCAGGCGGCGGGCGTCGTCGTAGAGCGACCTCGCCTCCGCGCCGACCACGGCGTCGTCGAAGATCGCGGGGAAACGGCCGCGAAGCTCCCAGGTGTGGAAGAACGGCGACCAGTCGAAATACGCGACGAGTTCCTCGAGCGGGAAGTGGTCGAAGGTCTCGACGCCGTAGCGCGACGGGATCGCGAGGTCGGCGTTTGGCCAGTCGATCCGGAACGCGTTCGCCCGGGCCTCCTCGAAGGTGAGCAGCGGCTTCTCCTTCGTGCGGCCGGCGTGGTCGACGCGGAGTTTTTCGTACTCGAGATCGAGTTGCGCGAGGTAGGCGGGTTTCTGCTCGGGGTTGAGCAGGGAGCTGGCGACGTTCACGGCGCGCGAGGCGTCGAGGACGTGGACGACGCCGTGCGCGTAGTGCTGCTGGATCTTCACCGCGGTGTGGGCCTTGCTCGTCGTGGCGCCGCCGAGAATGAGCGGGAGGGTGAAGCCTTCGCGGGTCATTTCCTTCGCGACGTGGATCATCTCGTCGAGCGAGGGCGTGATGAGGCCGGAGAG
>CAXTSM010000039.1:0-16868 GCA_964247025.1 uncultured Chthoniobacterales bacterium
GATGGCCCTGTAGCCGCCCCGCTCCGTCGGGGCGCCGGGGGGCGCGTGATCTCGCGCCGCACGGCGACGGAGCGCCGTGGCTACAAGGATACGGGCCGGGGCGCTCTTCGCCTTCGGGCGAACCGACGCGGTCCGACGGCCCTGTAGCCGCCCCGCTCCGTCGGGGCGCGGGGGGGCGCGTGATCTCGCGCCGCATCGCGCGAGCGCCGGAGGGTGACCGCGGCTCCGGCAAAATGCCCGCCCGCATCATCGGAATGTCGACTCGAGCTAGGGCGTCGTCAGCGGCGCGGAGTTCGCGCGCTGGCGGGCGTTGAGGCCGGAGACGGACGAGAGGATGCCGTTGATCATCGAGTAGGCGATGAACCCGACGAACAGCGCGACGACCATGATGGTGAGGGGCTGGATGAGGGTGGTGACCTGGGCGATGGAGTTCGAGAACTCGCGGTCGTAGCGCTTGGCGCTGCGCTCGAGGGCGCCGGCGAGGTTGCCGGTCTGCTCGCCGACGGTGATCATGTCGATGAGCTCCGGTGGAAAGAACGCGCTGGCGCGCATCGAAGAGGAGAGCGCGCCGCCTTCGCCGACGCGCTCGGAAAGGCGAACGAGGATTTTTTTGACGTGCAGGTTCGGCGTGGCGCGCTCGAGCAGCGTGAGGCCGTTCAGGAGCGTGACGCCGTTCGCGACGAGCGTGGACATGGTCTGGGAAAATTCGGCGAAGAAGCGACCGCGCAGCACCTTGCCGAGGAGGGGGATGTCCAGGGAGACGCGGTCCCAGGTCAGGCGTCCGTCGGGCGTGCGTCGCCAGGCGGTGAAGGCCGTGACGACGAGGACGATCCCGAGGATCACGGCCCACCAGTAGTGGCCGAAAAACTCGCTGAGGCCGATGAGAATCCGCGTCATGAGCGGGAGCTGGGTGCCGGTGCGCTTGAGCATCGCCGTGAGCTGCGGCAGGAGGAAGGTCATGAAGATGATGAGCAGCACGATGCCGGCGGAAAAGACGATGCTCGGATAGACGAGGGCCATCGTGACGCGTTTCCGCAGGTCGGCCATGATCGCGAAGTATTCCGACTGGCGCTTGAGGATGTGCGGGAGCGCGCCGGCCGCCTCGCCGGCGGCGACCATGCTGCAGAAGAGTTCGGAAAAACATCGGCCGCACGAGCGCAGGGCGTTCGAGAAGCTCACGCCGTCGCGCACGCGCTGGCGGAGGTAGGCGGCGACGGGTTGCAGGGCGGATTTCTCGCGGCGGGACTCGATGATGCGGAGCGCGGGCTCGAGCTGGAGGCCGGAGTCGAGGAGCTCGGATAGCTCCTCGGTGAAGAGGAGCATCTGGGCGCTGGCGAGATGCGGCACGGGGCCGGCGGCCTCGCCGCCGCCGGAGGCGGCGCTGGCCGCGGCGGAGGCGGCCGTTTTTTGCATCTCGATGGAAACGGGCCGCAGCCGGCGGGCGCGAAGCTGGTCGTAGGCCTCGACCTTCGAGCGCGCGGCGATCGTGCCGGTCTCGATGCCGCCGGTCTCGGTGGCGGCCTTGAACTTGAAGTTTTCCATGCGTTACTCGTCGAGCGCGTTGACTTCGGCGGTGGTCACGCGGAGGACTTCCTCGACGGAGGTCGTGCCCTCGATCACGCGCTTCCAGCCGTAGCTGCGCAGGGAAATGAGGCCCTGCTCGACGGCCTTCGCGCGCAGGACGCTCGGGATGGCTTTCTGCTGCACGAGGTCCTGTAGCTGGGAGGTGACCTGGCAGATCTCGTAGAGCGCGGTGCGGCCGCGGTAGCCGGTGCCGCGGCACGCGTCGCAGCCGCCCGGGCCGAAGGTCGAGCCGGCCCATTCCCTCGGGAAGCCGATGCTCTCAAGGAAGCCGGCGGCGTGGACGTCGGGTTTCTTGCAGTCGGGGCAGAGCCGGCGCACGAGGCGCTGAGCGATGAAGCCGCGCACGGAGGTGCCGATGAGGAAGGGCTCGACGCCCATGTCGATGAGGCGCGTGATGCCGCTGACGGCATCGTTCGTGTGCAGCGTGCTGAAAACGAGGTGGCCGGTGAGGGCGGCGCGCACGGCGATTTCCGCGGTTTCGAGGTCGCGCATTTCCCCGATCATGATGACGTTCGGATCGCCGCGCAGGACGCTGCGCAGGGCGCTGGCGAACGTGAGGCCGATCTCGGAGCGCACGGCGATCTGGATGACGCCGTGGAGCTTGTGCTCGACGGGATCTTCGATCGTGACGATGCGCCGCTGCTTGGTGTTCAGCGACGAGAGGAAGGTGTAGAGGCTGGTGGATTTGCCGCAGCCGGTCGGGCCGGTGACGAGCACGATGCCGTTGGGCATGGCGAGGAAGTCGCGCACGACGCCTTCGCTCTGGGCGTCCAATCCGAGGCGTTCGAAGTCGAAGCGTTCCTGCCCGAGCAGGCGGAGGCTGATGGTCTCGCCGGTGACGGAGGGGATGGTGGCCACGCGGACGTCGATGGAGTCGCCGTTGAGCTCGAGGTTGATGCGGCCGTCCTGCGGGATGCGGCGCTCGGCGATGTCGAGATTCGACATGATCTTGATGCGCGAGAGGACGGAGGCCTGGAGGACTTTGATGTTCGGCGGCACGGGCACTTCGTGGAGGACGCCGTCGATGCGGTAGCGGATGCGGAGGTCGGTGCCGAGCGGCTCGACGTGGATGTCGGTGGCGCGCTCGACGAGGGCCTCGCGCAGGATCTGGTTCACGAATTTCATGACCGACGCCTCGGAATCGTCGGTGTCGATGACGTTGACTTCCTCGATGGCGTCGAGGTCGACGCCGGCCTCCTCGCGGCCTTCGAGCAATTCCTCGAAGGTCTCGGCGCCGACGCCGTAGTGCTCGCGCAGGGCGTTGACGATGAAGCGGCGGGTCGAGAGCACGAACTTGACGCGGCCGGTGAATTGCTGGCGGACGGCGGCGCGGGCGAGGTAGTCGAACGGGTCGTAGGTCGCGAGCTCGAGGGTGTCTTCGGACTGCTTCACGGGCACGAGGTGGTAGCGGAGGGCGAGGCGGGCGGGGAAGGTGCGGGAGAAGGACTGGGTGCCTTCGGTGGGAGGCTCGAACCATTCGAGGCCGACCCGCGCGGCGAGGGCCTTCAGGAACGCCGTCTCGGGAAGGCCTTCCTGGCCGAGCAGGGCGCGCACGGCGGAGCGCTGGATGGCGAGCGCCTGGCTGGTGGCCTCGAGCGTCTCGGGGGTCATCCCGGCTCCGGCCACGCGCAGGGCGTCGTCGAGGGTGTCGAGGACGGGATTGCCGGCGGCGGTGGTCACGGCGTTTTCGGCGTTTGTTTGTCGAGCACCTGGAGGTCGACGGCGGTGGGAAGCTCCGCCTTGCGCACGGGCAGGGTTTTCTCGAAGAGCTCGTCCTTGCGGAAGGTGACGTTCGCGTGCTCGATGAGATTGGCCTCCTGGAGCGCGGGGTCGTTGTCGATGATGAAGGGCTGGATGAGGACGATGAGCTCGCGGCGGGTCTTGCTTTTCTGCGTCGAGGCGAAGAGGTAGCCGACATACGGGATGTCCTTGAGCAGGGGAATGCCGGTCTGGGTGCGATCCTCCTGATCGCTGATGAGTCCGCCGAGCACGATGGTCTGGCGGTTCGGCACGGTGACGGTGGTGTCGAGTTTCTGGGTGTTGATCGTGGGGGCAGTGGTGCCGGCGGAAATGGTCACGCTGGAGCCGACGGTATCGTTGACCTGGCTGATGTTCAGGGTGACTTCGCTGTCGGAGTTGATGAGGGGGCGGACGGCGAGCTCGAGGTTCGCTTCCTGGTATTCGGTCGAGGCGGTGAGGGTCGTGCCGACGTCGTTGACGTTGGAGGTGTTGATGTTCGACTGGGTGTTTCCGGCGAAGGGGACGCGTTGGCCGGAGCTAATGGTGGCGATCTGGCCGTTGGCGGTATAGATCATCGGGCGGGAGATGATCTTGAAGCGGTTCGTGGACGCGAGGGCGCGGGCGTAGACGTCCACGGAATCCCCGATGGCGCCGAAGACCGAAAGTCCGGAGACGACGGGCAGGGCGGTGCGGGCGACGGTGGCGGCGGCGTTGACCGCGGTGGTCGTGCCGGGAACGAGGTCGAGGGCGGCGGTGCGGTTCGAAATCAGGTTGTTGATCGTGCCGGCCTGGCCCTGGCCGAGGACGCGCACGTCGCCGAAGCGCGCCAGGTAATCGATGCCGAAGTCGATGTTGTTGCCGAGCGTGAGCTGGCCGATGACGCAGGCGAGGTAGACCTGCTTCGGCCGGCGGTCGAGCATGTCGAGGACCTGGGCGGCGCGCGCCTTGGCCTCGGGCGGCCCGATGATGATGATCTTGTTGAGGCTGAGATCGGCGATGATGCGGGAGTTGCCGATGATGACCGACTGCGGCTTCGAGCTCTCGGCCTGGACGTTCAGCTGGGCGCGGTTGCCGCTCCCGCCGCCGCCGGTGCTTCCGCCGAACGCGGAGTTGTTATTGCTGTTGTTGTCGGACGACGGCTGCGTCTGGTTTTGCGGCTGCGTGTTGCCGGCGGCGGCGGCGGCGTTTTTCTGATCGTCGTTTTCGGCGAGAATGTTCGAAAGCACGGGCAGGGCGTCCGCGGCGCGCACGAAGCGCAGCGGCCGCTCGAGCGGCTCGAACACGATGGCGGCGTCGAGATTCTGAATGAGCGAGCGGATGTAGGGCATCTGCGCGGCGGGGGCGAGAACGACGACGCGGTTCGTGCGCTTGTCGGCGAAGACCTGGACCTTCTGGGCGGGGCCGGAATAGGTGACGGCGCCGGCGGGGTTGACCTCGCCGGGGTTGCCGGCGGGATTGGCGGGATTCGGGGTCCGGTTGAGATTGCTGCGGTTGTTGACGGGCGCCACGCGACTGGCGGGGCCGTCCTCGTTTTTTTCGAAGAGGTCGGAGACAACCTTGGCGACGACCTCGGCGTCGGCGCGCTCGAGCGGGAAGTATTCGGTCGCGGATTGCGCGCCCTCGATGTCGATGAGGTTTTTCAGATCGATGAGGCGGCGGACGACGGTGGCGGTCTCGGTGATGACGAGGGCGTTGACGTTGGGGACCTGCACGTAGCCGCCGACGGTCTGGGGATGGTTCGGGGCGAAGAGATTGAAGGCGTTGAAGGCGTCCTCGCACTTGATGTATTGCAGGGGCATGAAGTAGCTGATGATTTCATCGCCGGGGGGAAGACGGCCCGGGTCGGTGTAGAGCGTGATGTTTTCTCCGCGCACCGGCTTGGTGGGGCCAAGAAGCTTCATGGTCTTGTCGTCGACGTTCACCAGGGCGTAGCCGTTGAGGGTCAGGGCGGATTCGATGAGGGCGATGGCCTCCTTCTTGGTCATCGGCTGGTTGACGACGAGGCTGATGGGCTGCGGGTTCGCGGCGAGGTTCGAATCGCGGATCAGGCGCTTGTTGGTGAGCGTCTCGTAGAACAAGGCGATGTCGCCGATCTGGTTGTTCGGGAATTGCACGGAGACCAGATCGTTCGGCCCGGACGAAGCCGGGGGCGGGATCTGCCCGGAGAGGGGAAGGATCGCGAAAAGAAGCAGGCAAAGGAGGCGGGTGGCCATGGGGTTATTGGTCGACATTGATCGCGGGACGGATGATGCGGCGGGAAACGGGGGGGGCGGTGAGGGGCGGAGCGGCGGGGTTGGATTCTCCTTCCACGCGATTGACCGGCATGCGCCCGGGCATCGACGGCGGCATCGGCGGCGGAGGCACGTAGGCCTGGGGCGGCGGCGGCACGGCGCCCCCGCCCACGCCGGAGTTGAACGATCCCAACTGGGTGGCTTCGTAGGTGAGCACCGCCTGCCGGCCGGCCTGCTTGAGCACGACGGAGGACTTGCGCGGGTCCCGGTCGACGGCGACCGACACGAGCTCGATGCCGTCGGCGGAGGGCCGGCCCTTCGAGACCACGAACCGTCCCCGCACCGGGTCACCGGAATTGTTTTTATCCATCATGAAGACCACGGGCTGATTCGCGATCGAGGCGATGCCGACGATGGCGTATCTGGTGGCGAGGCCTTCCGTGGTCTGCACGGCGACGGTCTCGACGATGAAGGGGGATCGCTGCCAGATCGTCTCGAAGCTCTTGAGGCCGGGCATTTTCGGGTCGAATCCGGCGGCGTCCGGCTCCGCCGCCCCGAGGGGAGGAAAACCGCCGGATGCCAACAGGGCGACAAGGACTGGAATGCGCACTGTCATGGGGAAGCGGCCGATCCGCCGGCGCGATAGATTTTGCCCAGCAATACCTGGAGTTCCATGCTATTCCCATCCTCCCCCTGCTTCAACGTGAATCTCTCCGTGAACAGGGATTTGCCGGGCTGCTGCACCGCGTGGAGCCAGCGCACGATGGCCTCGAGGCGACCGTTGATGGTCAGATCGATCCGGGCGAACGCGAGCGCGCCGGCGCGGGTCGTCTCCTGCGGCACCTGGCTGAGAATCCTGAGTTTGTGCGCGTTCAAGTCCTGATTCACGCTCTGCACGAACTCGGATTGCGACGTTCGTTCGTCGTAGACGGGGAGGGGATGGGCATCCAGCCAGGCTTCGCGGGCCACGTAATAGGGGCGTTGCTCGAGCATCTCCCGAGCGGCGACCCCTTCGGTCTGCAGGGTGTGGATGTCGCCGTGCAACACGCTGATCTGATTCGCGACCCACCTTACGCCCGCCAGGTTGATGACGAGAAAAAGAATGGCGCCGAAGCTGGCGGCCAGCAGGCGTTCGTTGCGATTGAGCGGCCTCATGGCAAAAGCGGGGGAAGCCCCCCCTCCGCGTGAAAGCTGGTGACCGTGGTGACCGTCGGGGTCGTGTTGCCGTCCCACGCGATGCCTTTCAACTGCGGGCTGGCCGCAAGGGTGTTGTAGAAGGCCTTGGCCGCGCCGAAGTCCGGGGCCTCGCCGTCGATGGCGAGCCGGCCGTCTTCGACGCTGAACTTCGTGAGCCGCACGCCGCCGGGCGGCATGGCCGCGATGACGCCACGGAGCAGCTCGAGCGGGTATTGGGCCGGTTCCGCGGCGGGCGCGATCGACGCCCATTCGACGGCGGTGGGCTGGAATCGGTCGACCTCGGCGCGCAGCTTCACGGCTTCGGAGCGCGCGCTCGCCGCCTGCCAGCGCAACGCGCCGGCGTAGATGAAAAAGACGGCCGCGAGCACGAGATAGCCGGCGGCCCCGGCGAGAACGATCATTCGGAGGTGTTCCCGCTGCTGGCGTCGCGCATCGGCCTGGTGCGCGCTGGCTGGCTTCCAGTCGCCTCGGACGCCCTCCAACACCGGTTCCTGCCCGGCTCCCTGCCCGGGGGCACACCCATCCGGCGCGACGCGTTCGGCGGGAAGGCCCTCGACCCAGCTGACGACCTGCGGCGCGAGGGTGAGCACGCGCTCTCCCCGCAGGCGCAACACGATGAGACTGAGCCACGTGCGGACGTCTTCCGCGGCCAGCAAGCGGTCGGTGGTCTCCCAATACACGACGTCGCCTCCGCGCGTGAAGGCGGCGACGTAATCATCGCCCTCGCGCCAGATCGTCATGGCATCGCGCGGAAGCGGGTAAAAATAAGGCGAGCCGTCGAAGCGCTCCGCGGGGGGAAATCCACCCGGAAGCTCCGGCGGAAACACCGCCGCGACGGCCAGCGTGCGGCCCTCGGCCGGGAGAAGACGGAGCGAGATTCCCCCCATCCCCTGCGTGCGGGAGAGCAGGCCGCGCACCTCGAGCTCGAGCTTGGCCGCATCGGGGGTGAGCGCGGGGTCGGCGCCCTCGATCCACAGGGGCGAGGCGAGCACCTGCCGGGCGGGCACGGCCAGCGTGCGCCGGCTGCCGTTTACCGGAGCGTCGGCGGGCAGTCGGCGACTTCGACCGTCGGTGAATTCCCACTGCTGCCACTCATCGTCCAAAAGCCGGACCACGACGTCCGGTTGCGGGCCCCGCCGTTTCATCGTTCGTCCCAATCCAACAGCGCCCCGTCGCCGCCTCCCGCGGGCCGCGTCGCCACGACCGCGATGGTGTAATCGGTGCGGCCGACCGTCGCCCTGCTCTCGACGCGAGTCGGACCGGCGCCGGCGGAAAATTTCGACGCCGCCAGGGTGCGCTGCGCTTCGGAGAGGCCCATGGAGGCGAGGAATTGGCCGACGTTCCTGATCTTGTAATCGTCGCGCGTCTGCGGAAGGTGGTCCGCGCCCCGCCGCGCCTCGTCGATTTGTTGCGCCTGATCCGTGGACAGCCCGCCGGCGGCGCGCATCACGTCGATGGATGCCTCCTGCAAATCGATGCGCCGGCCGCCGTGCACGGTGAAGAATTTGGCCCAATCGGGCTTGGCGGCGGCAACAACGTCCATTCCCCTCACCTTCTCCATCTCCGCGACGGAACGAAAGTCCCGATTCGCGGGAGGAGAATATTGCGGCTGCTTCTCGAGCTGCCCGCGTTCGGCTCCGTTCGGGAGCGGCTGGTCGTCGGCGTCGATCCAGTCGAGCATGGAGTCCAGCGCCGTGGAAATTTGGCTGCTCGTGAGCCCCCAGTTCGTGAAGAGGCGACGCAGCGTGGCCTGGCCCCGCTCGCGCAACTGCCGGTTGATGTCGAAGCGCGCGCCCTCGCTCGTGATGCGCACCTTCAATCTGCTTCCGTCCGGCTGGCGTTGATCCAGCAACGGATCCCAGGCCTCGATCTTGGGATGCAGGCCGTAGGCCAGGCCGGTGAGCGCGAGCTCGCGGCCCTCGAAGCGCCGGTTCTCGAGCGCCGCATCGTCGACGTCGGCGAGGACCATTTTCGCGACCGCGAGCACCGTGACGGACAACACCGCCACGCACCACAGCGACAGGAGCAACGCGCTGCCGCCGATCCGGGATCTCCCAGGAGAAATCATGGCGTCGCGTTGTCCGGCCCGCCGCTTTCCCCGGCCGCCCCCTCCGGCGGCGCCGATCCCTCGGGCCCTCCGCCCGTGACCGGTCCCGGATCGATCGCCCCGCTCGAGCGGCGCTGAAGCGGCGGAACCCAGTAGGAGGAAATTTCATCCGTCCCGCCGGCCATGCGCAGGGTCAATTCCGCGAGGCCTGGGCGACCGCTGCCGGCGTTCCACGCCTCGGCCATCACGGGGTTGCGAGGCGGGGCGAACCGCCACCGCACCTGGCCCACGCCGGGAAGCAGCGGCAGCCAACCGGCCTTGGCAAGGTCGCGGTCCCGCTCGTCGGCGGAATCTTCCACCCGGAAAGAGGCCAGCGAGAGGTTGAACTGGCCGCGGCCATCGGGCAGCGCGGAGATCGCGGCGCCATCCCCGACGCCGGAGCCGAACCGCAGGAACGGCGGCGCCGGCCAGATGAGCAGCTCCACCACGTCGCCGCGGCCGGGCTCCTTGCGGACGCGCGTCTCGAGTTTCGCGTCCGCGGGCAGCGCCCCGAACATTTTTCGCATCAGCGCCTGGAAGGCGTTGGCCCGCTCGGCGTCGAGCTGCGAGCTGGCCACCTCGGCCGAGGCGGTGAAGGCCGAGCGCACGGTGGCGAAGATCCCCCCGGCCAGAAGGAAAAAAATCGTCATCGCGATCAGCACCTCGAAGAGCGTGAATGCCGGCGACCGCTTCATCCGTCGCTCCGATACACGAGGTGCGAGACGGTCCATTCCTGCGGGCCGCCCGAGGTCGCCCATTGCGCGGTCACCTTGAACCGCCAAAATCCGCGCAGCAGCGTGTGCGTGGCGTTGGTCACCTCTTCGCGCTCCGCCCGCACGACATAGGTGACGCCGTTCTCGACGTCCTTGTTGTTCACCGGTTTCGCGGGGCCGACGGACAGGCGCGCGAGTCGATTCTCCAGGCCGTGCCGCACCGCGGCCTCGCGCTGCGTGAGACGGGCGCCGTCAAGGGTGCTTCCGAGGGCCATCATCAGGCCGATCGCGGCGAAAGCAAAAATGCCCACCGCCATCAGCACCTCGAGCAGGGTGAATGCGCCGCGGCCCCTAGAACGCATAACGCTCCTCGGCCACCCGCCCGGTCAGCAGGTCCACGTCGAACTCCATCCACGAGTCGCCATCCTCCACGCGCACGGAAAACGGCGTGACCATCCCGATCGGCGAAAACTCCCACTCCTGTCCGAGCGGCTTCTCCCACTTGCCGGCGATCGGGCGGAGCGTGACCCGCGCGTCCTTCGGCATCGCCAGCACCTGGCGATGGGCGCGGTCTTTTTCGAAAAAACCCAGCGGGCGCACCTCCAGCACGCGCCGGTCGCCGGACGCCTGCGCCTCGGATCGCTCGGCGCGGAGAAGCCCCTGGATGTCCTGCGCCACGGCCCGCAGCTTGCGTTCCCGCAGGCCCGGCCCGATGAGCGGCACCGAGGCGATGAAAACGACCGCGACGATCGCGAGCACGAGCATCAGCTCGAAGAACGTGAAACCCTCCCGACCGGCGTCCGCCCTATCTCGTGGGCCAGACGTCATCCTCGGTATCCGGCTGGCGGTCGGGGCCGGCCGAATAAAGATCGTAGCCATTTTTGTTTCGCTTGCCGGGGTTGTGATAGATGTAGGCCTTGTTCCAGGGGTCCGTCGGCACTTCGGTCATCTGCTGGGTCCATCGTTTGGGCACCGGCTCCGTCGCGGGACGGGTCACCAGCGCCTGCAATCCCTGCGCGGAACTCGGCGTGGAAAACGCCAGCAACTCGTAGCCCTTCAGGGCCACGGAGATCGCCTGCGCGTCCCCGTCGACGCGCTGCACCTTGGCCGTCTCGAGCTGGCCGCCCAGCAGGAAAATGGCGGAGCCCACGAGCACGGCGATGATGCCGAGCACGAGCATGATTTCGAACAAGGTGTAGGCGGCGTCGCGGCGCGCCGGGCGGGAAAAGGGAGATTGCATGGGAAAGAAGAAGACCAGTAACGCAGGTTCGACGAAAAAGCTACGGCGACCGGGGCTCGTTTTTCTTCGGCTCCGCCGGCTTCCACTCCAGCGGAGGGGGCGACGGACCGACCGTTTTACCGGCGTTGGCCGCCGGCGTCGAGGTGGTTTCCGCCGGAGCCTCCTCCGCCTCGGGGGCCTCGATCTCCATCGCCGCGCCGCTCAGGTAGACCCCCTTGCCGGGCGACTCGAAGATCACGGAGTTATCGCCGTCCTTGAGCACGCCTTCGTCGAGGAAAAGCGCGCCTTCCCGCCAGCCGGCGTAGGTCGTGCGCTTGCCGCGCCGCACGTAGCCCGGATCGGTGAGACTCGGCAGCGCCGGCTGCATGCGGCCGGCGAGTTTTCCGTTCACCCACACGCGCACCGACCGGCTCAACGGCAGGCCGAGGAACCGCGCCCGCAGACGGGTGCGCCCGCCCGCGCCCTTGAGCGGCACGACGACCTCCGTGTTTTCCGAGAGATCGGCCACGCCATCCTGCAACGCGGCGTCGAAGACCTGCCCGAACCACGCGTCGGGCGGCGTCATCACCGGCTGCCCCGTGACGTCGCGGTCCAGCAGCCGGGCGCCGCCGGCGAGGAGCGCGGGGCGTTCCTGGTCCGCCGCCACGAGCACGGTCGAGGGCTCGCACCAGTCGATGCGCAGCCGCGCGAGCCAATCCTGCCGGCCCATCACGTAGAGACGGCCCGCCTCGGCGGTGATTTCCCCGGGCAGCGCGATGGTGCGGCGGTTCAGGCCGACGATTCCCTCCGCGATGTTTTCCGAGATCGTCACCTGCCGGCCGGAAACGTCGCCGGTCCAAAAAACCGCCGGCCCGCGACCGCCGTCCTCGTTGAAGATGAAGGTCAGGAACACCCGGTAACTTTTCCGGATCGGCCGGAGCGAGATCTCCGCGTAGCCGATGCCGTCGGGGGTCGCGACCTGATGCGGAGGCGCCGACAGCCCGGAGGAGACGATCTTTTTCCCGCTGACCGGAAAGTCGACGGTGACGAACTCGTCCGCCCGCGCGCCCGCGACGCCGAGGCAGAGCGCGACGCCGAGCCAGGCCAGGGGAAACGCGCCGCGTGGAAACATCGCGGGACGATAGCAAAAAAGGGCCCGGCCACAAGCCGGGGGCGCGTCGGCGGCTCAGCCCAGGAGCTGATACCAATTGTTCCGCCGACGCGGCTCGTAGCCGGTCTCGCGGATGAGGCGCTCGATCATGGGCGCATCGAGGCGGAAGGTCGTGCCGGCCTTGCTGACGACGTTTTCCTCCATCATGACGCTGCCGAAGTCGTTGGCTCCGTAGCTGAGCGCGACCTGGCCGATGCGCGGGCCCTGGGTGACCCACGAGCTCTGCACGTTCTCGAAATTATCGAGAAAGATGCGGGAAAGCGCCTGCATGCGGAGGTATTCGGCGGAGCCCACGGGCTCGGCGCGGAGCCGGGTGTTCTCGGGCTGGAACGTCCAACAGATGAACGCGGTGTAGCCGCCGGTGTCGTCCTGCGCGTCGCGCAGGCGCTGCAGGTGCTCGAGGCGGTCGGCGAGCGTCTCCACATGGCCGAACATCATCGTCGCGCTGGAATTCAGGCCCAGGCCATGGGCGATGCGCATGACCTCGAGCCAATGGTCGGAGTCGCATTTCAGCGGGGCGATGCGGTTCCGGATGCGGTCGACGAGGATCTCCCCGCCCCCGCCGGGGATCGAGCCGAGCCCGGCCTCGCGGAATTTTGCGATGACCTCGGCGAGCGGCATCCGGAAGACTTCGGCGAAATGATTGAACTCCGGCGGGCTGAAGCCGTGGATGTTGATGTGCGGATATTTTTCGCGGATGTGCGAAAGCATCCCGAGGTAGAAATCGATGCCGAGGCTGGGATGATGGCCGCCTTGCAGGAGAATCTGCACGCCGCCGACCGAGGTGAGCTCGTCGAGCTTGTGGTCGAGCTCCTCCGTGGAGAGCACGTAGCCGTCGGCGTCCTTTTCGGTGCGGTAGAACGCGCAGAACTTGCAGTAGACGTTGCAGACGTTCGTGTAATTGATGTTGCGGTCGACGATGTAGGTGACGATCTCGTTGCCGCGGCCGTCGAAGGCGGCGGCCTTCGCGAGGCGGCGGCGGGCGTCGGCGATCGCGCCAAGCTCGTTGAGCGGGAGGCGATAAAGCTCGGCGGCTTCGTCGCGGGTGATCCGCGCGCCGTCGAGAACCTTGTCGACGAGCGATTCTTCGTTGAGCAGGGCGACCATTGACCGGGAATCTACGGAAGGGACGGCGGAAAATCAATCGACCGCTAGTCGACGAGCCGGCGGTGGATCCAGATGCTTTGCAGCAGCCCGAAGCCGATGACCGAGATCAGCAGGAACGAGCCGCCGTAGCTGATGAGCGGCAGCGGGATGCCGGTGATGGGCATGACCTGGATCGTCATGCCGATGTTTTCGAAGACGTGCGCGAAAAACATCATCACGATCCCGATGCCGATGTAGCGGCCGAGATCGTCGCCGGCCATCGTCACGACGTAGATCGCCGTGAGGAGCGTGAGCGCGAAGACGCCGATCAGAATCACGCCGCCGAGGAAGCCGTGCTGCTCGCCCATCACGGCGAAGATGAAGTCGTTCTGCACCGCGGTGCGCGGGAGGAAGCCGAGCTCGTTGAGGGTGTTCGGCGCCTTGAAACCCTTGCCCATCCAGCCGCCGGAGCCGATCGCGACGAGGCATTGGTTCAGGGCCCAGCCGGTGTTCTGCGGGTCGCGGGAGGGATCGAGGAAGGTGAGGATGCGATCCTTCTGGTATTGCTTGAGGCCGAAGTTGATCACGAGCGGAATCGCCGCGAGGCCCAGCAGCATCATGGAGAACAGGTAGCGCTTCGGGATGCCGCCGACGAACAGCAGGCCGAGCACGACCGGAATCCACACGAGCGCGGAGCCGAGATCGTTCTGCAGAAGCACGAGCAGCCATGGCGCGCCGACGATGGCGCCGCACGCGAGGAGCCGCACGAACGGGTGCAGGTTCTTGAACTGGCTCATGAACAGCGAGACGGTGAGGATCCCCGCCAGCAGCGCGAGCTGGGAGGGCTGGAAATTCATGAAGCCGAGGTTCAGCCAGCTGCGGGCGCCGTTGGTCTTCTCGGCGAACAAAAGCGTCGCCACCAGGCCCGCCAGGCCCGCGAGATAAAGCGGCAGCGCGCCGATGCGCGCCCACCGGTAGTCGACGAGCGCCACGGCGAAAAACACCGGCATGCTGATGAAGACCCACTTGAGCTGGTCGCGCCAGAACGGCGCGTCGCGCATCCACGTCGCGCTGTAGATCGCGTAGATGCCGTAGGTCATCAGCGCGAGCATCAAGCCGAGCAGGACCCAGTTGAAGCCGAGGAGCTTTCGAAGGAACGGATGCATCGATTACATCGCGGGCACCGCGGCGAGGAGCTTGCGCGTGTATTCGTGCTGCGGGTCGCGATAAATGGCCTCCGCGCTCGCGCTCTCGACGATGCGGCCATGGTGCATGACGAGCACGTGGTCGCTGATGTGCTCGACGACGGCGAGGTCGTGCGCGATGAAGAGATACGCGATCCCGAGCTGCCGCTGGAGGTCCTGCAGCAGGTTCACGATCTGCGCCTGCACGCTCACGTCGAGCGCGCTCACCGGCTCGTCGCACACGATGAAATCCGGCTCGACCGCCAGCGCGCGCGCGATGCCGATCCGCTGCCGCTGGCCGCCGCTGAACTCGTGCGGGTAGCGGCCGATCATCTCCGGCTTCAGCCCGACCTGGCGCAGCAGATCGGCGACGCGGTCCCGGCGCTCGGCGGAGGTGAGCTTCTTGAAATGGATTTCCAGGGCCTCGCCGACGATCGAGCCGATGGTCATGCGGGGATTCAGCGACCCGAACGGATCCTGGAAAATAATCTGCATGCGCCGGCGCAAGGGCCGGAAATCGGGCTCGGAAAGCGGAAGCACGTCGCGGCCGTCGAAACGCACCGTGCCCGCGGTCGCGGGGATTAGCTTGAGTAGCGCCCGGCCGATCGTCGTCTTGCCGCTGCCGCTCTCGCCCACGAGGCCGACGGTCTGGCCCGGCTCGACGGTGAAGCTCACGCCGTCGACCGCCTTCACCTCGCCGACGCGACGTCGCAGGACGCCGCCGAGCACGGGGAAATGGACCTTGAGATCCTGGACTTCGAGGAGTGCTGCCACGGCCGGGGATCAGGACGGCGCCCGTTCATCGGGCGCCCGGGTGTCCACGCCCACCGCCTCGTAGGCGACGCAATGGCCGGAAAGCCCGCGATAGACGAACATGCCGCCGGCGAGCGCGCGGGAGGCGCGGCGGGACAGAATGCCCCGGAGAAGAAGAAAGATGCCGAGCGCGAGGCAGCCGAGACGTTCGAGGTTGCCGACGTTTTGCTTGGGCGGACGCGTTGCCATGGAAAAAAGCTGCTCCGAAATCCCGCGTCGCACAACTCGATTCGTTTCCCGGCCTACGATCGCTCGGTCGCCGCGGTCAGCCGGTCGACGAAGCCGCCGCCATCCACCGCCTCGAGCAGCTGCCGGCGCTGGGCGGGATTCCGGCAGACGCGCACGATCGCGCCGACGAGGCGGAGGTATTCGGAGTTCATCGCCGCGGGGATGCCGGCGACGAAAACGAGGTGCACGCGCGCTTCGATCTCGGGAAACTCGATGCCGTCCCCGGAGCGGCCCGCGGCCAGGATCAAGCCCGTCACGGCATCCGTGCGGCCATGGGCGATGCAAATGCCCACGCCGTCGTGCTCGATCGCCGGCGCATCCCGCGCGAGCACCGCCGCGCGCAGCCGTTCCCAGTTTCCCACGCGCTCCTCGCCCCGCACCTGCCCGAGCACTTCCTCGATCGCCGCGGCCTTGTCGCGGGCGCGCAGGGCCAGGCTCACGTCGGAGGGGTGCAGGATTTCGTCGATCGTCATACGTTGCTTCCGCTCCACTTGAGCTTCTGCCGGAGGACCTTCGGGAAGGGCCGCTCCGGCAGCATCGCGAGCGGAAGGACGCGGTCGGACTGCGAAATTCGCAGCACGTCGTGCAGCCGCATTTCCAGGGAGTCCTGCCCGTCCACGGTGAGGAAAACCTCCTGTCCCGGCACGGTGAGCCGCAGCTCGACGGTCGATTGATCGCTGACCACGGTGGAGCGGTTCGTGAGCACGTGGGGGCAAACGGGCGTGATCACGAAGACGCCCGTGTCGGGCAAGAGGATCGGGCCGCCGGCGGAAAGCGAGTAGGCGGTGGAGCCCGTGGGGGTGGCGACGATGAGGCCGTCGGCGTTGAAGTTCGTGAGCGGGACGCCGTCGATGCGCACGTCGATCTTCACGAGGCGCGAGCGTTCGCCGCGGCTCAGCACCGCATCGTTCAAGGCGTAGAAAACCAGCGGCGGCGCGCGATGCGGGACCAGTTCGACCTTCAACAGCGCGCGGCGGCTGAGCTGGAAATCCCGCGCGACGATCGCGTCGGCCGCGCGGGAAATTTCGTTCGGCCCAAGGCAGGTGAGGAAGCCGAGCGAGCCGATGTTGATGCCGAAGATCGGGCGCAGCGTGGCCCCGAGGCGATGGACGACGCGCAGGATCGTCCCGTCGCCGCCGAGCACCACGATAAGGTCGCTGCGCCCGGCGACCTGCGCCTCGTCGAGCGCGGAGTCCTCGCCCACGAGCGCGGCGGTGGCGCGCTCCATCACGTGATCGGCCTGCCGCCGGCGCAGCTCGTCCCGCAGCGCGGCGACCAGCTGGCGGGCGTCCGCTTTCTCGGAATGGGCGATGAGGCCGATCATGGGCGCAGCCAGGCGAGGAACTCGCGGTTGCCCGTCATGCCGAGGATCGGGGACTCGATGACGCCGAGCCAGCGGCGGCTCGAGCGCTCGACGAAGGCCCGGATCTTCTCGACCGCGGCGGCGTGCGCGGCGGGATCGCTGACGATTCCCCCCTTGCCCACGGCGGAGCGGGAGAGTTCGAATTGAGGTTTGATCAGCGCGACCATGTGGCCCTCGGGGTCGAGCAACTCAAACGCGGGCGGCAGGATCAAAGTCAACGAAATAAAGCTCACGTCGGCCACCGCGAGCCAGA
>CAXTSM010000040.1:0-14383 GCA_964247025.1 uncultured Chthoniobacterales bacterium
GGGGCGGGTTCCGGGCGGAACGGTTGCGCCCCGACGGAGCGGGGCGGCTACAAGGGGAGGGACTTCGCTGTCGCCACGGCGCTCTGTCGCCGTGCGGGGGGGCGGGTTCCGGGCGGAACGGTTGCGCCCCGACGGAGCGGGGCGGCTACAGGAGGGACTTTGTTGTCGCCACGGCGCTCTGTCGCCGTGCGGGGGGCGGGTTCCGGGCGGAACGGTTTGCGCCCCGACGGAGCGGGGCGGCGACAAGGGGAGGGGCGGCTACAGGGAGCGGGGCGGCGACAAGGGGGCGGGTGAAGGTCGATTCCGGTCAGGCGGGGGCGGGCTCGCCCACGGGGGCGTGGCGGGGGCGGGTGAACCGGGCCTGGAGGCGCTCGAGGTAGAGGTACAGGATCGGCGTGAGGTAGAGGGTGACGAGCTGCGAGACGACGAGGCCGCCGACGACGACCAGGCCCAGGGGCTGGCGGGCCTCGCCGCCCTGGCCGTAGGCAAGGGCGATGGGAAGGGCGCCCATCATGGCGGCGAAGGTGGTCATCATGATGGGGCGGAAGCGGACGAGGCAGGCCTGGAAGATCGCGTCGGCGGGCGCGCGGCCCTCGCGGCGCTGGGCGTCGAGGGCGAAGTCGATCATCATGATGGCGTTCTTTTTCACGATGCCGATGAGCATGAGGAGGCCGACGAAGCCGTAGACGTTCAGCTCGGCGCCGAAGATCCACAGGGTGACGAGGGCGCCGAATCCGGCGGAGGGCAGGCCGGAGAGGATGGTGAGCGGGTGGACGAAGCTTTCGTAGAGGATGCCGAGGACGAGGTAGATGACGAGCACGGCCATGAGCAGGAGGAAGCCCAGGTTGGCGAGCGAGGAGGTGAAGGCCTGGGCGGCGCCCTGGAACTGGGTGCTGATCTGGGGGTCGAGGTTCTCGGCGGCGATTCCTTGGATTTGCGGGACGATCTGGCTGAGGGAGATGCCGGGGCCGAGGTCGAAGGAAAGGGTGACGGCGGGCAGCTGGCCGAGGTGCTGGACGGTGAGCGGGCCGGTCTGCGGCGTGATGGTGGCGACGGTGTTGAGCGCGACGAGGCGGCCGGTGGTGGGCGAGCGCACGTAGAGGCGGTCGAGGTCGAAGGCTTCGCGCTTGAAGCGGTCCTCGGCTTCGAGGATGACGTGGTATTGGTCGTTGGGCGTGTAGATGGTGGAGACCTGGCGGGTGCCGTAGGCGCTGCCGAGGGCCATCTCGATCTGCTCGGGGGTGATGCCGAGGGTGGCGGCCCGGTCGCGCTGGATGTCGACGAGGACCTCGGGGCTGGTGATCTGCAGGTCGGTGGTGACGTCGACGATGCCGGGGATTTTTTCCATGCGGGACTGCATGATCCCGGCGGCGGCGTAGAGGGCGGAGAGATCGGGGCCGAAGAGGGTGAATTGATAGAGGCTCTTGGTCTGCGCGCCGCCGATGCGGATGGTGGGCGGGTTCTGCGGGAAGACCTTGAGGCCGGCGACGCCGGAGAGGTCGCGGCGGAATTCGCGGACGACCTGGTCGACGGAGGCGCGTTCGCGGCGGGGCTTGAGCGTGATGATGTAGCGGCCGGTGTTCGTGGCGCCGCCGTTGCCGCCGACGCGCGAGACGTAGGACTCGACGGCGGGATTTCTCGCGATGATGGGCGCGAGGCTTTGCTGGAGCTCGATCATGCGGTCGAAGGCGACGCCTTGCTCGGCTTCGGTGGAGATCATGACGCGGCTGGCGTCCTCGTTGGGCAGGAAGCCCTTCGGCGCGAGAACGAAGAGCCACGCGGTGGCGGCGGCCATGAGGACGGCGATCGCGGTGACGAGGAGGTGGCGCCGCAGGGCGACGCGCAGGGAGCGCTCGTAGAGGGCGAGGGCGCCTTCGAAGACGCGCTCGGTGGCGCGGAAGAGGCGGCCGGGCTCCCGGCTGGGGCGCAGGTAGCGGCTGCAGAGCATGGGGGTGAGCGAGAGGGATACGAAGCCGGAGACGAGGATGGCGACGGCGATGGTGACGGCGAATTCGTTGAGCAGGCGGCCGAGGATGCCGCCCATGAAGAGCACGGGGATGAAGACGGCCGCGAGCGACAGCGTCATGGAGAGGATGGTGAAGCCGATCTCGCGGCCGCCGGCGAGGGCGGCCTCGCGCGGGGTCTTGCCCATCTCGACGTGGCGCACGATGTTCTCGAGCACGACGATGGCGTCGTCGACGACGAAGCCGACGGCGAGGACGAGGGCCAGGAGGGTGAAGTTGTTCACGCTGAAGCCGAGCAGGTAGATCACGCCGAAGGCGCCGATGATGGAGAGCGGGATGGCGGCGCTGGGGATGAGGGTGGCGCGGAGGTTGCGCAGGAACAGAAAGATGACGAGCACGACGAGGGCGATGGCGAGCACGAGGGTGAACTGGACGTCGTGGAGGGACTCGCGGATGGATTGCGAGCGGTCGTAGATGACGTCGAGCTTCACGCCGCCGGGCATCTGCGCGCGGAGCGTGGGGAGGAGGGCGCGGATGTCGTCGATGACCTTCACGGTGTTCGCGCCGGGCTGGCGCTGGATGGCGAGGACGATGCCGCGCCGGCCGTTGAACCAGCCGAGGTTCTTGTCGTCCTCGACGCCGTCGATGACGGTGGCGAGCTGCTCGAGGCGGATGGGGGCGTTGTTGCGGTAGGCGACGATGACGCGGCGGAAACCGGCGGCGTCCTGGAGCTTGCCGGTGGACTCGATGGTGCGGGTCTTGGCGCCGGCGTCGAGGGTGCCGGTGGATTGGTTCGTGTTCGCGCCGCGGATGGCGGTCTCGATCTCGTCGATGCCGATGCCGCGGGCGGCGAGCTCGCGCGGGTCGACCTGCACGCGCACGGCGAACTTCTGCGAGCCGTAGAGGTCGACCTGCGCGACGCCGGAGATGATGGAGAGGCGCTGGCCGACGAGGGTGTCGGCGTATTCGTCGACCTTGCTGAGGGGGAGCGAATCGGAGGTGGCGGCGAGGAGCAGGACGGGCTGCTCGGCGGGGTTCACCTTGCGGAAGGAGGGGGGCGTGGGCAGGTCGGTCGGGAGGTCGCGGAGCGCGCCGGAAATGGCGGTCTGCACGTCCTGGGCGGCGGCGTCGATGTCGCGGGAGAGGGCGAACTGGAGGGTGATGCTCGTGGCGCCGAGCGAGCTCGAGGACGTCATGGACTCGATGCCGGCGATGGTGGAGAACTGTTTCTCGAGTGGCGTGGCGACCGCCGAGGCCATCGTCTCGGGGTTCGCGCCGGGCAGGCTGGCGGAGACGGTGATGGTGGGAAAATCGACGTTTGGAAGGTCGCTGACCGGAAGCCGGGTGTAGGCGAGCAGGCCGAAGCCAAGGACGGCGAGCATGACGAGCGTCGTCATGATGGGCCGGCGGACGAACGGGTCGGTGAGGCTCATGGCGGGGGGCTCAGGGGGCGGCCTTGGGCTTGGAGACGACGATGCGGCCGCCGTTTGCGACGCGGAGCTGGCCGAAGGAGATGACGGTCTCTCCGGCGGCGAGGCCCGACCGGATGACCGAGAGGCCGCCGGTGGCGCGCTCCACGTCGATCTTCCGAAGAGAGGCGATGTCGTTTTTCACGACGAAAACCTGCGATCCGTTCTGGCCTTCCATGACGGCGGTCGAGGGCACGACGAGGGCGTCGGTCTCCTCGGTGAGCTTGACGACGATGTCGACGAACTGCCCGGGCCAGAGGCTTTCGTCGGCGTTCGGGAACGTGGCCTTGAGGGTGATCATGCCGGATTGGCGGTCGACCACGTTGTCCACGAACCCGAGCGAGCCGACGCCGAGATTTTTGCCGTTCTCGGGCCCGTAGGCGGTGACGCCGACGGCGGATTTTCCCAGCCAGGCGCGGACTTCGGCGAGCTGGGTCTCGGGGAGCGAGAAGCTGACGTAGATGGGCTGCGTCTGGTTGATGACGGTGAGAATGCCGGTGTTTGCCTGGACGATGTTGCCGGCCTTGAGGAGCGCGGCGCCGGCGCGGCCGCTGATCGGCGCAACGACGGTGGCCCAGTCGAGCGAGAGCCGGGCCTGATCGACGTCGGCCTGGCGGGCGGCGAGGACGGATTTCTGGGCGGAGGCGGTGGTGAGGTATTGGGCGGATTGTTCCTTCGAGGAGACGCCTTGCGTCGTCAATTTCGTGTAGCGCTCGGCCTGGTCCTGGGCGTTTTCCGCCTGGGTCTGCGCTTGTTCCAGGTCGGCCTGGGCGCGTCGAAGGACGACGTCGAACGGTCGCGGGTCGATGGTGAAGAGCGGCTGGCCGGCTTTGACGAAGGCGCCATCGGCGAAAAGCACGGAGACGATTTCTCCTTCGACCTTGGCCTTCAACTGCACGGTCGCGATGGGCTCGACGGCGCCAATGGCGCGCAGCTCGACGGGCACCGTGCGGCGGCCGACGACCGCGACCTCGACGGGCGCGGGCGGGGTCTCGGGAGCGCGGGCGGGAGGCCGCCCGCAGCCGGCGAGCGCGGCAAGGAGCACCAGCCGGGCGAACGGGGAAAATTTCAGGCGGGGCATGGGGTTGGAAATCCGGAGGCGGCGACTCACCATAGCCTAAACCCGGGAACGCGCAGCAAGTTGCTCGCGTTCTACGGGCGGGCGGCGGCGCGGGCGCCGAAGGATTCCACGATGGGGATGAATTTGTCGCGGACGATGGGCTTGGTGATGTAGGCGTCCATGCCGGCTTCGAGGCAAAGTTTCTCGGCTTCGTTCATGGCGTTCGCGGTCTGCGCGATGATGGGAACGCGGGTGCCGCGATCCGCCTCGCGCCGGCGGATCTCGCGGGTGGCGGCATCGCCGTCGAGTTCGGGCATGTGCATGTCCATGAGCACGACGTCGAACGGGCCTTCGCTCCATCGGTCGACGGCTTCGCGGCCGGTGCGGGCGATCACGACGGAGTGGCCGCGAATGGTGAGCAGGCGCTCGGCCACCAGGGCGCTCACCGGGTTGTCCTCGGCGAGCAGGATGCGCAGCGGCCGGTCGGTCCGGCTCGCAACCGGCCGCGGGGCGGCGATGGGCGCGGGAAGGTCGAGCCCGGCGTGAAGGGCGCGCAGGAGCTCGGCGCGCGTGACGGGCTTGATGAGAAAAATGCGGCAGCCGAGAGCGTCGAGATTCACGTCGTCCCGCCGGAACGCGGAGGAGAGCACGATCAGGCTGGTTTTTTCGCAGAGGCGGCCGGCGTGAATGCGCCGGGCGGCCTCGAAGCCGTCGATCCCGGGCATGACGACGTCCAGGAGCACGAAGTCGAACGGGCGGTCGAGCGCGCGGGCGGTTTGCAGGGCCTCCAGCCCGAGCTCGGCGCCCGGGACGACGGTGACGCCCATGTCCCAGCCCTCGAGGGTCTCGCGGAAGATTTCGAGGTTGAGCGCATTGTCGTCGATGACGAGGGCGGTGCGCCCGGCGAGGGCGGCGGGGTGGAGCGCGGGCTGGCGGGTGACGCCCTGGGCGGCGACGGGAAACGGCGCGGCGACGTGGAACGAGCTGCCGCGCCCCGGCTGGCTCTCGACCCACATGCGGCCGCGCATTTGCTCGACGAGCCGGGAGCTGATCGCGAGGCCGAGGCCGGTGCCGCCGTAGACGCGGGCGGTGGAGTTGTCCGCCTGGGTGAAGGAATCGAAGATGGTCTCGAGTTTTTCCGGCGGGATGCCGATGCCGGTGTCGCGCACCTCGAGGTGGAGTTCGCAGGCGCCGTTCACCGCGCCCTCCAGGCCGATCCGCACGAAGACCTCGCCCGCGGGGGTGAACTTCAAGGCGTTGCCAACGAGGTTGTTCAAAATCTGGCGCAGGCGGCCGGGATCGCCGACCAGGGAGTCGGGCACGTCGGGGCGCACGTCGTAGATGAGCTCGAGCTGCTTTTCGCCGGCGGTGATCGCGAGGGCGCGGACCGCCTCGTCGAGCGTGTCGCGCAGGGAAAAGGGAATCGCCTCGAGGAGAAAACGCCCGGACTCGATCTTCGAGAAGTCGAGGATGTCGTTGATGATGGTGAGCAGCGAGAAGGTCGAGGCCTTGATGAGGTGAAGGTATTCGAGCTGCTGGGGCGTGAGGTCGGTGTCGAGCGCGAGCTCGGCCATGCCGAGGATGCCGTTCATCGGCGTGCGGATTTCGTGGCTCATGTTGGCGAGAAATTCGCTCTTCACTTTGGCGGCCTGTTCGGCGGCGGCGCGGGCCTCGTCGGCATGGGCCTTGGCGGCGACGAGGTCGTCGTTGCGCAGCTCGAGCTCGTGCGTGCGGGCCTGGAGCTGGCGGTTCAACCCGGCGTTGAGCAGGAGGCTGTCGACGGCCTGGGTGAGGCGGTCGCCATCGTCGACGCGGGACTCGGTGAATGCCAGCTCGAGGATGGCGGGGGTGCTCCGACCCGAGGCGAGGCAGCGGCGGAGGATGGCTCCCTCGCGGAACTCGGGATGAAACACGAGCGAGTCCTGCCCCGAGCCGGCGAGACTGGAGTCGGGTCGGCGGCGCATCGGATCCCGCGCGAGCGCGAGCCGCACGCCGCCGCCGTCGACGCCGCGCCCGTCGATCTGGATCGCGTGGATGTCCAGCGCGCGGCGGATGCCGTCCGTCACGGAGACGACGTCGTCGAAGGTCGCGATGGAGGGCAGGTTGCGGTGCCATTTCGAGAGCGCGAGGTTGATGCGGCCCTGGGCGGCGCCGTGGAAGTCGCGGTAGTGCCAGACGGAGGCTTCGGCAATGACCTCGGCCACGCCCTCGGTGGCCATGCGGCGGCGCGCGGCGTCGTCGGCGGGATGCGAAGTGACGTCCCGCAGGAATCCACGGAATCGCCGGAGAAGGTGCACGGCGAAGACTTCTTCGAGGCCCAGATAGATCGCCTCGCGGAAATTACGGACGAGCGCCTCGACGGGGTTCTCCGCGCCGAGCGCGAGATGAAGGATGTCCGTGGCCAGTTCGGCGATGGACATCCGGCCAGGATTGCGTCCCGCCAACCGGGCGGTCAATTCCTCGCTGATCACGTAATCGCACGGTCTCTGGATCGGCGGCCCTTCGCCGCTCGCAAACGCGGTCGACCGGCGAAAGATCATCGGCGGCGGGATGAGGTCGAGGGTGGGTTCGCCCGTCGCTCCCGCGATGAGGCGGCCCATGCGCTCCATCGCGCGATAGCCGATCTCGAAACCGGGATACACGAGCGTGGTCAACGGCGGATCGCTGAACTCCGGATCGAAATTATTGTGAAGGGCGAAATTGTCGAAGCCCGTGACCGAGATGTCCTCCGGCACCCGCCGGCCGGCGCGCCGGATGCCCATGATCGCGCCCTGCGCCATGCGGTCGTTCGCGCAGACGAGCGCGGTGAGTCCCTCGCATTCCCGGGCGATGCGCTCGCCCCAGCCGAAAGCCTGCCGGACCTCCCAGCCGCCGGCATGGAAAGTCCACCGACGCGCCAGATTCGCGCCGGCCGCCTCCAGCGCATCGCGGACGCCCGCGAGCCGCAGCTGGTTCTCCCAGTTGTCCTCCTGGCCGCCGAGGAAGGCGATGCGCCGATGGCCCATGGCGAGCAGGGCCTCGGCGATGCGCCGGCCGGCCAGGCGATTGTCGACGCAGAGGGACGGCACGTCGGCGGATCCGATCGCGCGACCGACCGCGAGGACGGGAAGGCCGCGGGCGCGCGCGCGCCGGGCGATCTGCCCATCGCCCGCGCGCATGTCGAAGACGATGAGGCCCGCGAGCGGCAGCCCTTCGAGCGCCTCCGGCTGCTCCGCGACCACGAGGCGATGGGATCGGCCGTCGGCGGCCACGGATGCCCCCAAAGCCATCGCGTAACCGATGTTTCGATTGTGCCGGGGCTCGATGAAAAATCCGATGGCGGAGGGGTCAGCCATAACGACGGGGGGGGTTCCCGTAACCTATGCTTCCAACCCGTTCAAATCGAGGGAAATAGCCGATATTTCGCCCCGGAGGAACTTGCGTCGCGGCCGGAAAGCAGGAAAGAATTCCGCCATGTCGGGGCCGAAGGTCAAACGCTCGTGGTTTTCACCGGCCATCCGCCTGCTGAACCGGCTGACCTTCCCGCGCAAGTTCGCGCTGATCAGCTTTTTCTTCGCCGTGCCGCTCGCGCTCGTGCTGTTTTTCCTCGACGCGCGCATCCAGGAGCAAATCCGCGTCGCCCAGCTCGAGATCGATGGCGTGGAATACCTCCGGCCGCTCAACGCGCTGCACGACGACCTCCCGCAGGCCCGCTCGCTCGCCAGCGCCTACCTGCAGAAGCAGCCCTTCGCCATCGAGCATTACCCCACGCGCCAGGCCGAGGTGGACCACCTCATGAACGTCCTGGGCGAAGTCGACGAGCGGCTCGGCGGCCGGCTCGACACGACGAAGCGCTACCGCATCCTCCGCTCGTCCTGGGAGGACGTGAAGACGCAGCTCGCGAAACTCACGCCCGAGATCAGCGACCAGCAATTCGAGAAACTCACCGCCCAGGTCGAGGATCTCAGCGCCTGCGTCGGCGACCAGAGCACGCTCATCCTCGATCCCGACCTGGACTCGTATTACCTGATGGACGCCATCCTGCTGAAGCTGCCGGAGAGCGCGAGCCTCGTGGCGCGCACGCGGCAGCTCGTCGGCGCCCGCACCGCCGCGAAAGGCGGGCTCACCGAGTCGGACTTCAACGCCCTGCTCTCGCAGGCCGGCCTGCTGCGCTTCAACCTCGACAAGCTCGAGCGCGGGCTCGGCGTGGCCTTCGCGCACAACCCCAGCGGCACCCTCCAGGCGGCGCTCGACCAGCCGCTCGCGCAAAGCATCTCCGCCACCCGCTCGCTCCTGGCCCTCATCGACGGCACCGCGCTCCCGGGCGGTCGGGCGAACTTCAGCGAGGATCAATACCAGAACTCGGCCGCGCTCGTCCTCGCGAGCAACGCCCGGCTCTGGGAGCGCTCCGCCGGGCAGCTCCAGGTCGTCATCGAGCACCGCATCGGCTCGCTGCGGCGCCAGCTGATGCTGCTCGTCGCCGTCGCGCTCGTGGCGATCTTCGCGGTGACCTACCTCTGGTTCGCGTTCTATCGATCCGTCATGGGCACCGTGCAGGCGCTGCAGGCGGCGACCGGCCGCATGAAAGCGGGCGAAGAAAACATCCTCGTCGAGCTCGACACCCGCGACGAGCTCGGCCAGATCGGCTTTGCGTTCAACGCCGTGGCGCGCCAGCTCATCGACGCGGGCCGGAATTACCGCGGCATCTTCGAGGGCTCCGTGGACGGCATTTTCCGCACCGATCTCGACGGCCGCTACCTCGAGGCGAACTCCGCCCTCGCCCGCATCTACAAATACGGGTCCGTCGGCGATTTCACCGCGCACATGGTGAACGCCGCCAACCTCTACGTCGACCCGGACCGCCGGCGGCAGTTCCGCGAAATGATCGACCGCGACGGCACCGCGAAGGATTTTGAATCCGAGGTGCGCTGCGCCGACGGCTCGACCGTCTGGATCAACGAGACCGCGCGCCTCATCGCCGACGAGGCCGGCGCCCCGCGTTTCTACGAAGGCCTCGTGCGCGACATCACGCAGAAGAAACGCGCGGAGACCGCCCTCCAGCACGCGATCGACAACGCCGAGTCCGCGAACCGCGCGAAGTCGGAATTCCTCGCGAACATGAGCCACGAGATCCGCACGCCGATGAACGCGATCCTCGGCTTCGCCGAGCTCCTGCGCGGCCTCGTGCGCGACGAGCGCGAGCAGAGCTACCTCGAGGCGATCGCCTCGAGCGGTCGCACGCTGCTCGCGCTCATCAACGACATCCTCGACCTCTCCAAGATCGAGGCCGGCAAGCTCGACCTCGAATACGACGCCCTCGACATCCGCGTGGTCCTGCGCGACGTGCGGCACATCTTTTCGCAGAAGGCCGAGCAGAAGGACATCGCGCTCACGCTCGACATCGCGCCCGACGTGCCCGCCAGCCTGCTGCTCGACGAGGTGCGGCTCCGCCAGATCCTCTTCAACGTCGTCGGCAACGCGCTGAAGTTCACCGAGCGCGGGCACGTGAGGATCGCCGCTGCGGTCGGCGCGACCGACCCGCATCGCGACGCGGTCGAGCTCGTCTTCGAGGTCGAGGACACGGGCATCGGCATCTCCGAGGACCAGCAGCAGCGGATCTTCGAGGAGTTCACGCAGCAGAGCGGGCAGAGCACGAAGAAATACGGCGGCACCGGCCTCGGTCTCGCGATCACGAAGCGGCTCGTCGAAATGATGCACGGCGACATCTCGATCCGCAGCGCGGTCGGCCGGGGCAGCACGTTTCGCGTCACCTTTCCGGAGATCAAGCTTGCGTCCACGGCCGCGTTGTCCCGCGGGGTGGAGTCCGAGCACGCGCTCGACCTCGCCGATTTCGAGCCCTGCCGCGTGCTGGTGGCCGACGACATCGTCATGAACCGCGACCTCATCCGGGCCTTTTTCTTCGGCACGGATCACCAGCTCGTCGAGGCCGCCAACGGCCGCGAGGCGGTCGACTCCGCCGGGCGGCAGAGACCCGACGTGATCCTCATGGACGTGCGCATGCCCGTCATGGACGGCACGCAGGCCACGCGCGCGCTCAAGGCCGACCCCGCGACGAAGGACATCCCCGTCATCATCGTCACGGCCTCGGCCATGCAGAGCGAGGAGGCGGCGCTCAAGCCGATCTGCGACGGCTTCCTGCGCAAGCCCATCAGCCGCGCCGATCTCGCCGGGCAGATGCGCAAGTTCTGCCGCGTGAAGGCAAGGCCCGCCGCGCCGGCGCCGGCCGCCCCCGAGCCCGTCCGCGCGGCCGAGACCGCCGCGCGCCTGCCGGAGTTGCGGCCGCACCTCGAGCGTTGCCACGCGACGTGGGAGGCGCTCGTGTCGGCGCCGCTCGTCAGCGAGGTCGAGCGTTTCGGCCGGCACCTCGAGAAGCTGGGCGAGGAATTCCACCACCCCGCGCTGCGGGATTACGGACGGCGGCTGGCGAGCTGCGCCGCGCGCTTCGATCTCGCCGCGATGGAAAAGACTTTACAGGAGTTTGGCCGGTTGTTTGTTCAGCTTCTATCCGGCACGCCCGCCCAAACGTGACTGCTGATCCGTCCATCCTCTCCGGCGCGAAATCGCTGGAGCCGCGAAAGTCCCTCGTGCTCATCGTGGACGACCTGCCGGAGAACCTCCAGGTGCTCGCGGGCCACCTCACCGAGGCCGGCCACGAGATCCTCGCCGCGCACAGCGGCCCGCGCGCCCTCGCCCTCGTGCGCAACCGCCGGCCCGATCTCATCCTGCTCGACATCATGATGCCCGTGATGGACGGGCTCGAGGTGTGCCGGGCGCTGAAGGCCGAGTCCGACTCCGCCGACATCCCGATCATCTTCATCACCGCCCGCGCCGAGACCGACGACGTCCTGCGCGGCTTCCAGCTCGGCGCGGTGGACTACATCACGAAGCCATTCAAGCCCGCCGAGCTCGTGGCCCGCGTGAATACCCACCTCGAGCTCAAGGCCGCGCGCGACATGCTCTTCACCTACAATCGCCAGCTCGAGCGCCTCAGCCGGCACCTGCAGCGCTTGAACGAGGACAAGAACCGCTTTCTCGGCATCGTCTCGCACGACATCCGAGGCGCGTTCGGCAACGTCGTCACCGTCTCGCGCCTCTATTCCGACGAGACCGTGCCGGCCGGTCCCGAGCTCTCCGAGGTGCTTCGCGACATTGGCGTCGAGGCCGAGCACATGATCGCGCTCGCGCAGAATCTGCTGAACATCGAAGCCATCGAGAGCCGGGAATTAAAGCTCCTCAACGAGCGCGTCGAGACCGGCCCGCTGCTCGATTTCGCGATCAACGCCCATCAGCTCGCCGCGAAGGTGAAGGGCATCGACTTCCATCTTTCCGATGACGCCTCGCTCATCCGCGGAGACATCACCGGCTGCCGCCAGATCGTCACAAATCTCGTATCCAACGCCGTGAAATATTCGCTGCCGCACTCGCGGGTCTGGCTCGAGGGCCGCGGGGCCGACGCGGGCTGGGTGGAGATCGTCGTCCGCGACGAGGGCCCCGGTCTCTCCGGCGAAGACCAGAAACAGCTCTTCCGCCCGTTCGTGCGTCTCAGCCGCACCGCGGCCGCGCAGGAGCACTCCGTCGGCCTCGGCCTCTCCATCGTCAAGCTCATGGCCGAGGCCATGGGCGGCCGCGTGAAATGCGAAAGCGTGCCCGACCAGGGAGCGACATTTACCGTGACGCTGCCGGCCTGGTAAAATCCCGGGCGCGATTTCGTTCGATTCGCGCAAAGGGCCGGCATCCGGCCAAGGATCGGTCACAAACGGCCGGCGGAATCGCCCGCTCGGACAACGCCGAAGACCCCGGGAAAATCAACGCAGCAAAGGCCTTGTCGCCGCCCCGCTCCGTGGGGACGCCGGGGGACGCGTGACCTCACGCCGCCCGACGACGGAGCGCCGGGGCGACAAGAAGATGGGGGAGCGGGTGATTCGAGGAAGAACGCCGCCCGCGTGGAAAGCAGCACGACCAGGCCTCCTTGTAGCCGCCCCGCTCCGTCGGGGCGCCGGGGGACGCGTGACCTCACGTCGCCCGGCGACGGGGCGCCATGGCGACAAGAAAATGGGGGAGCGGGTGATTCGAGGAAGGACGCCGCCCGCGTGGAAAGCAGCACGACCAAACCTCCTTGTAGCCGCCCCGCTCCGTCGGGGCGCCGGGGGGGCGCGTGACCTCACGCCGCCCGACGACGGAGCGCCGGGGCGACAAGAAGATGGGGGAGCGGGTGATTCGAGGAAGAACGCCGCCCGCGTGGAAAGCAGCACGACCAGGCCTCCTTGTCGCCGCCCCGCTCCGTCGGTGCGCCGGGGGACGCGTGACCTCACGTCGCCCGACGACGGAGCGCCATGGCGACAAGAAAATGGGGGAGCGGGTGATTGAGGAAGAACGCCATCCGCGTGGAAAGCAGCACGACCAGACCTCCTTGTAGCCGCCCCGCTCCGTTGGGGCGCCGGGGGGGCGCGTGACCTCACGCCGCACGGCGACGGAGCGCCGTGGCTACAAAGAGAGAGCGGCCTCTCGCCTTCTCGCTTAAACGGTCAGCGTTCCGCCCGGCCAGCCTGAACGTGTTTCGCCACTTCCTCCCACTCGAGTCGAGCGTGCTTCGGACTTACCAGATAAAGGCCGCGCTCGTCCCGTTGGACCGTTACGCCGTGCTTGAGGCAGAGGTCCGACAGCTCAATGAGGAAACTGCCGCCCGCATCATGAACGATGCGCTCGTATTCCTCGACGAGGATCGCCTCGGGCGGACGCGTGTCGACGGACAGGGCGGAAGCAATTTCGTCGGTCCTTTCGCCCTTCAGCCAGCGGACGGCGGCGTCGACGGAAGTCATCTCCCGGCGACTACCGGTCGGTGCGATCCGACCCCAGTTGCTTCACGAGTTTGTTGTAGACACCGAGCAGAAGAAAGGTCGGCGCCCATTGGCCCACGAAGAGCGCCTGATGATCCTTGCCGATGATTTTGAGCGTCAGCGAGGTCGCGATGGAAGCGCCCGCCAGCCACAGAAAAGTATCGGACGGAAGCTTGGCCGTTTGTTCTTCAATGGCGGTGGCGAGGGGACCTTCGGAATGGGTCGTGGGATTTGTCATGGTAAAGGTTTACGCCTGCGAGAGGCGGGTTGGATGGTGCCTGAGCCCGCGGTGGTGGAAAAACCTGATCCGGCGGACACTATCCGGTTACGAGGTCTTCGAACAATTCCGGCTGAACGTCGGGAGCCTCGATGGCGGGGGGTTCGTTTTCTTCCCGCACGATCACCGGGACGCGGAAAGCCTGGAAATGAAGCATTTCCTCCGCCGTGGGATCGCGCGTCACCACCCGCAGCGACTTGGATTCGCCCCTTTCGACAACGATTCCGAGCAGGGCCTCTCCGGGCTGGAGATCCGCCCAGACGAGTTCCTCGCTCACGCAGGAGCATTCGGCGAACCGCTCGGCGGGGATGTCCACGAGCTTGGCGCCTTGGCGTTTCCACCATTCGAGCCGTTCCGCGCGGGCGAATCCCGTCCAACGCACCGTCTCCGCCCGCCGGCCATCGATGACCGGCACCCGCATGCCACGGCGAACCGCCGCATGATTGATCTCGAAACGCGCGCACATCTCATGCAGGATTCGGACGTCGAAGCGGGAGCGGTCGTGCGCGAGTCGGATTTTCCTTCTCGAGCGGGACCAGTCAAACGTGACCGGGGTAGAACAGGTTGGTTCATTTTTTTTGGATCCGTAACCCGTTAAGGTTCATGCGCCTAAGAAATGAGGCCCGCTAAGGGCTTGACAAAACGAGACCAAATCCCTAATCCGCGCACCATGGAAATTCAAAAGCAGAGGACCGGGATCTGAAGGATGAAAGCGCGTCGAATTTGCCCGACCGAGACCCGCATAAGCGGTGTCAGGGTCCGGCTAGCCCAGGGGG
>CAXTSM010000041.1:0-14310 GCA_964247025.1 uncultured Chthoniobacterales bacterium
TCGGGCGGATCGACGCGGCCCAAGGGCTCGTTGTAGCCGCCCCGCTCCGTCGGGGCGCCGGGGGGCGCGTGATCTCACGCCACACGGCGACGGAGCGCCGTGGCTACAAGGAAGCGAGCTCGGGCGTTGTCCCGCGACGGGGGCTTCGGCGATGGGGGCGCGAAGGGGGGAAAGCCCGGGTCGAAAGAGGTGGAAGTCGGGCGGATCGACGCGGCCCAAGGGCTCGTTGTAGCCGCCCCGCTCCGTCGGGGCGCCGGGGGCGCGTGATCTCACGCCACACGGTGACGGAGCGCGACAAGGAAGCGAGCTTGGGCGTATTCCCGCGAGGATGGGAAGGTCGGCGATGGCCGCGACGGGGCTTCGGCGATGGGACCGACGGGGGTGATGGCGAAGGGGCAAAAGCCGAAGCGAGAGCGAGGCGGCGGGTTTGATCGCCTTTTTGGCGCGATTCAGGATTGTCCTTTCGCCCGCCTAGCGTGGACGCGCTAGCGCCGGCCGCCGCCGCGGAAGGCCTGGCCTCCGCGCGAACGGGCCGCGAATTGATGGTTCAACTCAGCGCGGTTCCGGTCGAAGTTTTCGCGATTCGGCGCGTGCCAGTCGTCTCCCTGGCGCTGCTGCCAGCCGGCGCCGTCGTGCCGGTAGACGTTGCCGTCGTGATCGGCGTAGACGTCGTTGCGCGGCGCGGTGCGCCCCGCGTTCGCGGCGTCGTTCCGCGGGCGTTCGTCCGTCCGGCGCCGGGCTTCGTCGCGATTCGCCTGCTGCCGGTCCTCCGGTCGTTGCGCGTTGGCGGCGGCGTTGGCGCGGTTGCGTTCGTCGGCCTGGTTTCGCCCGTGGGTTTTGTTCGCGTCGAGCCGCTGGCGCTCCTGCGGGGTGAGCCGGTTCGCGTTGTTGCGATAGATGTTGTTGGTCGTGTGGTAGAAGTTGTTCGTGACGTTGTTCGTCACGTTTCGGGTGATGTTCCGGTTCCAGTTGTTGTTCCAGTTCCAGTTGTTCCAGTGGTAGTTCCCGGCGCCCCACCAGCCGCTGCGCCAGGAGCAACCGAAGGACGCGGCGCCCCAGCCGGCGCCGACGCCGAAGCCCCAGCAGCCCCAGCCGGGGCTGAACGTCGCGCCGAAGCCCCAGGTGACCGGCCGCGGAATGAAGATGCCGCCATACCAGGGGGCATACGGCCAGCCGGTCCCGTAGACGACCGTGCCGCCGACCACATAGCTGCCGGTGTAGCCCGGCAGGTAGCCGCAATAAACGACCTCGGGCGTGGTCGAGTAGATGCGGCAATAGGTGACCGGATAGATCGGGCACGTCGGGGGAATCGTGTAGATGACCGGCGGCACTTCCGCGCTCACGATCCACGGGCCGAGCGCGTCGGTCGCCTGGAACCAGACGCCTTCGGAGCAGACAAAGTAGGTCGTCCCGACCTCGAGAACGGAGTGCGGAGAATTCACCGCGTAGGAAACGGGCGAGGCCTTCGCGACGGGTTCGAACTTCGGATCGCCGTCGTAGGTGACCTTCGGACCGGTGGCGTCACGCCGGATGGCGGCGGTCTGCGGGACCTGCGCGTCGAGCACGGCGTTCGTCGCCGTCGTGGTGCCGGGCACGCTGGCGAGCGCGTTCGAGATCGGGAGGCCGGCGGGAATCTGCGCAAAGCTCGCGGGCAGCTGCGCGGGCGCCACGTAGGTCCACGGGCCGGCCGGCGAAGCGGCGGTGAACCATCGGCCGGCGAGCAGCACGTAGAGGGATTGCGAATCGATGTCCATGAGCACGTCGCGGTCGGTGTTCGTCACGTAAAGGAGGTTCGTGTTGTCGATCGGGCCGAACTCGGCGGGGCCCGTCGTCTGGATGAGCTCGGTGGGCTGCGTGGCGACGAGAACCCGGGGGGCGGGGGTGCCGGGGGCGGGCGCGGGATCCTGCTGCGCGGCCTGCTGCGCGGCGGCGAGCGAGGTGACGGCATCCGGCACGCTGGCGGCGGGAGCCCAGGGGCCGGCGAGGATGTCGGCGGTGCTCAGCCATCGGCCACCGCCGCGGAGGTAATAGGTCTTCGCCGCGGGATCGAGGGCGATGAAGAACGGGGAGTTCACCACGGTCAGGATCGAGGAATCGGGCGCGGCGGCGAGCCGGGGTTCGCCGGAGATCGTCACGAGCGCGGTCGGCGTGGTGGCGAAGACGATCCGCGGCGGAGTGTTGTCGAGATCGGCCGCGGCGGCCTGCTCCTTTTGCGTGAGGGCGAGCTGGGCGAGCAGTTCGTTTTGCGAAAGCGTGAGGTGGCCCTGCGCGGCATCCTGGGTGACGGCCTGCGAAACCGCGTCCGCGGTGCCGGTGGCGGCCCTGGGGAAATGGCTGCTCGTGACGAGGACGCTTTGCACGTTCACGAGGTCGGTGCCCCGGTCCGTGGAGACGTTCGCGGTGAAAAAGATGGCGCCGAAGGTCGGCTTGCCGTCGGCCACCGCCACGGAGACGGCGGCGTGCGCCGTGACCTGGTTGCCGGTGAAGGCGTCGATCTGCGGCTGATAGATCGTGACCGGGCCCGCGGAGGAGCTGATCTGATGGGGCCACGTGATCTGGGCGGAAGCGGAGGCGACAGACGATGCGCCGAGGGCGATCGCGAGCAGGACGGCTTTCATGGGAGGAGTCGGCTTGGATCGGGAGATCAACGGGAACGCAGGATGAAGCTGCTGTCGGCGATGCCGCTGAACTTGCCGCGGAAAAAGCGGGAGAGCCGCCCGCCCGAGCCCGTGAGGCCCCGGAACGAGCCGTTGATCTTCGACCCGTCGTTGATGCGCAGGAGGGCGCGGGCCGTGAAGGCGCCGTTTTTTTCGTGAAGATTGCGGACGGTGCCGCGGACGATGACCCGGATGCGTTGAAGGACGGCGCCTTTCTTCGTCTGCACGACGCGCTCCATCGAGCCGCTCACCCGGCCGCGCGAGTTGACGAAGACCGTGGACTTGAGGTAGCGGACGGTCAGGCTCGGGAGCTGGATGTTCCCGCTGTCGACGTAGCTGCCCTGGACGACGCGGCCTTTTTGCGGGGAGAGCGCCAGCGCGGTCGAAGAAAAAAGAGCGGCGGTGAGGACGGCGGAAAAGGCGAGGCGCATGGGGTTTTTTACCGCCCGGGAGGCTGATCGTCAATCCACGCCGCGGCGCGGGCGCGGCGAATATCCGTCCCGATTTTTGTTGTGGCGGCCGGAGGGTCCGTGCATATTACCCGGCTCTCATGCCCAAACAGATTGCACGCAGCAAGACGCGAAAAGCAGTCGCGAAGCGGTTTAAAATCACCGGTTCCGGCAAGGTTCTGCGCGCTCATGCGGGTCGTCGTCACCTCCTCTCCAGCAAATCCGCCAAGCGCAAGCGCAATCTTGCCAAGGCGGCCGTGGTGGACAAGACCGACGAAGCCCGCATCAAGTTGAACCTGCCTTTCGCGTAAACCCCAAGATTCCGCGGTCTGCCCCGGCGCTAAGCCGGGGATAACGGAGCCGACGAGGCCCGGAATCTCCTCATAACGAACAGTCCGCTCCACGGAGGCCCCGGCAAACCGGGGTTTTAGACACATGCCAAGAGCAACCAACGCTCCCGCCAGCCGCGAGCGCCGCAAACGCGTCGTCGATGCCTCGAAGGGGTATCGCGGCCGCCGTTCCAAGCTCTTTCGCTACGCGAAAGACGCGCAGATGAAGGCCAAATATTGGGCCTACCGCGACCGCAAGACCCGCAAACGGAATTTCCGCTCGTTGTGGATCGCCCGCCTCAGCGCGGCGGTCCGCGCGCAGGGCCTCACCTACAGCCGGTTCATCGAGGGATTGAAGGCCGCCAAGATCGGCCTTGATCGCAAGGTCCTTTCCGATATCGCCATCGCCGACGAGACCGCGTTCACCGCGATCGTCAAGCAGGCGACCTCGGCCCTCGAGTCGAAGAAAAAGGCCGCTTGATTCCAACCACGGAGACACGGAGACACGGAGGAAGCATTCTCTGAGTCTCCGTGCCTCGGTGGTTTTTTCCATGGAAGCGCAGATCGACTCGCTTCGCGCCGAGGCGCTCGCCGCGATCGACGCCGCGACCGCCGCGGCCGGGCTTACGGCCGTGCGCGTCAAATATCTTGGCCGCGCCGGCGCCATCCCGCTGCTCAGCGAGGGCATGCGCACCGTGCCGAAGGACTCGAAGGCCGCCGTCGGCAAGGCGCTGAACGCCCTGCGCGCCGACGTCACCGCCGCGCTGGAATCCCGCGAGCAATCCCTCGCGAACGCCGCCGACGAAGCCGCCCTCGCCGGCGTCGACGTCACGCTCCCCGGCATCGCGCCGCCGCGCGGTTCCCTCCACCCACTCACGCAATTGCTCGACCGCGCGGTGCGTATTTTTCGCCGCATGGGTTTCGCTCTCGCCGAGGGCCCCGACATCGAGACCGAGTGGCATTGCTTCGACGCGCTGAACACGCCCGCGCACCATCCCGCTCGCAACGAGCAGGACACCTTTTACCTTCCCGACGGACGCCTGCTCCGCACGCACACGTCGACGGTGCAAATCCGCACGATGGAGAACCAGCCCCCCCCCGTGCGCATCATCGCGCCCGGCAACGCCTATCGCCGCGACGAAGTGGACGCGACGCACCTCGCGCAGTTCACGCAGATGGAGGGCCTCTACGTCGCCGAGCGCGTCTCGCTCGCCGACCTCAAAGGAACGCTGGAATTTTTCTTCCACGAGCTGTTCGGACCGGACACGAAGATTCGTTTCCGCCCGCATTTTTTTCCATTCACCGAACCGAGCTTCGAGATCGACATCCAGACGCCCATGCTGGGCGACAAATGGATGGAGCTCGCCGGTTGCGGCATGGTGGATCCGGCCGTTTTTCAGGCGATCTGCGACCAGCGCAAGGACTTCGCCTACGACCCGGAAAAGGTGACCGGTTTTGCGTTCGGCTTCGGCCTCGATCGGCTCGCCATGAACCTCGCCGGCATTTCCGACATCCGCATGCTCGTCGAAAACGACCTGCGGTTTTTAAAGCAATTTTGAACCACGGATATCACGGATATCGCTGATATAAATCATCCGTGCGATCCGTGATATCCGTGGTTTGAACTCATGAAAATTTCGCTCAGTTGGCTCAACGAATTCGTGCCCTACGCCGGCACGGCGGATGAACTCTCCGCGCTCCTCACGCGCGCCGGTCTGGAGGTCGTCTCCGTCGAAACCCGCGGCGCCGATTTTCCCCGCGTCGTCGTCGGGCAGATCCTCGCATCGAGTCCGCACCCGAACGCCGACCGCCTCAGCGTCACGCGCGTCGACGACGGCGGCGGTCATCCGCGCCAGATCGTCTGCGGGGCGAAAAATTACCGGGTCGGCGACAAGGTTCCCGTCGCCCTGCCCGGCGCGGTGCTGCCGGGCGACTTCAAGATCAAGGTCGGCAAGCTGCGCGGCGTCGAAAGCGAGGGCATGCTTTGCAGCGCGAGGGAATTGAAACTGGCCGAAGACGCGGACGGGCTGCTCATCCTGCCGCCTGACGCCAGGGTCGGCGCACCCATCGCCGAAGTTTTTCCGCCCGAGACCGTGCTCGAGGTCGACATCACCTCGAACCGTCCCGACTGGCTCAGCCACCTCGGGCTGGCGCGGGAGGTTGCGGCGAATGCCGGCGCGACGCTGTCGGCTCCCGCCACCGGCGAAATCCCGATCCGGGAGGACGCGGCCCGGGCGAGCATCGCGGACGCGGGCGGCTGCCCGTTTTATTCGGTGCGCCGCATTCGCGGAGTGAAGGTCGGGCCGAGTCCCGAGTGGCTCGCCCGGCGGCTCGAGTCGATCGGATTGCGGCCGATCAACAACGTCGTCGACATCACCAATTACGTGATGATGGAGCTCGGGCAGCCGCTGCACGCATTCGACGCGGCGAAGGTCGCGGGCGGAACGACCGTGCGCGGCGCGGCGGAGGGCGAAAAATTCCTCGCGCTCGGCGGCCGCGAATACCGCCTTCGCGAGACCGACCTCGTGATCGCGGAGCAAGGTGGCACTTCGCCCCGCGTGCTCGCCCTGGCCGGCGTGATGGGCGGAGAAGAATCGGGCGTGACCGGCGCGACGACGGAAATCCTTTTGGAGAGCGCGTATTTCGACGCGCCGCGGATCCGCGCCACGGCGCGCGGACTCGACCTCCCGAGCGACTCGAGCTACCGGTTCGAGCGCGGTGTGAACCCCGCCGGGATGCTGGCGGCAAGCGCGCGCGCCACCCGCTTGATCGAGGAACTCGCGGGCGGAATCGCCGACGAATCCGTCACGACGGCCGGCGCGCTCCCGCCGTCCCGGTGGACGGTCGACCTGCGCTACGCCCGCTGCCGCGCGCTGCTGGGATTGGAGCTTTCCGCCGGGGAAATCGACGCGCCGCTGACCCGACTCGGACTGGAAAAAATGTCCGGCGACACGGAGTCCGCGAAGTGGCTGGTGCCGGGCTTTCGCGGGGATCTCACGCGCGACGTGGATTTGATCGAGGAGGTGATCCGCCTCGTCGGCATCGAACGGATCGACGGCCGGGTCGGCGGTGAGCCGGCGCACGCGTCGGGGGCCGACGCGAGCTACGATGCGGCGATGGATGTGCGCTGGGCGTTGAGCGGCCGGGGCTTCAGCGAGGCGCGCACGAGCACGCTCGTCGCCCGACCCGATGGCGACGGGTTTCTTGCGCTACGCAATCCGCTGGGCGAGGAGCAGAGCGCGCTGCGCCCGAGCTTGCTGGGCGGACTGCTCGCGGCGCTCGCGCGGAACGTCAACTTCGGCGCGAGTGCGGTTCGCCTCTTCGAACTCGGCCGCGTTTTCTCGGACGGCGCGGAGGAGGACGTGGCGATGCTCGGCCTGGTCGCCACGGGACCGGGCGCAAAGCGCACCTGGCGCTCGGCGGAAGCGGCGAGTTTCGACCTTTTCGATTTGCGCGGAGTGATCGAGACGCTCGCGCCCGCCGCGCAGTTCCAGAAAGTGATAGACGCCCGCTTTGGCCTCGCGCTGGAAGTGCGGATCGGCGGATTCCTCGTCGGCGTCATCGGCCAGCTTTTGCCGGGCGCGGCGCGGGCGGCGGGCGCGCGCGGCGTCGTGGTGGCGGGGGAGCTCCGGTTCGACGCGCTGCAGGCGGCGGCGCTGGCCCCGCGCGAGTTCGTGCCGATCGCCAAATTTCCCGCGATCACCCGCGACATTGCGGCGGTGCTCCCGCGGTCGCTCGGGTTCGGCGAGGTCGAGCGGGTGGTGCGCGACGCCGGGGAGCCGCTCCTCGCGGATCTCGAGCCGTTCGATATTTTTACGGACGAGAGGGGCGAGAAGCTGCCGGCGGACCGGAAATCGCTGGCCTTCTCCTTGACTTTCCGGTCACCCGAGCGAACGCTGACGACTGAAGAAATCAACGCGGCGTGCGACCGGTTGCGAGGCCGGCTGCGCGAACAACTCGGGATCGAATTCCGGGAGTAGATCTTTCCAAAATTTCCAATTTGCCCTGCGGTGTTCGAGATTAGCACGCAGACTCCCGATCCGATGTTTAGTAACCAGGAGGCTTTGCGGGGCGAGGTAATGACAGGCCTTCATTGGACGTCAGCACTTCGTTCCGCGGTTATCCGCCGTTTCCGTGAGGGAACGGGAAATGCGTCGAACGGCACAGGCGGGGCAATCCTTTCAACGCCCGGCGCGATCCAGATCCGCCGGGCGTTTCCCGTCGGGGGGCGACGAAGATAATCCCGCCTTCAACGAGGCGGGTCCTCGGCCACCTTGAGCGTGGTTTCGGCGCGGTGGCGCCGTTCGTAATAGTCCCGGGCGAGCTGGCGCACGAAGGGCGAGGAGTGCGCCATGTATTTGAGGGCCAGCAACTCATCCCGCAGCGTGTCGCTTTCGTGACCGGTGACGTATCCGTCCTTCTTCAGCCACAGGACGAGCTTTTCCAGGAGGCCGTCGCCGGGCTGGCGGGTGCCGTTTTCGATCTTGGCCCAGGCCGGGGTGGAGACGAATCCCTGGGCGCCGATGGCTTCCTGCGACAGGCCCAATGAGAGGCGCAGCTCGCGAAGGCGCCGATTGATGAAATTCACCGCGCCATCATAGGAAAATGCCGACCTTGCGTTACCTTTTCCATTGACCCATTCATGGGTGGGTGAATAGTTGCGGGAGGTGATCGACGGATGTCATTTCTGTGGCGGTGAGGCGGTCGTCCAATGCCCCGATTGCCGCGGTTCCGGTCGCGGGGATCGTGGCCGGCCTCCGCAGAATCTGTCCCCATGCCGGCATTGCGGGGGCCGGGGGGAAATGGAATGCCCGGTTTGCGAAGGAAGAAGCCGAAGGGACCGCAAAGCATCCGCGCACGCAGGCGGGAATCGGGGTTGAGTGATCGACGCGCGGCGCGCATATTCGGCGCATGCGGGCAATTTTAGCGTTGGAGGACGGACGGGTGTTTCGAGGCGAAGGCTTTGGGGCGAAGGGCACGGCGGTCGGGGAAATTTGTTTCAACACGTCGATGACGGGTTACCAGGAAGTGATCACCGATCCGTCTTACCGCGGCCAGATCGTGGCCATGACGGCGCCGCAGATCGGCAACTACGGCACGAACGCGGTCGACGGCGAGAGCGAGACGCCGCACGTGCGGGCGTTCGTCGTCGAGGAACTCAGCGCCATTCCGAGCAACTGGCGAAGCGAAGTTTCGCTGCACGATTTTTTGGCGCGCCACGGCGTCCCCGGCGTCGAGGGCATCGACACGCGAGCGCTCACGCGGCATCTCCGCACCCGCGGGGCGTTGCGGGCCTGCGTGACGACGGAGCTCGACGAGGCGGGGGCCGTTGCCCGGGCGAAGGCGGCGGAATACGACGGCGTGGATTTTGTTCAGGAGGTCACGCCCGGCGCCGCCTACGAATGGGACAAGGCCGGAGACCAGAGCCGGGAATGGGTGCAGGCCACCGCGCAGGACCGGCGGGGCGCGGTGCATGAGACCGACGCGCGCGGGAATGTGTTCGCCTCCCTGCCGGAAGCGCGCCGCCGCATCGTCGCTTATGATTTCGGGATGAAGAAAAACATTCTTCGTCTCCTGCGCCAGCACGGCTTCGAGGTCGAAGTCGTGCCGGCAAAAACGTCCGCCGCCGACGCGCTCGCCCGCCGGCCGGATGGCGTTTTTTTATCGAACGGCCCGGGTGATCCCGCCGCCTTGACCTACGCGCACGAGACCGTGCGGGAGCTCGTGGGCCAGGTGCCCGTTTTCGGCATCTGCCTCGGTCATCAACTGCTCGGCTACGCCGTCGGCGGCCGGACCTTCAAATTGAAGTTCGGCCACCGCGGCGCAAACCAGCCGGTGAAGGACCTGCGGACCGGCCGCATTGCGATCACCTCGCAGAACCATGGCTACGCCCTCGATCCCGATTCCCTGCCGGTCGACGTGGAGGTCACGCACGTGAATCTCAACGACGGCACCGTCGCCGGCATCGCGCACCGGCTTCACCCGGCCTTCAGCGTGCAATACCACCCCGAGGCGTCGCCCGGCCCGCGGGACGCCGGCACCTTTTTCGAGCGGTTCGCCAAAACGGTTGATGAATCGAAATCCCGCTGATAATTGACGGTCATGCCCCAGATTCGCGTTTACCTTTCGGAAGACAACGAGACCGTCCACGACCTCGGCGAGGAGACCACGACGGTCGGCCGCGTGGAGGACAACACGATCCAGATCGAGGATGCCTCCGTTTCCAGCCACCACGCGGAGATCGTCTTCGAGAACGGCTCGTATCGCCTGCAGGACAAAGGCTCCACCAACGGGACTTTTCTCAACGGCGCCCCCGCGACCGACGCGACGTTGAAAAACGGCGACAAGGTGCGGTTCGGCAGCATCGAGACCGTCTTCGCCGGCGAGGTGGCCGGGGACTCCCAGCCTCTGCCGAAAACGGAGCGCGCGGTGGTCAGCCTCGGCGGCGGCAGCGCGCGGCCCGTTGGCTTCGTGAACTCCTCGCCCTTTCCCAAGCCGAAGGAAAAAACCGACCGCCTCACGATGGCGGCCATCGTTCTGGCCGCGCTCGGCGTCGTCGGCTTCGTCGCTTCCATTGCGCTGACGCTGACGCTTCAGGCGCCCGCCTAGCGGGTTTTCGCCTCGGGGTCGGTCAGTCGCCGAGTTCGACGTTCCAGTAGGCGAAGTCGATGAAATGCTTCCAGCTCTCGTGGTGGGGGCTCGGAAAAGTGATGTTGATGAACGGCCGCCACTTGGGGCGCCGGGGTTTTTGCAGCAGATGCATGCCGGCCTCGTGCGGCAGGCGATTGCCTTTGCGGCTGTTGCACCGGATGCACGAGCACACGATGTTTTCCCATGTCGTCTGGCCGCCCCGGTCGCGCGGAAAAACGTGATCCAGGTTCAGGTCGCGGCGCTCGAAGACCTGGCCGCAATACTGGCACGTGTTCTTGTCGCGTTCGAAGACGTTGTGCCGCGTGAACTTCACCTCCTTCTTCGGCAGGCGGTCGAAGAAATGCAGCACGATCACCTGCGGCACGCGAATGTTCAGCGAGATCGTGTTCACCATTTCCTGCTCCGGCTCGACGAGGGAAAGCTCCCGCCAGCTGCCGAAATCGTGGGTGAAAAAATTATTCGCCTCATCGCTGCGGACGACCTGCGCGTGCCCCTGGAAAAGCAGCGTGAGCGCCCGCCGGACGCTGCAGGTGTTGACCGCCTGCCAGAGGCGGTTGAGAACGAGCACGGGTTTATCCAAGGTGGCTTCCATCGTGGTTCCGAATCCGGGGCCGATCCCCGCTCCGCGCGCTGAGTAACCCGGTCGCGAAACGGTGTCAAGCCCGTGAGTCAAACGGGAACACATCGCGCTTCGTCACCGTCGGGGAAAGTCGCGGAACGAATTGTATTCGAAATCGGGCGCTGATACTTTGCGCGGTTTTCATCATGCGAATCTGGAGCGTTCCCCCGCTGGTCGCGTTGCTTGCCTTGCTGGCCGGCGTCGCGCCGCTTTCTGGCGCGGACGATCCGGGAGACGTCTACCTGCAAGCCTTCCAATCCTTCAAGGCCGCCGAGCGCCAGGAGACCGCCGGCCGAATGGACGACGCGCTCCAAAAATACCGGTTCTGCCTGAGCGTCCTTCAGCAGATTCAAAAAACGAATCCGGATTACGAGCCGCCCGTGGTCGAATTCCGTCTCCGAAAAAGCCGCGAAAGCATCGCCCGGGTGCAATCCCTCCAATCCGCGCCGCTTCCCCCTGTAACCCCTCCTCCCGATCCTCGACCGACTCCCGCCGCGACGGCGGCTTCCTCCCCGCCGAACGCGCCCGCATTTCACCTGCCAGCGCTTCCCACCTCGTATCGCCTCCAGCCATCGGGCGCCGCGCCGCCGCCCGCGGCCGTCACGCCCGCTCCCGCCGCGCGGACGGACCTATTCGAAGGCGCGGGCGAAACCATGGAGCGGAGCGCCATCAATGGCCTCAAGGACCGGATTCGCGAGTTGCAACTGCGGCTCAGCCGCGAAAAACAAATGAACGCGGAACTCGAGGAAAAACTTCTGGGCTCCACGGCCCGCGAGCAGAGCACGCTCACCGAAATGGACCGGTGGCGCGTCCAGGCGGTGGAACAAAAATCCCAGCTCGATCAAACGCAGCAGGCTCTCGGTGATCTTCAGAATACGAACGACCAGCTGACCGCCGAAAAGCAGATTGCGACCAAAAAAATCGCCTCCCTGCAATCCGACCTCGACGCCGCGAAAGCCGATCTCGAAGTCGCGGACGAAGACAACGGCGAGTTGTTCGCGAAGCTCGAAAACGCCGCAAAGTTCATCGACGCATCCGAAAAAATTCGCGGGCAATTGCTGAAGGAGCGCAAGCAACTGAGCGCCCGCGACGGCAACGACGCCGATCTGAAAAAAATTCGCCGCGAACGCGACGCCGCCGTGGCGAAAACCGAATCCCTGCAGGAACGGGTCAGGAATTCTGCGGAACTGGCGGAACAAAGCAAGGATCTCTCCGCGCGCCTCACCGCCGCCGAAATCAAGGTGGCGGCCGCCGCGAAGAGTCGCGACGAGCGCGACAAGATCGAAGGCGGGCTCAAGGACGAAATTTCGTCCGTGAACAAAACGCTCGCCGCGATGCGGGAGCAGCTCTCCGCGGGCGGGAAGCGGATCGTGGAACTGGAAAAACAGCTCGCCGACACCTCCAGCGCCACGATGAACGCAAGCGGCGCCATGGCGCAGGAAAACGCGCTGCTGAAATCGCTCGTCGTCCGCCAGATCAATGAACAAGCCAAACGGCAGCAGACGAGGCGGCTTGTTCAGGAGGAAATGGAGAAGCTCCAGGTCCGGTCCTCCGCGCTCGTGGAAAAATTGAACGCGCTCGGAGCGGCCGAGACCACCCTCACTCCCGCAGAAAAACGCCTCTTCGATCAGCCCGTGGCCGGGAGCGGGAACGGCGTCGATTTTTCGCTCTCGATCACGAAGCAGGAGCCGGCATCCGACCTGCCCGCCGCCCTGCTCGCCCGCGCCAAGGAAGCCAACGAGCTTTCCAATAAGAATCGATTTTCGGAGGCTCGCGCCATCTACGAGGACATCGCGCTGAAGGCGCCGCAAAGCTACATCGCCGTCATCAATCTCGGCATCACCGATCGCCAGCTCGGCGACAACGTCAAGGCGATCGCCGCCTTCAAGCGAGCCTTGGAGATCCGGCCCGAGGACGCCTACGCGTTGACGAATCTCGGCAAAACCGAACTCAACAACGGCGATGTCTCCGCGGCCATCGACACCCTGCGGAAGGCCGTGGAGGCAGACCCGGCGAACCATTACGTTCACTATTTGCTGGCCATGGCGCTGCGGAAAAACGGCGATCCGGTCGAGGCATCGAAGGAAGTGACCCGCACGCTCGAATTGAGTCCCGGGTATTTGCCGGGCGCGCAGCTCCGGGATGAATTGAACCAAAAAGCGGCCCGCGATCAGGCGACGGAGCCCGTTTCCGGCGATCCCCGGTAGAAAATCGCTGTCTTCGGCCCCTTTCTTTGACCGGACGGAAAACTTTTTTCGCGCGCTCCCCCGAACCGTCATGCCGCGCGGACGCCCTTGCACACAGGCTCGGCGGCTATTTTCCGGAGGAGCCGGGAGGCAAGCCAAAAGATTTCTGAACTTTTTTTTCGAAAAACCGTTGACGCAAAATCGCGCCGTGATATCAATATCTCTCCCACGACGGACCGGGTTGACCGGTAACGAGTGAGGCGAAGTTCTCTCGAGCGGATGCACCGCCTCGATGCTTGAAACTCAGATCGGGATAACTGTCCCTAGATGAGACCGGCAGCGAGTGTCAAGCTCCGCATACGAAGAAGGTTTTTTGAAAGTCTGATCTGGAAATTCGCAATCGCGAAAATTCAGAACGCAATTTAGATAGAAACAGCAAATTCAGCAAAAATTGAATTGTGCGTTCTTTCGTTGATTTTGAGTAATCAATTATTTGACGACCTACGACCGGCCCGGTCTCACCGGGCAGGAATAATGGATAGTCAGGAAACCCAACTTCGGTTGGAGTAACCAAATTCTTTACGGAGAGTTTGATTCTGGCTCAGAACGAACGCTGGCGGCGTGGATAAGACATGCAAGTCGAACGGAACTTTGAGGGCTTGCTCTCGAAGCTTAGTGGCGAACGGGTGCGTAACACGTGAGTAATCTGCCGAGAAGTGGGGGATAGCTCGCCGAAAGGCGAATTAATACCGCATATGACCAGGGGGGACATCCCTTCGACGTCAAAGCCGCAAGGCGCTTCTTGATGAGCTCGCGGCCTATCAGCTTGTTGGTGAGGTAACGGCTCACCAAGGCTATGACGGGTAGCTGGTCTGAGAGGACGACCAGCCACACTGGAACTGAGACACGGTCCAGACACCTACGGGTGGCAGCAGTCGAGAATTTTTCACAATGGGGGAAACCCTGATGGAGCGACGCCGCGTGGAGGATGAAGGCGTTTTCGTCGTAAACTCCTGTCAAACGGGAACAAGAAAGTGATAGTACCGTTAGAGGAAGAGACGGCTAACTCTGTGCCAGCAGCCGCGGTAATACAGAGGTCTCAAGCGTTGTTCGGATTCATTGGGCGTAAAGGGTGCGTAGGTGGCTTGGTAAGTTGAAGGTGAAATCTCGGGGCTTAACTCCGAAACTGCCTTCAATACTGCCGGGCTCGAGGATTGTAGAGGAGAATGGAATTCACGGTGTAGCAGTGAAATGCGTAGATATCGTGAGGAAGACCAGTGGCGAAGGCGATTCTCTGGGCAATTCCTGACACTGAGGCACGAAGGCTAGGGGAGCAAACGGGATTAGATACCCCGGTAGTCCTAGCAGTAAACGGTGCACGTTTGGTGTGGGAGGATTCGACCCCTTCCGTGCCGGAGC
>CAXTSM010000042.1:0-10836 GCA_964247025.1 uncultured Chthoniobacterales bacterium
GCGTCGTGCAGATCCTCCCCGTCAACGAACCCGGCGCGGACAACAGCCCCTACAACATCATCAGCTCGATGGCGATCGACCCGACGACCATCGCGACCTTCCCGGGCGAGCTGCCCGACCTGCGCAAGTCCGATTTCCGGCGCATCGTCGCCCGGTTCGACCTCGACGCCCTGCGCGCGGGCGCGGTGCGCTACGCCGAGGTCAAGCCGCTGAAACGCGAGCTGCTCGCGGCCGCCCACGGTCGTTTTGTCGAGAGGGCCGACGCCGCGCGCCGCGAGGCGTTCGAGGAGTTTTGCGAAGCCAACGAGGAATGGCTCGGGCCCTACGCGCTGTACCGCACCCTCGTCACCCGGCATGAGGAATCCGAGGTCTTCCATCTCTGGCCCGACGAGCAGCGGACCTACGCCGCCGCCCTTGGCTGGCGGGAGACGCTGTCCGGCGACGAACGCGCGGAGGTCGAGCGCGGCGCGGACTTCCATCGCTACGTGCAATGGACGGCCTTCACGCAATGGCGGGAGACACGCGACCACTGCGCCGCGCTCGGCGTCTCCCTCATGGGCGACGTGCCCGTGGGCGTGAGCATCTACAGCTGCGATGTCTGGAGCGAACCGGAGATCTTCGACCTCGCGAGCTCCAGCGGCGCGCCGCCCGAGAAAGTCTTCCGGAGCGATCCGTTCACCGAGAAATGGGGGCAGAACTGGGGTTTCCCGCTCTACGATTGGCGCGCCATGTCGCGCGACAACTTCGCGTGGTGGCGGCGGCGCCTTCGGGCGATGGCCGATCTCTTCGACCTCATGCGCGTCGATCACGCGCTCGGATTCTTTCGCATCTACAGCTTCCCGTGGCGTCCCGAGCGGAACGCCGAATTTCTCGACCTCACCGAGGACGAGGCCCGCGCGCGCACCGGCGGCCGGCTGCCTGGTTTTCTCCCGCACGAAGACTCGTCGCCGGAGAACGAGGAGCGGAACCGCCGACACGGCGAGGTGATCTTCCGGATCATGCTCGAGGAAATTCCCGCTCCGCACCTCATCGCCGAGGACCTGGGCACCGTGCCTCCCTACGTGCTGCCCACGCTCGAGAATCTCCGCATTCCCGGCTTCAAGATTCCCCAGTGGCAGCGCCCCTTCGACGGCGCTCCCCGCCTCACCCCGGGCGACGAATATCCGCGCCTTTCGCTTGCCACCTACGCCACCCACGACCACGCGCCGGTGCACACGTTCTGGAACGCCTGGTTCGCCCTCAGCCAGTCGCCCGACGAAGCCGCCGCCGCGCGCGCCCGCTCGGAGATGGGCGCCATCCTGGAATTTTGCGGCGAGACGGTTCCCGCGTCACCCCGCGCGTTCGACGACGCGATCTACGAGGCGACGATGCGCGGCCTCATGGCGACGAACGCCTGGCTCGCGATCCCGATGATCACCGATCTCCTCGGCACGGAGGACCGATTCAACGTCCCCGGCGCCATTGGCGACCAGAACTGGTCCGCCCGACTCGACGCCACCGCCGCCGCGATGGACCGCCGGCACCGCCCCCGCTGGAAGCTTCTGCGGCAAATCCTCGCGCGCACCGGACGATTCCCGAAATGAATTTGCCGTTAGGTCCGATATTTGCTTTCTGACACCCGAAAAAACGCCGACACATGGGAAATCTGACGAAAAGGGACTTGGTCGTTCGAATCAGCAATGAAACCGGGCTCGTCCAGCAGGACGTGTTCGATGTCCTGCAAAAGACGCTCGACTACATCACCGACGCGCTGTCGGAGGGGCAAAACGTCGAGCTGCGGAACTTCGGCGTCTTCGAGGTGCGCCTGACGAAATCCCGCGTCGGCCGCAACCCGAACCGTCCGGAGAAAGACGTCGTCATTCCCGCCCGCGCCACCGTCAAATTCAAGGCCGGCAAGGTCATGCGGCAGCGCGTGCTCATGCGCACGGACGGCATGCGGCCGGAAAAAACCGCCGCCACTTGACCGCACTCGTAAGATAGGGAGTGTCGAAGTTCATCCGCCTGCGCGGCGCCCGTCAAAATAACCTCAAAGGAATCGACCTCGACCTGCCGCTCGGCCGGTTCATCGTCGTCACCGGCCCGAGCGGCAGCGGCAAGTCCAGCCTCGCCTTCGACACGATCTACGCCGAGGGCCAGCGTCGCTACGTCGAGACGTTCAGCCCCTACACGCGGCAGTTCCTCGACCGCATGGACAAGCCGCAGGCCGACTCCATCGAGGGCATCCCGCCCGCCATCGCCATCGAGCAGACGAACAACGTCCGTTCCACCCGCTCCACCGTCGGCACGATCACCGAGATCAACGACTACCTGAAGCTCTTCTTCGCCCGCTGCGGCAAAGCCACCTGCCCGGACTGCGCGCGCCCCGTGCGGCCCGAGACCGCGCCGTCCATCGTCGCCCACGTCCTCGCGGATTTTGCCGGGGAATCCGTGCTCGTCACCTTCGGCGTGCCCGTCCCGACGGGCACGCTGCCCACCGATTTCTACGCGTTCCTGAAGGGCCAGGGATTCCTCCGCATCCAGCTCTACGGCGAGATCGTCCGCACCGACGAGGCCCCCACCCGCGGAGCCCTGCCCGGCATGGTCCAGGTCATTCAGGACCGCCTCGAGATCAGCGAAACGAACCTCGCCCGCCTTTCGGAGGCCGTCGAAACCGCCCTCCGCCTCGGCCAGGGAAAGCTGACGATCTCTCCGGCCTCCCAACCATCGACCCTCAACCCTCAACCCTACTCCAGCGGCTGGCACTGCGCGCATTGCGACCTCGACATCCGCCCGCCCTCGCCCGGCCTCTTCACGTTCAACAACCCGCTCGGCGCCTGCCCGGATTGCCGCGGCTTCGGCCGCATCATCGGCATCGACTACGGCCGCGTCCTGCCCGACCGCTCGCTGAGCATCGCCGACGGCGTCGTGAAGCCCTTTCAAAGCGGCCACTCGCGCGAATGCCAGGCCGACCTCATGAAGGCCGCTCAGCGCGACGACATCGACGTCTACGCGCCCTTCGACTCGCTGCCCGAGAACGACCAGCGCTGGGTCATCGAGGGCGAGGCCGCCGTCGACACCACCTCCGAGCAGCTCTGGCAGGACGGCGGCTGGTATGGCGTAAAGGGCTTCTTTCAATGGCTGGAAGCGCGCACCTACAAGATGCACATCCGCGTGCTGCTCTCGCGTTACCGCAGCTACCAGCCCTGCCCGACGTGCCGCGGCGGCCGCTTCCAGCCCGAGACGCTGAACTACCGCCTCGAGCCCGCGCGCCTCACCCTGCCCGCGCTCGCCGCGCTGCCCGTCAAGCGGCTCATGGAAGTTTTCGCGCACGTCGACATGCCCGCCGGCGACCCCAGCGCGCTCCTCGTGCGCGAGCAGATCGCCTCCCGCCTCCGCTACCTCGAGTCCGTCGGCCTCGGCTACCTCTCGCTCGACCGCCCGACCCGCACCCTCTCCGGCGGCGAGATCGCCCGCGTCAACCTCACGACCTGCCTCGGCGCCTCGCTCGTGAACGCCCTCTTCGTCATGGACGAGCCCAGCGTCGGCCTGCATCCGCGCGACACCGTCCGCCTGCTGGAAGTCATGCGCGCCCTCCGCGACAAGGGCAACACGCTCCTCGTCGTCGAGCACGAGGAAGCCATCATGCGAGCGGCCGATCACCTCGTGGACATCGGTCCCGGCCGCGGCAACCTCGGCGGCGAGCTCACCTACTCGGGACCGCTCGCGGAAATCTCCCACCACCCGGAAGGACTCACCGCCTCGTATTTGCTGGGCGAAAAATCGATCCCGATCCCCGGGGAACGTCGCGAACCCTGGCAGTTCATCGAGCTCACCGGCGTCGAGCACCATAACCTCCACGGCCTCGACGTCCGCATCCCGCTCGGCGTCTTCTGCTGCATCACCGGCGTGTCCGGCTCCGGCAAGTCCACCCTCATCCACAACGTTCTTTATCGGAACCTCGTCGGCGGCGGGGACGACGACCTCGAGTCCGCCGGTCAGCTCGCGAGCATCGACGGCGGCGAGGACATCGAGGACATCGTCATGGTCGACCAGTCGCCGCTCGCCCGCAGCCCCCGCTCCACGCCCGCCGTCTACACCGGCTCGTTCGACGGCATCCGCGCCCTCTTCGCCGCCACCGACGACGCCACGCAGGCCGGCTTCACGCCCGGCTCCTTTTCGTTCAACTCCGGCAACGGCCGCTGCGAACGCTGCGCCGGCCTCGGCTTCGAAAAGGTCGAGATGCAATTCCTCAGCGACCTCTTCCTGCGGTGCCCCGAATGCGAGGGCAGACGCTACCAGCCGCCGATCCTGAAGATCCAGATCGAGGGCCGGTCGATCCACGACGTCCTCGAAATGACCGTCCGCGAGGCGATCGAATTTTTCTCCGGGAAGGAGCGCCACGGCGAGATCACCCGCCCGCTCCAGCTCATGGCCGACGTCGGCCTCGACTACCTGCGCCTCGGCCAGCCGCTCAACGTCCTCTCCGGCGGCGAATCCCAGCGCCTGAAGCTCGTCTCGCACCTCACCGAAAAGCGCGACGCGGGCGCGCTCCTCATCTTCGACGAGCCGACCACCGGCCTGCACATCGACGACGTCGCGCAGCTGCTCCGCGTCTTCCAGCGCCTCGTGGACGAAGGCAACAGCCTCATCGTCATCGAGCACAACCTCGAGGTCATCAAATCCGCCGACTGGATCGTCGACCTCGGCCCCGACGCCGGCGAGGACGGCGGCCGGCTCGTCGCCGAAGGCACCCCGGAGCAGATCGCCGAAATCGCCGCCTCGCACACCGGCCGCTTCCTGGCAAAGACGCTCGAGGGCGCGCCCACGACCGTCGAGGAAGCCCCCCTCAACTACCAGCTCTCCACCACGAACCGCGGCCCGAACGCGATCCGCATCCGTGGCGCGCGCGAGCACAACCTCAAGGACATCACGATCGACATTCCGCGTGACCAGGTGGTCGTGATCACCGGCATGAGCGGCTCCGGCAAATCGACGCTCGCGTTCGACATCCTCTTCGCCGAAGGCCAGCGCCGCTTTCTCGACAGCATGTCGCCCTACGCGCGGCAGTTCGTCGAGCAGCTCGAAAAACCCGAGGTCGACTCCATCGAGGGCCTGCCGCCCAGCGTCGCGATCGAGCAGCGCGTCACCCGCGGCGGCGGCAAATCCACCGTCGCCACCGTCACGGAAATCTACCATTTCCTGCGCCTGCTCTTCTCGAAGCTCGGCGTGCAATATTGCCCCGACTGCGACGTGCCGGTGGCGACGCAGACCGTCGGCGCCATCACGCAGCACGTCGAGCGGCTCGTCAAAAAAGGCCGCGTGCAGCTCTTCGCCCCGCTCGTGAAGGCCCGCAAGGGCTTCCACACCGAGGTCGCCCGCTGGGCCGAGCGCCACGGCTACACCACGCTGCTCGTGGACGGCAAGCTCACGCCCGTCGCAAACTTCCAGAAGCTCGAGCGCTTCAAGGAGCACACGATCGACGTGCTCGTCGGCGAGCTCGTTCCCGCGAACGCCGCCGACGCGCCGAAGCTCGTGCGCCAGGCGATCAGCGTCGGCAAGGGCACCGCGCGCGTGCTCGATGCAAAGAAGAAATCCCACGTGCTCAGCACGGAAATGAATTGCCCGAGCTGCGAGCGGGCCTTCGAGGAGCTCGACCCGCGCATGTTTTCGTTCAACTCGCCCCACGGCTGGTGCGAGCATTGCCGCGGCTTCGGCGAAGTCTGGCGGCATTCCGCCGGGGAATTCGAGTCCCAGCTCGAGGCCGACCTCGCCGAGGAGAAAAGCTTCGAGACCCTCGAGGACGACGAGGCCGAGCCCTGCCCGGTCTGCGAGGGCGCGCGCATCAACCCCGCCGCCCGCGCCGTGCGCGTGAAGGACCACCCCATCACCGATTTCACCCGGGCGTCCGCCTCGCGGGGCCTCGACCTCGTTCGCAAATTGAAGTTCACCGCCGCGCAGAGACCGATCTCCGACGACGTCGTCCCCGAGATCGAGCAGCGCCTGAAATTCCTTTCCGAGGTCGGCCTCGACTACCTCGGCCTCGACCGCTCGGCCAAGACCCTGAGCGGCGGCGAGTCCCAGCGCATCCGCCTCGCCGCCCAGCTCGGCAGCAACCTCCGCGGCGTGCTTTACGTGCTCGACGAACCGACCATCGGCCTGCACCCGCGCGACAACGACCGCCTGCTCGACGCCCTCGTGCAGCTCGCGAAAAAAGGCAACTCGCTCGTCATCGTCGAGCACGACGAGGACACCATGCGCCGCGCCGACCACCTCATCGACCTCGGCCCGCGCGCCGGGCGCAACGGCGGCGAGATCGTCTCGCAGGGCACCGTCGCGGAGGTCATGCGCCACGAGGAGTCGCTCACGGCGAAATACCTCCGCGCCCCCATGGTCCACCCGCTCAACGGCCGGCGCCGCGACCTGAAGACCGCCCCCGGCTGGATCGAGCTTACCGGCGCCTCGCTCCATAACCTGAAGGACGTGGACGTGCGCATCCCGATCAATCGCCTCACGGTCGTCTCCGGCATCTCCGGCTCGGGCAAAAGCTCGCTCATCCGCGGCGTGCTCGTGCCCGCCGTGCGCGACGCGCTCACCCGCAAGCGCAAAAGCAAGCACGTGCCGACGGACTACGCCGCGATCAGCGGCCTCGAGCCGCTCGGCGCCGTGCTCGAGGTCGACCAATCCCCCATCGGCAAGACCTCGCGCTCCACGCCGGCGACCTACATCAAGGTGCTCGACGAGATTCGCAACGTCTTCGCGCAGATCCCCGAGGCCCGCGTGCGCGGCTACACGTCGAGCCGTTTCTCGTTCAACAACGAGGGCGGCCGCTGCGAGAACTGCACGGGCCAGGGCGTGATCAAGCTGGAGATGAATTTCCTCCCCACGACCTACATGCCGTGCGAGGAATGCGTCGGCAAACGCTACAACCCGCCCACGCTCGAGGTCCTCTACAACGACAAATCCATCGGCGACGTGATGGCGATGACGGTCGAGCAGGCCGCGGAGTTTTTCGCCGCCCACCCGAAGATCCGCCGCTCCCTCTCGCTCCTCGTCGAGACCGGGCTCGGCTATCTCGCGCTCGGCCAACCCAGCCCGACGCTCAGCGGCGGCGAGGCTCAGCGCATCAAATTGGTCACCCAGCTCGCACGGCGCAGCACCGCGAAGGCCGAGGTCGTCCGCACCACCCGCATGGGGAAATCCACGCTCTACGTGCTCGAGGAGCCGACCATCGGCCTGCACACCGCGGACGTGGCGAACCTCATCGCCGTGCTGCACCGGCTGGTCGAGGAAGGCGGCACCGTCGTCGTGATCGAGCATCACCTCGACGTGGTGGCCGAGGCGGATTACCTGATCGACATCGGCCCGGAAGCGGGGGACGCCGGCGGCGTGGTCGTCGCGGAAGGCACGCCCGAGCAGGTGGCGAAGAGCAAGAAAAGCCGCACGGCGCCCTTCCTCGCGGAAACGCTCCGGCGATGACCGGCGATCGATTCGCCTGGCCCCGCGGCGTCACCGGGAGCCGGGCTCGAAAAGAAAGGTCGTCGGAGCCGAATCGCGCTCGGGTTTGTCCGCGGCGACGATCGAGGCCGGTCGGACCCGGGCCGTGCGCCTGACCCCTTCTTCGTCCGTCACCGTCACGCCGAAGCGGGAAAATGCGGGGGCGAGAAACCGCTGGTTCCCCCGGAATTAATCCAATCCTCGGGCGAAACGGGGTGCGATCTCCCGGCATCATGTCGTCGGAATTCCTCGTGGCGCGTCTTTCGCGACTGCCGCCCGCCCCTTGCCTGCACGCCTTCGAGGTCGACGGGGAACACATTCTCCTCGTTCGCACGCGCGACGCCGTTTTCGCCGTCGGGGCGAAATGCCCGCACGCCGGCGCGCCGCTGGCCGAGGGCGCGCTCTGCGGGACGCGTTTGGTTTGTCCATGGCACCAGAGCGTGTTCGACGTCGAGACCGGCTCGCGACTCGAGCCACCCGCGCTCGACGGGTTGCCGCGTCACCGGGTGCGCGTCGACGGCGACAAGGTCTTCCTCGTCGCGGAGCCGATCGCTCCGTCGTGGTCGCCGATCGACGTCCGCCGGGAGGAAATCCTCGCCGTGCTCGGCGCCGGCGCGGCGGGCCAGGCGGCGGCGGAGGAAATGCGCGCGGCGGGCTGGGACGGCCGCATCGTTCTCGTCGGCCGGGAGCCCGACCCGCCGTACGACCGCACGAACCTCAGCAAGATGTTCCTCTCCGGCGACGCGTCGCGGGACGAACTCCCGCTGCGCCGCGAAGGCGACGCCTTCTACGAGCGCCTCGGCATCGAGCGGCTCACGCGGACGATCGAGCGGCTCGACGCGCCGGGAAAGACCGTGCATTTCACCGACGGCTCCTCGCTGGCTTATTCCGGCGCGGTGCTGGCGACGGGCGGCGAGCCGCGGCCGTTGCCCATCCCGGGCGGCGAGCGCGCGCGGCTCCTCCGCAGCCTGGCGGACGCGGAACGTCTTCGGGATCACGTTCGCGAGGGGGCGCGGGCCGTGATCGTGGGAGCGAGCTTCATCGGCCTCGAGGCGGCTTCGGCCCTGCGGAAGGCCGGGGTGGAGGTGAGCGTCATCGCGCCGGTGGGCGTGCCGTTCGAGCGTCCGCTCGGCCGCGAGGTCGGGGCGGCGATCCAGGCGCTGCACGAGCGGAACGGGGTGCGGTTTTTCCTGGAAGATGAAGCGGTCTCGATCGCGGGCCATCGCGTGCATCTGAAAAGCGGCGGCTCGCTGCCGGCCGATTTGATCATCGCGGGCCTGGGCGTGCGGCCGGCCACGGATTTCGTCGAGGGCGTCGCGCGATCGGAGGACGGCGGCATCGTCGTGGACGATCGCCTGCACGCCGGGCACGGTCTCTTTGCGGCTGGCGACGTCGCGCGATTTCCCCTGCCGGCCGACGGCGGAAAGTCCGCGCGCATCGAGCATTGGCGCGTCGCGATGCAGCACGGGCGGCTGGCCGCGCGGAATCTGGCGGGAAAGCCGGCATCGCTGCGCGAGAGCGGATTCGTGCCGTATTTCTGGACCTACCATTTCGGCGAGCGCATGAACTACGTCGGCCACGCGGAGAACTGGGACGAGGTCGTCTTCGACGGCCGGCCGGACGCGCCGCCGTGCACCGCCTACTACGTGCGCGGCGGAAAGATTCGCGCCGCCTTCACGCGCGGTCGCGAGACCGAGGCGGCCGCCCTGCATGAATTGATGCGCCTGGATCGGCTGCCGCGGTCGGTGCTGGACGGAGGAGGTTTCGATCCGCGATCGATGCTGACCGGGCCCTTCGATCCAGGGTGAATCCGGGAACGCTTTTGGCTCGTATCGTGTCGTCAAGCATTTGCCATGTTTCACATCATTTACATGAGTTCGGCGGTCGGTGAACTCTCGGTCGACGAGCTTCGGGAGCTGCTGGGCGAGAGCCGCGAATGGAACAAGCAGGAGGGCATCACGGGAGCGTTGTTTTACAAGGAAGGCAATTTTCTGCAGGTCATCGAGGGAAACGAGGCCGCCGTGCGCGAGCTTTTTGCGCGGATTTCCCGCGATCCGCGCCACCGCAGCATCATGCCCATGTTTCAGGAGGAAATCCCCGAGCGGGAGTTTCCCGGTTGGACGATGGCGTTCCATGACCTGAACTTTGGAAAAGGAGCCGCGCCGGAGGGATTCGACGATTTGTTGAATCGTCGCTGGTCGGAGGCGGACGGCCGGCTTTATTCGGCGAAGGTCCGGGCGTTTCTCCGGCCTTTCACCGCGAGCCGGGAACCACGGGCGAAGGCCCCCGACGTCGGCCCGGGAGAAGTCACCTCGAACCGCCAGCCGTCGCACTGAGCAGCCCGGCGAAAATTTCGTCCCGGCGCCGGCGCGCGATCGCCGGACGCCGGGTGCTGAGCGACCGGCGCACGCGGCGCTTCGTGTAATCGGGCAGGTGGAGCGTGTAGTGGATCCACCACGTTCCGTTGTTGTTCCAGAGGTGGTGGTCCGGGTTCGCGTCCGCGATGCGGAGGGCGGGAACGGCGTCGGCGAGGGTGTTGACTTGGGACATGATGCGTATTTCGGTTTTTAGTTCGATTGACGCGTCGAAGAGAGGAAGCCGCCTTTGCGGCCTCGCTGGAGATGGCAGTTCGGCCCGTTGGTCGGCCCGCACATCGGTTCGGAAGAACCAGGCACCTCGGCGTCTCCTCGCCAGGTTGCCGGACCGGTGTTTCCACCAGCCGCTCTTGATGCTGGGAGCAAGATACACGACCGATCCGGTCGTGCAACGAAAAGTTATGTCATACCCAGGTCTCGTGAGGGAGGGCTCCGTTGCGCGACGCCCGGGAGAGCAGCGGGGAATGCATTCCTTGAAATGCGGGGGGTGGCGGCAGCGTATCGTCAGGCCCATGGCGCGGGGAACAAGGCCGAACTGAACCTCGTCCACGCCGACGGGGTCAAGGCAAACGCCGGGATGATTAGCAGCAACGCTGGCCGGATGAGAACGAACACCGAGCGGATTACGTTCAACGCTGGCTGGATGAGAACGAACACCGAGGTGATTACGTTCGACGCTGGCTGGATGAGAACGAACACCGAGCGGATTACGTTCAACGCTGGCCGGATTATGGCGGGTCCCGAGCCGATCATGGCAACGCGGTCGAAGGCCCTTGTCGCCGCCCCGCTCCGTCAGGGCGCGGGGGGGGCGCGTGATCTACGCCGCACGGCGACGGAGCGCCGTGGCTACAAGGATACGTGCGCCGGGCGCTCTTCGCCTTCGGGCAAACGACGCGGTCCGACGGCCCTGTAGCCGCCCCGCTCCGTCGGGGCGCGGGGGGGCGCGTGATCTCGCGCCGCACGGCGACGGAGCGCCGTGGCGACAAGG
>CAXTSM010000043.1:0-9640 GCA_964247025.1 uncultured Chthoniobacterales bacterium
GAAAGGCGCCGCCGCGTCGGCCCGCGAACCCCGCGCCCCGACGGAGCGGGGCGGCTACAGGGGCCACGTTTCGCCCGAGCGAGGAGCGGCAAGTTCGCGTCTCCCGTCCTCCTGTCGCCACGGCGCTCCGTCGCCGTGAAAGCCAGAAAAGGCGCCGCCGCGTCGGCCCGCGAACCCCGCGCCCCGACGGAGCGGGGCGGCGACAGGCGCCGCGTTTCGCCCGAGCAAGGCGCGGCAAGCTCGCGTCTCCGGTTCACCTGTAGCCACGGCGCTCCGTCGCCGTGAAAGCCAGGAAAGGCGCCGCCGCGTCGGCCCGCGAACCCCGCGCCCCGACGGAGCGGGGCGACTACAGGGGCCACGTTCCGACCGAGCGAGGCGCGGCAAGTTCGCGTCTCCCGTCCTCTTGTCGCCACGGCGCTCCGTCGCCGTGAAAGCCAGGAAAGGCGCCGCCGCGCCCGGCCCGCGAAACCCGCGCCCCGACCGATCGAGGCGGCTACCCGCAGACCTCGTCGATCCCGCGGCGGATCGCTTCCACCGCTCCCTCGATCTGGGCGTCCGTCACGCAGAACGGCAGCATCAGCACCACCGTGTCGAGCACCGGCCGGGTGAGCAGGCCATGCGCGCGGGCCGCCTCGCAAACCCGCGCGCCGCGGAGTTCCTCCCACGGATACGGCGTTTCCCGGTCCCCGCCGACCTCGATGCCCGCGATGAACCCGCATCGCCGCACCTCGCGCACGTGCGGGTGGGCGGCCAGGCCATCGAGCGACCCGCGCAGGCGCTCGATCTTCGGCTTGAGATTTTGCAACGTGCCCTCGTCCTCGAAGACATCGAGATTCGCCAGCGCCGCCGCGCAGCCCAACGGGTTCGCCGTGTAGCTGTGCCCGTAATAAAAGGTCTTTCGCTCCGCGGCCTCGCCGAGAAACCGCTCGAAGACGCGCTCCGTCGTCAGCGTGACCGCCAGCGGCAGGTAGCCGCCCGTGAGCCCCTTGGCCAGGCAGAGAAAATCGGGGAAAACGCGTTCCTGCTCGCACGCGAACATCGTTCCCGTGCGGCCGAAGCCCGTGAGCACTTCGTCGAGAATCAGAAAGATGCCGTGGATGTCGCACCACGCGCTCAGCTCCCGCAGCATGCCCGCGGGCCAGCATCGGATGCCCGCCGCCCCCTGCACGAGCGGCTCGATGATCACCGCCGCGATCGTGTCCGGCGAGGAAACCGCCGCGAGTTCCTCGACCGAGCCAATCCGCTCGACCGGAAAATGCAGCCCCGCAAAGCGACCCTGGAATCCCGCGATCCCCCCCACGCTCGACGCGCCGGCGGTGTCCCCGTGATAGGCACGATCGAAGGCGACGAAACGATGGCGCTCGGGGCGGCCGGCGAGCTGCCAATACTGCACCGCCATCTTCAGCGCCGCCTCGACCGCGGTCGACCCGTTGTCCGAGAAAAAAGCGCGCGTGAGCGTCGCGCGCGGGAACAAGCCGCAGAGCCGCTCCGCGAGCCGGGCGGCGGGGGCGTTCGTGCTGCCGAGAAAGGAGACGTGCGCCACGCGGTCGAGTTGGTCGCGGATGGCGGCATTGAGCCGGGGGTGGTTGTGACCGTGGAGATTCGTCCAGATCGACGAATTGCCATCGAGGTATTCGCGACCGCGCGAATCCCGCAGGATCGCGCCATTTCCCTCGACGAGCACGAGTGGCTCCCGGGCGGGATCGCACCACGCGCGCATCGGGGTGAACGGGTGCCACGAATGCGCGCGATCCGCCCGGACCAGGGCCTCAGTGTCGTCGGAGAAAAGCATTTCGAGCGAAAAACTAGCTGCTAACTTGCGGCGCGTGAATCCCCTGGCGAAACTTTTGCTCTACGCCGCCGCGGTGCTGCTGCTGGCGGCGCTGCTCTCGCCCCCGATCTACTGGGCCATTCACGATTGGCATCCCTTTCTCGCCGGCACGCCGTTTCGCCGCTTTTTCAGCCGCACCGCGTTGATCGTCTCGCTGGCGCTTCTCTGGCCCGCGTTGCGCTGGATGAACGTGCGCCGCCCTGGCGAGCTCGGCCTGGCGCGCAATCCCCGCGCCTGCCGCGATCTCGCGGCCGGGCTCCTGCTCGCGCTCGGGCCGCTCGGCGCGCTCGCCGGGTTTTATTTCGGCTCGGACGTCTACCGGCTGAGAAAGGACATCCCCTGGAGCCATCTCCTTTCGATCCTGGCGGCGACGGCGGTGGTTCCCATCATCGAGGAGCTTCTTTTCCGCGGGGTCCTTCTCGGGCTCTTCGTTCGCTTTTTGGGCCGCGGGCCGGGTCTCCTCATCGTCTCCCTGGTTTTCGCCGCGGCCCATTTCATCGCCTCGCGCGCCGATGTGGCCGACGTGCGTTGGTTCAGCGGCTTCGACCTGCTCGGGCAGATGTTCTCCTCCGCGGGAAATCCGGTCCTCGTTCTCTGGGGTGCGACCGCCCTTTTCTCGATTGGCGTGATCCTTGGCGGAGCCACGCTGCGCACCCGCTCCTTGTGGCTGGGCATCGGTCTCCACGCCGGGTGGATCCTTGGCCAGCAGACCATGAATCTTTTCGGGCGGTTCCGGGTGAAACCGCCCGAGGCCCTTCTGCCCTGGATCGGCCCCAACGTCGTGCACGGCATGGTGCCGACGGGAGCGGTGCCGCTCGTTGCGCTGCTTGTCACCGGCGCGCTCGTCTGGTGGTATCTCGCCCGTGTCACTCGTGAAACTGGCGGGGCGGCTGCGTCCGGCGGGCGAGGCGCTGATTGACCTCGTCTATCCGCCGCATTGCGCGGCCTGCGGCGCGTCCCAGCCGCGGGACCGCTGGATGTGCGGGCCGTGCGAGGCTTCCGTGAAGCGGATCGCCGAGCCGAAGTGCCCCGCCTGCTCGCGTCCGCTCGACGGCGCGCTGGACGCGTTCCGCTGCCCAAATTGCCACGGCGAAACGCGTCATCTGGAATTTGCGGTCGCGGTCATGCGTTCGGAAGGGATCGTGCGCGAGCTCATCCACCGCTTCAAATACGGGCGCGAGTTACACCTGCGTCGCCCGCTGGGAAACTGGCTCGCCGAGGCGCTGGACGACCCTCGCTTCGCCGCGATCGAGGGGCTGCGCCTCGCCCCGGTGCCGCTCCATCCCGCCCGGCAGCGCGAGCGGCGCTTCAATCAATCGGAGGCGCTCACCGAATGGGTGGCGCGCCGATCCGGGATGCCGGCCGAGCGGCCGTTGGTCCGCCGCCGGCACACGATCACGCAGACGCATTTCGACCGCCGGCAGCGGATGCGGAACTTGCGCGACGCCTTCGCCTTGCGCCACAATGCCGGCGTGAAGGATAAATCTTTCTTGCTGGTGGACGACGTCCTTACCACCGGGTCGACGCTGGACGAATGCGCGCGCGTCCTGCTCGAGGGCGGCGCCCGGTCCGTCCAGGCCATCACCGTCGCGCGCGGATAATCTCTCCATGGCCATTTTTCGAAAGCCCGTCCTCAACACCCTTCGCAAGAACCGCGAAATGCCCGAAGGCCTCTGGACCAAGTGCCCGTCCTGCGGCGAGGTGATCCACAACCTCGCGCTCGACGAAAACCTGCGCGTCTGCCCGAAGTGCGACCACCATTTCTCCTTCGGCTCGGCGGAGCGCATCGCCTCGCTCGTGGACGCAGGCACGTTCGCGGAGACCGACGCGAACCTCGTCTCGGTCGACACGCTGAAGTTCAAGGGCGTCGCGACCTACGAAGAGCGCCTGGGAACCTATCGCGCCAAGACCGGCCTGAAGGACGCGGTCGTGACCGGCACGGCGAAGATCGAGGGGCGCGCGGTCTCCCTCGCCGTCATGGATTTCACCTTCCTGGCCGCCACCATGGGCTCCGTCGTCGGCGAAAAGATCACCCGCGCGATCGAGCTCGCGACCCGCAAAAAAATCCCCGTCGTCATCGTCTGCGCCTCCGGCGGCGCCCGCATGTATGAGGGCATGCTGAGCCTCATGCAAATGGCGAAGACCAGCGGCGCGCTCGCGCGGCACGCGGGGGCCGGGCTTCCCTACGTCGCGGTCCTCACGAATCCCACCACGGCCGGCGTGATGGCAAGCTTCGCCTCCCTCGGCGACGTGATCCTCGCGGAACCGCGGAGCATGATCGGCTTCGCCGGGCCGCGGGTCATCAAGGAGACGACGCACCAGGATCTGCCGCCGGGATTCCAAACCGCCGAGTTTCTCGAGAAACACGGCCTCGTCGACCACATCGTGCATCGCGCAAAAATGCGCGCCCTGCTGGGCCAGTTGCTCGGCTACTTCGAAGCGCCATTGGCCGCGGGCCAATGAACGGATGATCATCGGCTGGAAGCCGATGCCACGTTTCCATCCATGAACTATCCCGAGGCGTTGGCGTGGCTGTATTCCACGCAGCGATTCGGCATCAAGCTCGGCCTCGAGAACACCCGCCTTCTGCTCGAGGCGCTCGGCCGGCCGGAGCGCGCGGGCCGTTTTCTCCACGTGGCGGGCACGAACGGCAAGGGCTCCGTCTGCGCGATGCTCCACGCCATGCTCCGGGCGGCGGGGCACCGCACGGGCCTCTACACCTCGCCCCACCTCGTCGACTTCCGGGAACGCATCCGCGTCGACGGCGAGCGCATCCCGGAGCCGGCGGTCGCGGCGATCCTGACCCGGCTGCGCGACGCGTCCGCGACCTGGCCGCACGCGCCCACCTATTTCGAGATCGTGACCGCGCTGGCGCTCCGGCATTTCGCCGATGCTCGTTGCGAATACGTCGTCCTCGAGACCGGCATGGGCGGGCGCCTCGACTCCACGAATGCCGTGACGCCCGTCGTATCCGTGATCACGCCCATCGCGATGGACCACGCGCAGTGGCTGGGCGACACGCTCGAAAAGATCGCGGCGGAAAAAGCCGGCATCCTGAAGCCGGGCGTCCCCGCGGTGAGCGCGCCGCAATCACCCGAGGTGGCCGCTGTGCTCACCCGGGCCGCCCCGGTCGCCTTCGTGGGCGAGTCGCTGCCGGAGACGTTTCCGCTCGGCCTGCGCGGTTCCCACCAGCGTCGCAATGCGGCGCTTGCCCTCGCGGCGTTGCGCGCGGCGGGCATTGTCGTGCCGGCGGCCGCGGCGCGGGAGGGATTGGCCGGCGTGCGGTGGCCGGGCCGCTTCCAGGTCGAGGGCCGATTCGTCTTCGACGGCGCGCACAATCCCCACGGGTCCGCGCAACTCGTGCTCACCTGGCGGGAAATTTTCGGCGACGAGAAGCCGGTGGTGATTTTTGGCGCGGTGCGCGACAAGACTTACCCCGAAATGCTGCGCGCACTGTCCCCGCTGGCGGAGGAATTCTGGTTCGTGCCGGTCGACAGTCCCCGCGGAGAATCTCCGGAGAAACTGGCCGGGGCGGGCGGCGGCGGCGGCCGGTGTTTTACAAATCTGACGGATGCGCTGTCTGCCGCCCAGGGCCGAACGACCAGCCGGTTTCTTCTAACCGGCTCACTTTTTCTGGTCGGAGAGGCCTTGGGGCGATCGGGGCTGCTTGATCCTCCGGATCGACCGGGAGCGACGCCGCGCGGCGCAGGCGGCTGATTTCCGCGGCGCGATCGGGGGCGCGAAAAACGGAGGTGCCGGCCACCAGAAGATTCGCGCCGGCCGCGATGGAATCCCGCGCGGTTTCGACGGTGATGCCCCCGTCGACTTCGATTTCGAAATCCACGCCGCGCGCGGAGCGCAAACCGTCGCCATAGCGAACCTTCCCGAGCATTTCCGGCAGAAATGGCTGCCCGCCGAATCCAGGGTTCACCGTCATGATGAGCAGGATGTCGAACAATCCCACGAAGGGCTCGACGAGCGCGATATCGGTCGGCGGACTCACCGCCAGCCCCGCCCGGCAACCGGCCGCGCGCACGCGGCGCAGGGTGTCGGCCACGTCGTGCTCCGCCTCGACGTGCGACGAGATCGAGCGGGCGATCTTCGTGAAGCGGGGGAAATAATGGTCCGGCCGCGTGACCATGAGGTGCACGTCCAGCGGGATCTTCGTGTGCCGGCCCACGGTCTCGACGAACGCGGGCCCAAAGGAAATGTTGTCCACGAAATGGCCATCCATCACGTCGCAGTGGATCCAGTCCGCCCCGGCGGCGGTGACGGATTCCACCTCCTCGCCGACGCGCGAAAAGTCGCTCGCGAGAATCGAGGGGGCGACGATGATTGGTCGGGCGCTCACCGCGATAGATTTAGCGATCCTCCGCCGGCTCGGCTATAGCGGAGTTTGTGGAAGACGACCCGATCATCGATCTCGCGAGCGACGCGCACTTCATGGGCGAAGCCCTGCGGCAGGCCCACCGCGCCTACGAGGCGGGGGAGGTTCCCATCGGCGCGGTGATCGTGCGCGGGGGAAAAATCATTGCCCGCGCGTGGAACCAGGTCGAGACGCTGAAGGACGCCACGGCCCACGCCGAGATGCTCGCGATCACGCAGGCCGAGAACGCGCTTGGCGATTGGCGGCTGACGGATTGCGACCTCTACGTGACGAAGGAGCCGTGCCCCATGTGCGCCGGCGCACTGGTGCATGCGCGGCTGAGACGCGTGATCTTCGGTTGCGGCGACGCCCGGGGCGGCGCGGCGGGCGGCTGGATCAATCTGCTGCAGACGACGGAGCTGAACCATCGCTGCGAGATCACCGCCGGAGTCCGGGGCGAAGACTGCGCGGGGTTGTTGCGGGCTTTTTTCCTGGAGCGACGGCGGAAATAGCCCCGGAGCGATCTCCGCTCCAGGGGGAACGGACCCTGGGCGGAACCGACATTCGGATGATGCGGGCGGGCATTTAGCCGGGGCGGCGGTCACCCTCCGCCGCTCCGATGATGCGGGGGCGCGTTTTTTGCGGACGCCGCGCACCGGTTCGCGCCGGTTTTTTTTACGCGCCCGCGCGAAGACGGAAGCCCTTCGTCGGAGAAACGCGTCCGGCCACGCTCGGTGTCGCCACGGCGCCCCGTCGCCGTGTGGAGGAAGATCACGCGCCCCCCCGGGCGGCTCGGCGTTGTCGCCACGGCGCTCCGTCGCCGGGCCCGGAGGAAGGCCGCCTTGGCCATGCACCCGGGGACGCCCCGACGGAGCGGGGCGGCTACAACGCCGGCCCGCGGCGATCTCGCCAAACCCTGGCCACGCCTCCCGCTCCCTCACCTTGCCACGGCGCTCCGTCGCCGCGTGGGAGGAGATCACGCGCCCCCGGGCGGCCCGGCGTTGTAGCCACGGCGCTCTGTCGCCGTGCCGGGGAAGGCGAGCCTTGACCATGCACCCGGAGACGCCCCGACGGAGCGGGCGGCTACAACGTCGACCCGTGGCGATCTCGCCAACCAAAGGCCACGCCTCTCGCTCCCTCACATTGCCACGGCGCTCCGTCGCCGTGTGGAGGAAGATCACGCGCCCCCCGGCGGCCCGGCGTTGTAGCCACGGCGCTCTGTCGCCGTGCCGAGGGAAGGCGAGCCTTGACCATGCACCCGGAGACGCCCCGACGGAGCGGGGCGGCTACAAGGGCCTTCGAGCGCGTCGTCGTGCGGGTCACTTCTCGTCTGTTGCGATCCCGAAAGTCGATTCAGCCTGGCGTTTACGGATCACCGTGATGCCTCAAGGTTTTGGCGGCGGTATGGCCGACCCGATAACCAATGTCGAGACGCTCATGACGCGTTTCACGAAGCTCTCGGCCAAGCAGGTCGACACGCTCGGGCGGACGTTCGTGAATCGACTCGTGACGTTGAAAAACGCGTTCGTGGCGGCTCGCGCGGCCCCGCTCGGGGCGTGGGCGAGGTGAAGGGCGGGAAGCGCGACACGGCAGTCTCGCGCGCGGTGGTCGAGGATCGACTCAGGGACAACGTGCTCACGCTTGCCATGCACTTCAAACGGGATCCCGATTCGGGCATGGCCTACTTCGACCAGATGATCATCCGCGACGAAGACAAGGCGGAGGACGCGGCGGAAGTTCCGAAGCCCGCGCCGCCCGCGTAGCCCGCGTCACAGGATGAGCATGCAATCGCCATAGCTGAAGAAACGGTATTTTTCGCGGATCGCCTCGTCGTAGGCGGCGCGGATCGCTTCGCGGCCGGCGAAGGCGCTCACGAGCATGAGGAGCGTGGACTTCGGCAGGTGAAAATTCGTGAGGAGCGCGCCGACGCGGCGCAGTCGCGCGGGCGGGCGGAGGAAGAGGGACGTGCGGCCGGCGTGCGGCTCGACGGGGCCGGCGGGCTGGGATTCCAGCACGCGCGCGCTGGTGGTGCCGACGGCGACGAGGCGGGCGGCGGCGTTGATGGCGGCGGCGGTCGCCGGCGCGATGGCGTAGCGCTCCTCGTGCATGCGGTGGGCGGCGAGATTTTCCACCTTGACCGGCTGGAAGGTGCCGATGCCGACATGGAGGGTGAGGAGGGCGTGGGGGATTGTCTCGAGAAGCGCGGGCGTGAAGTGCAAACCTGCGGTCGGGGCGGCGACCGAGCCCTCGGGACCGGCGAAGACGGTCTGGTAGCGCGTGTCGTCGTCGTGGTCGGCGCCGCGGTCCAGGTAGGGCGGGATCGGGAGTTCGCCGAGGGAGAAATCGATCGACCGGTCGGCGGCGAGGAGGCGTTCGCCGGTGGGCTCGACGCCGACGACGGTGAGGTTCGCGCCGCCGGCGTGGCAGGTGGCGCCGAGGCGCATGCGCCGGCCGGGCTTGACGAGGCTGAGCCAGCGGCGCGGGGCGACTTCCTCGAGGAGGAGGAGCTCGACGCGCCGGTCGTCGGAGAACATGCGCGCGCGGATCACGCGGGAGTCGTTCAGGACGACGAGGTCGCCCGGGCGAAGGTGGGCGGAAAAATCCGCGAACCGGCGGTGGGAGATCCCGCCGGTGGCGCGATCGAGCACGAGCATGCGCGAGGCGTCGCGGCGTTCGAGCGGGCGCGAGGCGATGAGGGCCTCGGGCAGCGGGAAGTCGTAGTCGGAGAGACGGTCCATGGGCCTCACGCGAAGCCGCGAAGGCGCGAAGGAAAAACGGATTTTTTCGCGGCTTCGCGGCTTCGCGGGCGGTTCATTTCTTGACGCGGGTGAGCTTGACGCGCTGGGCGGCGGCGCCGACGAGCTCGGCGACGCGGGCTTTCAGGGTGCGGGCCTGCTTGAAGAGGATGAGCGCGAAGAGGAGGTAGGGAATCTGCCAGGCCCAATCCCACGTCTCGCGGCCGATCTGCCGGTAGGCGATGATGCCGAGCAGGATGGCGTTGATGAGGAAGGTGGTGGCGACCATGTGGGTGGTGAGGCGCACGCGCGTGAGGCACTTCGGGCCGCCGTGGTATTCGGTGACGCTGAGCATTTCGATGCCCCACCAGAAACTGCCGTAGACCTGCACGTCCCAATCCTTCCACCCGGTGTCCATCGAGTAGCTCCAATTCTCGCGCTCGAGGCGGTCGATGACGGCGGGCAACAGCGCCTCGCGGCCGTGACCTTCCTCGTTCCAGAACTCCAGGTTCGTGATGCTGCCGCCGCGGGCGGGGCGGAAGTCCTCCTCGGGCGTGGCGATGACCGAGGGAGGCGTGCGCTTGAACTTCAACCAGACGTAGTAACGGGTCCAGCCGCGGACGAGGGGCTGGAAGAAAGCGAGGAAAACGACGAGCAGGCGCGCGCGGATGGTGTCGAACCGCGGCTCGAGCTTCGCGTGGATCATGT
>CAXTSM010000044.1:0-6864 GCA_964247025.1 uncultured Chthoniobacterales bacterium
CAGGCGCGGCCTGGGGTGCGTTTCTTTGTCGCCACGGCGCTCCGTCGCCGTGTGGGGTGGGATGACGCGCCCCCCGGCGCCCCGACGGAGCGGGGCGGCGACAAGGGCCTTTCGGACCGCGGCGGTTGGCCCGAAGGCCAGGTGCGGCCTGGGGTGCGTTTCTTTGTCGCCACGGCGCTCTGTCGCCGTGTGGCGTGAGATCACGCGCCCCCCGGCGCCCCGACGGAGCGGGGCGGCTACAAGGGCCTTCGGACCGCGGCGGTTGTCCGAAGGCCAGGTGCGCCCCGGCGGGCGTTTCCTTGTCGCCCCGGCGCTTCGCGGCTTCCATAACTCAAACCTTTCCGCCGCATCGCCCCTCGCTTCGATCGCCGTGATCTCTGCTTCATGGCCTTCCTTCCTCTCGCCTCCTTTCTCTTGGGATGCGCTCAATGTCGATTCGGCCTAGCCGTTGTAGGGCTGGCTGAGGGGAAGGTAGAACTCGCGACGGGCGCCGGCGTTGATGTCGTCGCTGTAGGGCCACTCGGCGTCGGCGGCGAATTGAATGTCCATGCGCCGGTCGGTGAGGTCGTCGATCAGGATGTCACGCTCGCTGCGCTCGTCGGTGGCGTCGGTTTGCCCGTGGGTCTGGGGGTTTTTGGCGTCGTCGTAGGCTGAGCGGGCGGCGGCGAGGGCGGTGATTTTTGCGGGGATGATGCCGGGCAGCGGATCAGCGGGCACGGGCGGGGTGGCGGTGGGATCGCCTTCGAGCTGGAGGAGGATGCCGGCGGCGTATTGGAGAAGGTCGGCGCGGCTTTGATCGAGGCGTTTGCCGATGAAATAGGCCTGCAATTTGACGGGCTCACGGCGGGAGTATTTTTGACGGGCGGCAGCCTGCACTTCTTGGAGGGAGAGGATGAGGGAGCGTTTCGCGTGGAGCTGCTCGGCCGTGGCGACCTCCTTGCCGGTGGTGTGGTGGATGGCGCGGGCGCTGGCCCGGCGGGCGGCGAGGATATCGGCGTCAAGCTGGTCGACCATGGCAGGGGTGATGTCGCGGAGGGCGAGGGCGGGGGCGTAGGTCGCTTTGCGGGCGGCGGCGACGATTTGCTCGGCTTTCGTGAGGGCTTGCACCTGGGCTTGGTTCAAGACGGCGTCGTTGCGGTGGTGGGAAGTCGGGGTGGGGGAGCCGGGCGGCGGAGTGGGTGAGTCGGGCATATGGGTGGTGTGGTTTCTAGGCTGAAAAGCAGAAGGGGTGCCACGTTCCCTCTCATTCTTTCCCGGGTGGTGAAAATTTTCCCGGCGGGGGTCGCGGGCGGGACTCCCGGGGGGATCAGCGGAGCGGGGGGGGGTGAAAGCGCGGGTTCCGGGGGCGAAAAGGTGGGTCGCGGTGGTGCTTTTTGCGCACCTGGGGGGTAAATCGCGCGGAGCGGGGGCGGCGCGGGCCAAGACGGGGTTTCGACGCGGGGAAAATTTTCACCTCCGCAAGGGGGAAATTTCAGGGCCGCGACGAGAGATTTCACGCCCGGGGGAGGGGCTCCCCGCGGGCGGGGGGGCGCGTCTTTCTTCGTGGGGGACGAGCGGCTTCGCGGATGGCACGGGCGCGGCCGCGCCGTTCCCCGCTGCCTCGGGTCTCACCGTTGACGCGGTGGGAACCGGTTCGGATTCGACAATGCGAGCGGCGTGCTGTCGATCACCGCGGTCCCGGAGCCGCGGGAAGGGGCGCTCGGGATCGGTGGTCGGCTGGGGGTGGCCGGGTGGGAAAGGCGAGCGGCTTGCGGCCTGAGCCTCAACCGACGGGAGCGTTGGCCGAAGGGGGTCGCCCGAAAGTAAAGGCGCCTTCACTGATCGCACGCCGCCCCTGCGGGTCGCGGGTGTCGCAGATGACCCCCGCGCCGGTGGCGATTTTGCTCACCTTGCCTTCGAAGGTGAGGGTGAGAGAGCAGGTATGAGCGTCGTGGACGTCGTGCGGGCTCGGGTCGAGGGTCTCGTAGCGCAGGCTGGAAAATACGCTGAGGGCGAGTTGGTCTTCGAGGGGAAGGAGGTCGGTGACATTGCGCAGATGCCGGGGCCGGGCGGTGACGAGGAGGTGCTCGACGTGGGGGCGGATGTGGTCGAGAGCTTCGGGCTCGGGCAGTTCGTGCCCGGCGGAAGGGGCGATGATGGCGATGCCGGGAGCGGGACAAAGCAGAGACCAAAGACGGTCGCAGTAGCCGTTCGTGGAGCCGTGGTGGCTGACTTTGACGACATGGCTGCGCAGTTTGTCGGGCTCGAATTCGTCGAGGATTTGCTTCCAGGCGGGACTCTCGACATCGCTGCCGAGAAGCACGCCGGCCTGGCCGAAGCGCACGAGCAGGGCGGTGGCGATGCGGTTGTGGGCGATCTGGCGGGCTCGGCTGGTGATCAGACCGCCGTCGGCGTGGAAACAGGCGGTGACGCTTTTAAGGTAGGCGTCTTTGTCGAGGCCGGAGGGAGAGAGCGCCGTGATGGTGAGGGGAATGTCGCGGGGGAGCCCGGTCGGCGGACTGGTGTGGGGCGCGAGGTTGCGGAGGATGAGCTTCTTGGATCGCGCGAGCTTGGTGATGGTCTCGAAGAGGCGGATGAGGGCGTTCGGCGGGGCCAGGGGATCGGCGGCGCCGCTCAGCAGACCGGCGAGCTGACGGCGCTCCATGCCGTCGTATTGCCAGAAGGCGTCGACTTCGAAGTGGTCGAAGAGGATGGCGAGCCCGGTGTAGTGGTCGTGGTGGGGATGGGTGAGCGCGATGAAAGCGAGACGCTCGACGCCGCGCCGGCGCAGGAAGGCGATGGTGGCGTTGACGTCGGCCGATTGCGGGTTGGCGCTGTAGGCGTCGATGACGACCCACCAATCGCATTCGGGGATGCCGAGGATAATGCTCTCGCCCGTGCCGCGGCCGATGACGTGGACTTCGAGCGCAGGCATGCGCCGCTATTCGTGACCGACGTCGTCGAAGTGGGCGAATCGGGCGTCGATGGCGCGCATTTCCGCGGCGGTAAGGTCGCTCGGGACGACGAGCTCGAAGGTGACTTCGGCGCCGCGGGGAGTGGGGGCGAGGGTCATGCGAAATTCGTCGCGGGGACCGATTCCGTTCCGGACGAGCGTGGCGGTATCGCATTCGCCGATGATGCGTTCGGCGTGCTCGGCGTCTTCGCGCATGATGACGCGGCTCTTGGCCTCGGTTCGCGCGATGACGCGACCGTGGAAAACACGGCGGGCGGTGGATTCGGGAGCCGCCGTGATCGACGCAAGCGGAGGACCGAGCACGGCCGGCGCCTTGTATTTTCCGGTCGGGATGTTCTTTCCCGCGGCGCGCGCGCCTCCGAACCGGAAGGAGGTGGGCTCGATCTCAGGGATGGTGGGATGGACGAGGCCGGTCTCGAGGAGCCGATGGGTGGCGTATCGGTCGGCGGGTTCGCCCCGCGGCGTGAGGATGTATTCTCGGACGCAGTGGGCGCTGGATGTTCCCCCTTGCACGAGGATGCTGTCGGACACGTGGACGTCGTCGGAAGCAGGGCGCACGATTTCGCCGGCCCTGGTCACGCGCAGGCCGCCGTTGACGGTGTTCCGGGCGGAGTGCGCTTGCTCCTTCAACGTCCTGAGGCGGGCGCGATGGCCCTGGGCGAGTTGAATGGCGGCAGGTTCGGCCGCGGGAGGGCCGCCGAAGGTCTCTTCGCGAGCGTGGCCGACGACGACCGGCGTCGCTTCGCGAAGCCGTTGCGTGGCTCGCTTTGGGGCGTTCGCCAAGTGGCTCTTTAAAATGAATGGCATGGTTTACAGATTGGCGGGTTCCGGCCCCTGGAGTTCGAAGTTGATGGCCTTCGCGGCCTCCAGGGAAGCGTCAATGAAGCGCCGAAGCGAGTCGGAGTTGACGGGCTCGAAGGAGGAAGATGAGGCGGAAATGAAGGCGCCATGCTGGACGAGGAAGGATTTGTCCACGGTGAGACGCACCTCCTCGGGCCAATGATCCGCCGTGCGGTAGCGGATCAACGCGCCTTGAAAGGTCAGGTTCTCCAAGTCGCCGGAGAGGCGTTGACGGGCATCGTCGTCGGCGGCGGCGGCGTGAAGGAAGGCGCTATACTCGTGCAGGGAAAAGGCGTCCGCCGGAAAAAGACGGTAGATGGCTTCGGCGACGCGCGCGATGACGGCGAGATCTTCGTCGCTGCGGCCATCGATGAACTCGAGGCGGAGCTCGGAGGCGTTGAGTTGAAAGGTGGCAAGACGGTCGAAAAGATGGACGGTGAGCTCGTAGTCGAAAAGAAAGTCACCGGCCCGAAGCTTCACGTGCTCGGGCTCGAGATCCCATTCGGGAGCGAGGATGGAAATGAGATCGAGAGCGAAGCGGCCGATCTTTTCTCTCGAAAAGGGGGCGGGGCTGGCAAGCGAGGAGACGATTCCTCCGCCGAAAGAAGCTCGCTTGAGAAGAACCAGCATTAGCGGGACTTATTTACCGGGGCCGAAAGCAATGCGCAACAGGGAATTGCCTTGGAGCGGGACGGACGGGACCTCGCATCTCCGACGGCGGGCGAGGGTCGGGAGGAACAAAGCCTGGCCCCCAAGCGGACCCCTCAAGCGCGAAAGCGGCGACGATGACAGGGGTGTCGATGAGGTCGGCGGCAGAGCCAGCCGTTTGTTCGACGGCTATTTCCCGGCGATCTCGACGAGGAGGCGCGAGAGGATGATCTCGTCGCGGAGCTGGGTGGTGACGAGGGCCTTGTTTGCGGCGATGCACGCCAGGAAGGCGGCCTGGAGCTCGGGGAGGGTGAAGCGGGCGGCGTTGGCGGCGGCGATGCCGAGCGGGTAGGTATTGAGCGTGCCGTCCTTCTTGCGCGGGAGGTGAGCGATGGCGGCGGGCGGGAGGCGGTCGAGCGAGGACTTGAAGAATTGGGGCTGCGCGGGCGGGCGGAGGCCGTTCGAGACCATGAGGTCCTTCACGACGAGAAGGTTGCGGACCGTGGGCATGAGGGCGGCGAGGAGGATGCCGACGCCGCTTTCGCCCTGGCGCAGGAGCTGGGCGAGGGTGCGCAGGCAGAGGCGGAGGTCGCGCCTGGCAAGGGCGTTGCCGAGGTCGAAGATGCCGCCGGCGCGGGTGGCGGCGACCATTTCACGGACTTCGTCGGCGGTGAGCACGCGGTCGTTTCCGAAGGAGAGGGAGAGTTTCTCGATTTCGTTCTCGAGCTGGCGGGTCTCGGCGCCGACGCGGGCGGCGAGCACGGCGGCGGCGTCGGGCTCGAGGCGCAGACCGGCGGCGGCGGCGCGTTCGGCGACCCATTCCACGATGTCGGCCTCGGTGGAGCCCCAGCCGAAGTCGGGTCGGTCGTGGAGGTGGACGGCGGCGAGCTTGCCGAGGGTCTTGTAGGCGGCGCGGCGCTTGTCGGGGTCGATGGCGCTGAGCAGGAAGACGATGCCTTCGGGAAGGCCTGGGCCGAGGACGGCGAGCAGCTTGTCGATGGCGGTGGTGACGGTCTCGCTGCGGCCCACGACGGAGTCGCCGAGGAAGGTGGCGCTCTTGAGCCAGACGAGCTTGCCGCCGCCGAAGAAAGGCAGGGTGAGGAGGGCCTCGATCGTGGCATGAAGGCGGGACTGGGCCTCGTCGACGGTGGCGGCGGCGCCGTCGATCGTCTCGATGGCGAAGGGGTCGTCGGAGGGCGCGAGCCGGGCGGCGAGCTCGGCGGCGGCTTTTTTTACGGCGGACTCGTCGCTGCCGGTGACGAAATGAACGCCGGCGGCGGCGGCGGTTTTTTTTGCGGGAGGCATCAGCGGAGGGGACGCAGCCGGTCGATGGCGACGGCGACGCCGATGGCGGAGGCGAGGGCCAGGAGCGCGATGGCGGCGGTGAAGGCGTTCAGGCGGTCGAACGCGCCGATGACGAGAAGCCACTCGGCGGCGATGCGGGTGAGGACGAGAAGCTTGCCGAGGCCGATGGCTTTCCACGCGAGGGGAAAGTCCACGCGGAACAGGCGCCGGACGGGACCGAGGCCGAGAAGCCGGGCGGAGTCGCGGTAGGGGCGGGCGAGGCGGGTGAGCGCGAGGTGGGTGGGCAGATAGGCGAGCGGGGCGGCGGTGAGGATGGCGGCCAGAAGCCAGGGAACGAGCCGGTCGATGCCTGGAACGATGGTGAGGCACAGGCCGGCGAGGACCGGGAGCGGGAGGAAGGCAAAGAGGAGGATGACGGCGTCGAGCCCGATCCAGGCGGCGCTTCGGCCCCGCTGGCGGAAAAGCGCGAGGGCGACGCCGAGGGTCGCGGCGATCACGAAGGCGAGCAGCGGAGGCAGGAGGAAATCGGCGGTGGTCGACATGCGGGGCGGATGTTGGCGCGTTTTTACGCGAATGGGAAGTGGCGCGGGCATCCGGCCCGTGGTCCCGGTCCGATCACGGGCCGGATGCCCGCGCCGCTCAGGCGCGGCTGCGTTTGCGGCTGCCCTTGCCGGAGTATTTCGTCGGGCGCGGGGCGGGGGAAATCTTGTCGAGGCCGTGGCCGGTCTTGAGCTCGGCGAGCTGGTCGCGGAGAAGGGCGGCGCGTTCGTATTCCAGGTTCGCCGCGGCGGTGGCCATGTCGCGCTCGAGTTCCTGCGTGAGCTCGTGGAGGTCGAAATCGGGCGCGGTCTCGGCGACGAGGGACCGGTCGAGGTCGCGGCTGCTTTTCAGGATGACGTGGAGGCTTTCCTGCACGGCGCGGACGACGCTTTTCGGCTCGATGCCGTGCGCCTTGTTGTAATCGATCTGGCGGCGGCGGCGGTAGTCGGTGATCTCGATGAGTGCGCGGATGCTGCCGGTGATGACGTCGGCGAAGAGGACGACCTCGCCGTTGAGATGGCGGGCGGCGCGGCCGGCGGTCTGGATGAGCGAGGTCTGGCTGCGGAGGTAGCCTTCCT
>CAXTSM010000045.1:0-5424 GCA_964247025.1 uncultured Chthoniobacterales bacterium
GCGACGGAGCGCCGTGGCGACAAAGAAACGCACCCCAGGCCGCGCCTGGCCTTCGAGCAAACCACCGCGGTCCGAAGGCCCTTGTAGCCGCCCCGCTCCGTCGGGGCGCCGGGGGGCGCGTCATCCCACGCCACACGGCGACGGAGCGCCGTGGCTACAAAGAAACGCATCGAGCCCCCGCCCAGGTCCATCCCACGCTCCCCTTCTCGCCGCCCCGCTCCGTCGGGGCGCCGGGGGGCGCGTGATCCCACCCCACACGGCGACGGAGCGCCGTGGCTACAAGGAGACGCGCCCCGGGCCGCACCTCGCCTTCGGGCAAATCGCCGCGGTCGCGAAGGCCCTTGTCGCCGCCCCGCTCCGTCGGGGCGCGGGGGGCGCGTGATCTCACGCCGCACGGCGACGGAGCGCCGTGGCTACAAGGAGACGTGAGCCCGGGCGCGCGTCGCCCTCGGGTAAACCACCGCGGTCGCGAAGGCCCTTGTAGCCGCCCCGCTCCGTCGGGGCGCCGGGGGGCGCGTAATCTCACGCCACACGGCGACAGAGCGCCGTGGCTACAAGGAAACGCACCCCGGGCCGCGCCTCGCCTTCGGGCAAACCACCGCGGTCCGAAGGCCCTTGTAGCCGCCCCGCTCCGTCGGGGCGCTGGGGGGCGCGTGATCCCACCCCACACGGCGACGGAGCGCCGTGGCGACAAAGAAACGCGCCCCGGGCCGCACCTCGCCTTCGAGCGTCTCCGCGCCTAGCGGCGCTGCGAGGAGGAATGCAACTGGTAGCTGTAGTAGCCGGTGCTGTTCGCCTGGGCAACCTGTTGCTGGCGGCTGGCCGGGACGTTGGTGGCGCAAGCCGCGAGAGACAAAATGGCGACCAGGGCGAGCAACGCGTTCATGTCGCGACCATCGTCCCGCGCGGCCGCAACGCAACGGGAAATGCGGAACCCGGGCGCGGGCCGGGTTTCTCCTTCATTCCCGCGGTGGCCCGCCTATCGTGATCCGCAGATGGACGGCAAACCCGAAAAGCAGGTCAACAGGAAGGCCTTTCAGATCAACATGGACGGTCGCATCTACGGAACGTTCGCGGAAATCGGCGCGGGCCAGGAAGTGGCGCGGCGGTTCTTTCACGTCGGCGGCGCAAGCGGCACGATCGCCAAGACGATCTCGGCCTACGACATGACGTTCAGCGACGCGATCTACGGCGAGGCCGGGCGTTACGTGAGCCGACGGCGGCTGTACACGATGCTCGACCACGAATACGATCTGCTCGTCGAGCGGCTCGACACCAAGTTCGGCGCGGACCGGCGGTTCTTCGCCTTTGCCGACACGGTGGCCGCCCGCAGCTTCCGCGGGCACGACGAATCGCACGGCTGGCTCGGCATTCGTTTCCAGCTCGAGCCACGTGGCGCGGTGAACGAGATCATCCTGCACGTGCGCATGCTCGACGCCGAAAATCTCGCGCAGCAGGAGGCGCTCGGCATCATCGGCGTGAACCTCATCTACGGCGCGTATTACCTCACGACCCGGCCCGACGCGCTCATCGGCTCGCTGCTCGACGACCTCAGCGCCGACCGCATCGAGGTGGATATGATCCGCTTTTCCGGACCCAGTTTCGAGAAGGTGGACAACCGCATCATGGCGCTGCAGCTCGTCTCGGCCGGCCTCACGAAGGCCGCTCTCTTCCGCGCGGATGGCGAAGTGATCAACGCCGCCGAAGCCTTCTACAAAAAGCCGCTGCTCATCGAGCGCGGCAGTTTCCGCCCCGTCACGCTCGTGACGAACGACATGCTCGACCAGGCGCGCGCCATGTTCCTCGCCGAGGACGCCCTCGGAGACGGCGCGCCCGAAGTGCTCATGGAGATCACCATGCAGAACCTCCTCCGCAGCGGCGAGATCGACCTCCTGGATTTCCTCGACCGCGTCGACATGCTCGCCGCGCTCGGACGCACCGTCCTGATCTCCAACTACGGCGAATATCACCGCCTCATCAATTATCTCACGCGCTACACCGACCGCATGATCGGCCTTCCCCTCGGGCTCCCGAGCCTGCAGGAGGTGTTCGAGGAAAAATACTACCAGGGCCTCGAAGGCGGTATCCTCGAAGGCCTCGGCCGGCTCTTCAAAACCGGCGTGAAGCTCTACGTCTATCCCCTGCTCAAACCCGACGGCACGCTCACGACGGCCGACGATTACGACGTCGCGCCGAACTTGAAGCACCTCTACCGGCACCTGCTGGACAATCGATTCATCCGCTCGATCGAGGACTACCACCCCGAGTATCTCGGCATCACCTCCGCGCAGGTGCTCGCCGGAATTCGCAACCGGGACACCACGTGGGAAACCATGGTCCCCGACGAGGTCGCCACCATCATCAAGGAGCGCAAGCTCTTTGGTTTCGCGTGAATCCGCCGGCGTCCACCGGGCCGCTCGTCATCGCCCATCGTGGCGCCTCCCGCGAGGCCCCGGAAAATACCCTCGCCGCCTTTCGCCTCGCGTGGACGCAGGGCGCCGACGCCATCGAGACCGATCTTCGCCTCACCGCCGACGGCGAGACCGTCGCCTTTCACGACGAAGACGGGCGGCGGCTGCTCGGCGACGCCCGCCGCATCCGCGACGTGCCGCGCGCCGAGCTTCCCGGGCCGACCCTGGCCGAAGTGCTCGCCGAAACGCCCGCCGGGCGCCACGTCGTGCTCGAGCTCAAGGAACCTCTCGTTCCCGCGCTCGGGACGTTTCCCCCGACCGACGTCACGCTCATTTCCTTCGACCCGCACGTCCTCATCGATGCGAAGCGCGCCCTGCCCGACGCGCGGGCGCTCTGGCTTTTCGACGCGTACGACTCCTTTTCGGATCTCGACGGCGAATGGCTTGCCCGGCGCGTCAGCGACCTCGGCGTCGACGGGATCGACCTCTGCGATCATCCCCTTCTCACCCGAAGCCTCCTCGCCCCGCTGCGCGCGGGCGGCCGCACCATTTTCGTCTACACCATCAATCGCCGCGCGGACTTTCGCCGATGCCTGCGCCTCGGCGTCGACGGCATCACCACCGACCGCCCCGGCGAGGCGCGCCGCTGGCTCGCGCGCGGTGTTTCGACTTGAAAGCCGCCGCGTTCGCGAGAACTTAGCCCGGTGAATCGCCCTTTTCTTCTCGCGCTGCTGCTCGTCCTTTCCGCCGCCCCCGCCCTGCGGGCCCAGGCGGACCGGGAATACATCTTCCTCAGCGGCGGCCCGTCCCTCATCGAGTGGGAGAAATACAAGGCCGCCCCGCACGATCGCTGGTGGGGCAACTTCATCCGGCCCGCCCGCGTGCGCATGGAGCAGATCCGCAAGCAATCCGGCCCGGCGGCCCGCATCACCTGGCTCGTTTACCAGCCCAGTTACGTCCGCCGCGGCGAGCGGCAAGACCACGCGAACCTGGTCGCGAACATCGTTTCCGTCCGCGACAAATACGGCGTGAATCTCATCTGGATCCACAACGGCCAGGACGTCATCGACTACCTGAACGCCGGCCAGCCGCGCGACCAGGTCAAGATCGCGAACTTCGAATTCTTCGGCCACTCGAACAGCCGCTGCTTCATGTTCGACTACAGCAACGAGATCGACAGCGGCTCGAAGGCCTGGCTGCACCAGGACGACCTCCGGCAGCTGCACCGCGGCCTCTTCACGCGCGACGCTCTCATCAAGAGCTGGGGCTGCCACACCGGCGAGACCATGAGCGCCTACTGGAAACGCGCGACCGGCAAAAAAATGATCGGCGCCATCGGCAAGACCGATTACTCCGGCGGCCCCGCCACCGGCTACATGCCCGTCGTGAACGGCCGGTGGGGCGGGTAGCCAAGGAGCTTCCGATAATTCCGGGGTTCCGTTTTCAGGCCGGACCCTGGACACTGGCGGCCGAAAACTTTTCGAACCCATGATCATCGTCCTTCGCCCCGGCGCCTCCCGTCCCCAAATCGACGAGGTCATCGCCGAGATCAAAACCCTCGGCTACGAGCCCTCGCCCATCATCGGCGTCGCGCAGACCATCGTGGCCGCCATCGGCGACGAGCGCACCCACCACACCCTCGAGTCGCTCACCGCGATGCCGCAGGTCGAGCGCGTGCTTCGCGTGCAAAAGCGCTACAAGCTCGCCAGCCGCGAATCGCACCCCGCGGACACGGTCGTCGACGTGGACGGCGTGCCCGTGGGCGGCGCGGATTTCACGCTCATGGCCGGCCCCTGCTCGGTCGAGAGCGCCGACCAGCTCTTTGCGACGGCCGATGCGGTGAAGGCGGCGGGCGCGACCGTTTTGCGCGGCGGCGCCTACAAGCCCCGCACCTCGCCCTACGAGTTCCAGGGGCTCGGCAAGGAGGGCCTGCGCCTGCTGCGCGAGGCCCGCGACCGCACCGGATTGAAGATCATCACCGAGGTGCTGAGCGAGCGCGACGTCGAGCACGTTTCCGAGACGGCGGACATCCTCCAGATCGGCGCGCGCAACGCCCAGAATTTCCAGCTCCTCATCGAATGCGCCCGCAGCGGAAAGGCCGTGCTGTTGAAGCGCGGCCTGAGCGAGCGCATCGAGGAGTGGCTGCTCGCCTCGGAATACCTGCTCGCGCACGGCAACCCGAAGGTGATGCTCTGCGAGCGCGGCATTCGCACCTTCGAGACCTACACGCGAAACACCCTCGACCTCGGCGCGGTCGCCGCCGCGAAGCTCGAGTCGCATTTGCCCGTGATCGTGGATCCCAGCCAGGGCTGCGGCCGGGCGGACCTCGTGATCGCCCTGTGCTGCGGGGCGGTCGCCCTCGGCGCGGACGGCCTGCTCATCGAGGTGCACCCCAACCCCGCCGAGGCCTGGAGCGACGGGCAGCAGCAGATCACGTTCGACGGCTTCTGCGATCTGGTCGCGCGCATCGCTCCGTTTCTCGCCGCGGCGGGACGGGCCTAGGCCGAATCGACATCCAGATGGCGCGGGCGGACATTTTGCCGGGAGCCGCGGTCACCCTCCGGCGCCCCGGCGATGCGAGGCGGCGACAAGGGCCTTCGGACCGCGGCAGCTTGCTCGAAGGCGAGGTGCGCCTCGGGGCACGTTTCCTTGTAGCCACGGCGCTCCGTCGCCGTGTGGCGCGAGATCACGCTCCCCCCCGCGCCCCGACGGAGCGGGGCGGCTACAAGGACCTTCGGACCGCGGCGGTTTGCCCGACAGGCCAAGTGCGCCCCGGCGTGCGTTTCCTTGTAGCCACGGCGCTCTGTCGCCGTGTGGCGTGAGATCACGCGCCCCTTGCGCCCCGACGGAGCGGGGCGGCGACAAGGGCCTTCGGACCGCGGTGGTTTGCCCGAAGGCCAGGTGCGGCCCGGCGTGCGTTTCCTTGTCGCCACGGCGCTCTGTCGCCGTGTGGCGTGAGATCACGCGTCCCCCGGCGCCCCGACGGAGCGGGGCGGCTACAAGGGCCTTCGGA
>CAXTSM010000046.1:0-4694 GCA_964247025.1 uncultured Chthoniobacterales bacterium
CGTAATCGCTCGCGCCGGCGTCGAGGATGTCGCGCAGGTCCTCGGGCTTGTCGTTGCCGGTGCCGACGAGGATGTAATATTGGTCGCCGTCGGGCTGGCCGCGGAGGTGGCGGCACAGCTCAAGGCCGCTCATGCCGGGCAGTTGCACGTCGAGCAGGATGATCGGGTAAAATCGCTCGAGCAGCCGGGTGAGCGCGGCCTCGGCGCTTTCGCAGGGCACGGTGAAATGGCCGCGCTTGCGCATCTGCCGGTCGAGCAGGGCGCGGGTGACGGCGTCGTCCTCGACGATGAGGACGTCGAGGGCCGAGAGGTGCTCGGCGGCGGAGGGGAGGGGAAGGGAAGTCATGGCCAGGATCCGAGTCGCTTGGCGCGACGGATTTTTTTTGGAGGGATCGCTCCATCCTGCGCCATGCATTCAGAAAGCACAGCCACGATCTCACGGGAAGTCCCAATGAACGTCGAAGCTCAGGCCGGGGCCGAGATGCGCGATCGTGTCGAGGCTGAGCAGCCAGAGGCTCGGCGCGATCGATCCCCGCGCGACGCCGGGCAGCGCGTTCGATCCGCCGGCGGTCTCGAACCGCAGGAGGGGCCGCGCCCGGGGGCCGCCGGAGCTTGTTGCGTTGCGCCGGCCGGTCGACTAAAAATCCCCGGGACGCGACGCCGCTTCACCCGGCCCCCGCGCTCTTCCATCATGTTCACCGGCCTTGTCGAATCCCTCGGAACCGCGCGCGCTTTCACCGTCTCGCCGGAAGGCCGGCGCCTTTTCGTCGAGGCGCCCGCCCTCGCCGCCGACTCGATGCCCGGCGAAAGCATCGCCGTGGACGGCTGCTGCCTCACCGTCGCGGAAATCGCGGGCCCGGTCCTGCGTTTCGATCTCCTCGAGGAAACGCTGCGCGCCACGAACCTCGGTCGCATCGTCGCCGGGTCGCGCGTGAATCTCGAGCGCGCGCTCGCGGCGAACGCCCGCCTCGGCGGTCATTTCGTGCAGGGGCACGTCGATTGTCCCGCCGCCGTCCGCGCAATCACCGCCGCCGGCTCCGACCTCGGGCTCACGATGGAACTGCCGCCCGCCTTCGCGCGCTACGCCGTCGCCAAGGGCTCCATCGCGATCAACGGCGTGTCCCTCACGATCGCGGAATTGAACGCCGCGGATTTCCGCGTATGGATCATTCCCCACACCCGCTCGGAGACGAACCTCGGCGACCTCCGCGCCGGCGACGGGGTGAACCTGGAATTCGACCTGCTGGCGAAATACACCGAGCGCCTGCTGGCCGCCCGCGCGGAACCGGCCTGAGGCGGATCGGACTCACTTCGGCGTCGCCGAGGGCGCCGGCTCCGCGGCGATCACCTTGATCTGGTCCGGCGACTTCACGACGACCTGCGGCGTGGTTTCCTTGTAGATCGTCACGGGCCCGGTCACGCGCACCGTCTGGTCCTTGTATTTGTCGAACCCGTCGGGAAACGCCTCGTAATTCGCCTTGAAGACGACGGCCACGAAACCGGCCGAGCCTTCGAAGTTGATGAACGTGATCCCGCCCGACGTCGTCGCGCCGATGCGCGTGATCCGGCCTTCGACCGAGGCCGGTTTTCCCGCCAGGCCCTTGAGCGTGTCTCCGTCCGTGGCTTTCACGACGGGCGGCGGCTCCGGCGCGGGCTCGGCGTCCCCGGCGAAAACCCCCGAAACGGGGAACAACAGCGCGGCGGCAAAGGCAAGCGATCGGATCATGCGCCGAGTTTCCACGGTTGCGCCGCGCCGGGCAAGCGGGAACGCCGGAGGATTTCCGCCTGTGCCTTGTCGCGGATCATGGTAATTTCCCGCGCCTCATGCGCGCGAAACTGAAAATCCAGCCACCCGACGGGGGGCCGCCCGTCGAGGTGGACATTGGCAATACCGCCACCATCGGCCGGTCGCGCGAGAATAGCGTCTCCCTGCATTTCAGCCCGCACGTCTCGCGGCAACACGCGATCATCCGCTGCCACAACGCCTACGAATACCAGATCATGGACCTCGGCAGCCGCAACGGCACCTTCGTCGACGGCCGCCGCGTCATCACGCCCGTCACGCTGCGCCACGGCTCCGTCATCCGCATCACGAGCAACGAAATGCTCTTCGAACAAATCGAGGACACGCCCCACGACGCCGGCTACGACGTCACGCTCGCCGGCACCGACGCGGGCATGGAGGACGTCTGCGACGTCGCCATCATGGTCTGCGATCTGCGCGGCTTTTCCACCATGAGCGAGCAGCTCCCGGAGGACGTGCTCGCCCGCACGCTCGGCGAATGGTTCCGCACCGCCGGCAACCTCGTGCAGGAAAACGGCGGCACGATCGATAAGTTCATCGGGGACGCGATCCTCGCCTACTGGAACTTCACGGGCGTCGAGGGCGCCGAGACCCGCTCCGCCCTCGCCGTCGGCCGCCAGCTTCTCGCGCTCGCGGAAAAACTGCGCTGGCCCCCGTCGACCGGACATCCCACCCGCGACCCCGCACCCTTCCGCATCGCCGTCGCGCTGCACCACGGCTCCGTCACCTGCGGAAACATCGGTCTCGTCGCCCAGCGCGACGCCACGATCATCGGCGACGCCGTGAACACGGCCTTCCGCATCGAGAGCGTCATGAAACCGCTCGGCCACGCTCTCGTGCTCTCGGAGGATTTCCGCCGGCAGCTCGCCGGGCCGCCGGAGAGCTACGTCGATCTCGGAGCCCACGACTTGAAGGGCAAACGCGAGGCCGTGCGACTCTTCGGGTTGAAGTGAGGATCGCTTTACGTCGCTTGCAATCCTGCTTCGGCTCGCGGATACTCCCCGTCCGCGCGCACCGGTAGCTCAATTGGATAGAGCGCTGCCCTCCGAAGGCAGAGGTTGTGGGTTCGACCCCCGCCCGGTGCAATTTTCCCTCTGCTCCGATGGATCGATGAATTTTAAAGGCCCGGAGGCGTCCGAAATCCCCGACCCTTGCGAAATTTACCGAAAGGCGTATGGGTTCAGCCGGTCGATGCCTCCGCGCGAGAGCGACGAGGGCCGCAGAAAATGGCTTGAAGTTTAACTTTCTGTTCGTATTGTCCCGCGGTTTTCCCTTATTCAACTTTTATGGATTCTTCAAAAGCAACGTTGCCGCAACAGCAGCTGGAGGCATGGTTTGAAAACGAAAAGGCGCAAAACGGTCTGTTCGACATCAAGCTCTTCGTGTCCCCCAATCCGGATGTCTCGACTTCCGAGCGGGCGGCGGACGTGTTGAAGGTCATCAAACTTTGGCGAGCCGGCACTGGCCGCGCGATCCGATCCGACGCGGATTTTCAAAGGCCAGTCGCGGCGTAATTCAGCCGGGGTAAGTTTTTCGAGGAGGGGGAGCGATCCCCCTCCTTTTTTCATCGCCATGACGGATGTTCGCCAACCCAGTTTTGCGTTTCAGATCATCGGTCCGCTTTCGGACGCGGTGAGTTGGGCGAGGTCGCTTCACAAATCGCTTCCTGAACTTTGGAAGGGAGAGGAAGTCGGGATCGACGTGATGGGGACCTACTACGCCGAAGTGCTCCGGCGACTGCAAACCGTCGACCGCGGCGCGCGCGTTGACGTGTTCTCGTTCGACGCACCGTCAACCGTCCATAGCTTCATCATCCGAGAAATCGATCGTGAGACGAACTCCCAGGTCGCGACGATCCTCATCCCCAATGCCGCCAACTTCTGCTGGTCGAGATTTGCCGCCTGCAAAGAACTCTGCCATCTCATCACGGACACCGAGAGCAAACACTACTGCGAAGATATCCTGAAGCAGCTGCGGAACGCGGCTCAGCGGCCAGGATCGGAAGACGTGAAGCAAGCCTCTTCGTTTGGACAACTCAACCTGCCGTCCGAACACTTTTGTTACTTTTTCGCCTTGGAGTTGATGGTCCCTTGGGACGAGCGGCGTGAATTGGGCCGGACGGCGTTCGCCGGGCAAACCTGCAAGGCGACCGCCCAAAAATTCCGCGTCCCCGAAGCCGTGATCGAGCATGCGATCGCGACCGGCTATTTCGAGCTGTCTTTCACGATAAATACGTATCTCGACGACACCGCCGGGACCGGGGCGATCTAGCCGTCCCGAGCGCGGCCCGGTGCATTTCGGTTCGCGCTCCGCGCAAGGCTTCCGGCATCGGCCCGATGGAACCTTGCACCATTTCCCTGAGCAATGAACGCCGGCGCGCACGCGATCCGCTGGCGTATGAACGCCCGACGTTTCCTCTTCGCTTCGCTTCTCACCGTCTGCTCCGCCCCTGGGTTGAACGCCGAATCGGCGCCGGTGGCCGCGGAAAGTAACGGAGCCGCCAACGGAGAAAGCGTCAGCCAAAGCAGCGCCAGCGCGGCCACGACGACCAATAACGTCGATACGAACACCGGCACGGCGGGCTCCACCGACGACACGACCTCCGCCTCGTCGCGCGGCGAGACCACGCCCTCCGAGACCGGGACGAACTCGAAGGCGACCGACGCCGATCCCGCGTCGCCGAAGGGCGCGCGATAGCGGTAGGCCAGTTGGTCCCGGCCGGCGCTTCGATCTTTCCGTCCCGCGTTTCCTCGCCTAGCGTCGGCGCGCAAATGCTCGACGACATCCAGAAAGTTCTTCTTCACGAATCGACGATTCTCAGCCGGCTTGACGAGCTCGCGCATGAGATCACGACCGACTACCGCGGCAAGGACCTCACCGTCATCGCCAT
>CAXTSM010000047.1:0-3769 GCA_964247025.1 uncultured Chthoniobacterales bacterium
CGGCGCTCCGTCGCCGTGCGGCGCCAGATCACGCGCCCCCGTGAAATCACGCCCCCCCGGCGTCCCCTTGTAGCCACGGCGCTCTGTCGCCGTGCGGCGCCAGATCACGCGCCCCCCCGAAATCACGCGCCCCCCGGCGCCCCGACAGAGCGGGGCGGCTACAAGGCGGAGCCCCGGTTTCACCGGTCCGCGCCCCCCCGACGCCTCCTTGTCGCCACGGCGCTCCGTCGCCGTGTGTCGCCCGATCACGCGCCCTCGTGAAATCACGCGCCCCCCGGCGCCCCGACAGAGCGGGGCGGCTACAAGGCGGAGCCCCGGTTTCACCGGTCCGCAGCCTCCCTGGCGCCCCTTGTCGCCCCGCCGCTCCGTCGCCGTGCCGCGCCCGAACTCACGCCCTCCGAACACGCGCCCCCCGGCGCCCGGCCGCCATCCCCCGCGCGCCCGTTCTCCGCCGCCCTGCCTCGGCTCTCATCGTTCCCGCCTTGGCTCTCCTCTCCCCGGCGCAGGCCCTCCTCTCTCGAGCGCCGCCCCTCATCCGGCCGGCGCAGGCCATCATCTCGCGAGATGATGGCCTCATCCCGCCCGCGCAGAGCCTGCTCTCGCCCGCGCCGGCCGTAAGCACCCGCGGTGCTTCCGATATTCTCACGAAAAGCGACATGTTTTCCGAAAAGAGGTCTTGTCATCCTGCATCAGGGCATCCATTACGGAAGAAACCAAAGATATTATGGCTAAAAACGAAACCAAGCGCGTCCGCCCCGTCATCATGCAGGAGGACCGCGACACCCTCGCGGCGATCAAGGGCTTCAAAAACCCCGTTTACACGCCGAGCAACCCGAAGTTCACCCTCGCCCTCCTTCAAAAAGCGCAGGATGACCTCGTGGCCGCCCGCGAGATCGAGGTGCAAAAACAGGATGAGGCCGACAGTGCCCGCGACGCCACCGTCGCCGCCGAGTGGGCCTTCCACAATCTCGTCCTCGGCGCCCGCGACCAGGTCACCGCCCAATACACCGACGATTCGGACGAACACGCCGCCGTCGGGCTCACCAAGAAAAGCGAGATCGCCCCGCGCTCCCAGCCCGCCCCGCCGCCCCTCGCGTAGGGGCGACGCGCCGACCGCACGGCCGGGGGGCCGACCACACGGTTTGGGGCCGACCACACGGTTTGGGGCCGACCACACGGTCGGGGTCCCGGTGAATCCCGCCATTGCGCGCCCGGCGCGATTCCGCAATCCTCCCGCGTGCCCAGGGACATCGTTTACTTCGACCTCGAAACGCAGCGCACCGCCAACGATGTCGGCGGCTGGGGCAACAAGGACCGCATGGGCATGTCCATCGGCGTGACCTACAGCACGGCCACCGGCGAGTACCGCATCTTTCCCGAGAGCCGCGTGGAGGATCTGATCAAACAGCTCCGCCGCGCGGATCTTGTCGTCGGCTACAACGTCATCAACTTCGACTTTCACGTCCTCATGGGCTACACCGCGCTCGACCTGCCCGAGTTCCTGCCCACGCTCGACCTCATGGTCGACGTCGAGGCCGCCATCGGCCACCGGCTGCCGCTGGAATCCCTCGCGCAGGGCACCTTCGGCGTCGGCAAGACCGCGGAGGGCCTTGACGCCATCCGCTGGTGGCGCGAGGGCAAGGTGATGGAAATCGCCGAATACTGCTGCTTCGACGTGAAGGTCACGAAGATGGTGCACGAGCACGGCGTGCGGTCCGGCACGCTTTTTTACATGGACCGCTTCCAGCGCCGCGGGCAGATTTCCGTCCCGTGGGGCGCGGCGAAAAACGCCGCCACCGCGATCGCCGCATGATCCAGCCCCTCAAATCCGCCAAAACCTCCTGGACGCTTTTCTGGGTCGACCTCGAGGAGCCGCTGCCCTCTGGCCCGGACTTCATCCTGCCCACGCTCATGATCGTCACCGACGCGCGCGGCGTGCCCGTGGCCGCGCCCGAGATGCTCGAGGAGCTCGACCAGGCCCGCGTGGAGGACTTCCTCGCCGCGCTCATCGACCGGCTCGGCGCGCCCGACCGGCTGCTCGTCGGCGAGAGCGAGGACTGGGATCCCGACGAATGGCAGGACTTCGCGGAGGATTACCGCATCCAGCTGCAGTTCACGAAGTTCAACCGCCGCGACGGGAAGGACATCCAGATCCTCACGCAAAAATTTTCGGAGAACCACGGCGCCGCCGAGCCCGTGACCGGGGGCGAAGTCGCCGCGGGCCTGCTCAACACCGCGCTGCGCGTGCGGTCGGAAACCAAAAAGATCGCGCTGCTGAAAAAGGCGATCGACAACGACGCGGATTGCGCCCGCGCGCGCATCGAGCTCGCGGACGCGGAATTCCGCGGCGGCGACTGGACCGCCTCGCTGCGCGCCTACGACGAGGTCATCGACCGCGAAGGCCCGCGCTGGAGCGGCCGCAGCCCACAGTGGTGGACCGACCTCGAGACCCGCCCCTACCTGCGCGCGATCTTCGGTCGCGCGATGACGCTTTGGCACCAGCAGCGTTACCCCGGCGCGGCCGAGACGCTGGCCGACCTGCTCGAGATCAACCCGCGCGACAACCAGGGCGCGCGTTTCCTCGGGCCGATGGTCCACATGCTCGCGGACGAGTTCGACGCCGCGCAGGCCGCCTTCGAAGCCTACGAAAAAAACTACCCCGGCGACTACGCGGAGCCCTCGTTCCTTTTCGGCTGGGCCCTGCTCCACGCCTCCTTCGGCCACGACGCCGAGAGCCTCGCCCGCTACCGCGCCGCGATCCTGAAAAACATCTACATCGCCCCGCTGCTGCTGGAGACACCCGCGCCGCCGGATCAATTCATCTGGCAGCCCAGCGACCGCGCCGAGATGCATTACGCGCGCGAGTTCATCGAATCCTACGCGATGCTGTGGGACCGCGTGCCCGCCGCCTTCCGCCTCCTGCGCGAGGCCGCCGAGGAAATGGCCCCGCGCGTCGAGGAGATCGTCGCCCTGCGCCTGCGCATGTTCGACTTCCAGGACCAGCGGTTCGAGCCCGACTACAAGCGGCTCTGGCAGGACCTCATCACGAGCGACGAGAAGCTCACCGGCTAGAGCGGAGACGCGGGGAACCTCCGTGGGAGCCGCCCCGCTTCCGTCGAGGCGTTGGGGCGCGATCTCCCGCCGCCCGGCGACGGCCTCCCGCCGCCCGGCGACGGCTGTCCGTCGACGCGAAGCGCGTCGCCGAAGTGGCATCGGCTTCCCGCCGAAGATCCCCCACGATCACGGGCAGGATGCCCGTGCCACTTCCCTTGTCGCCGCCCCGCCCCGTCGGGACGCCCGGGGCGCCGGGGGGACGCGTGATCTCCCGCCGCACGGCGACGGAGCGCCGTGGCGACAAGGAGGCGCCGGATGCTGCGGCCCGGTGAAATCCAAGCTCCCCCTTGTAGCCGCCCCGCTCCGTCGGGGCGCTGGGGGGGACGCGTGTTCTCACGCCACACGGCGACGGAGCGCCGTGGCTACAAGGAGACGCCGGGTGCTGCGGCCCGGTGAAACCCAGGCTCCGCCTTGTAGCCGCCCCGCTCCGTCGGGGCGCTGGGGGGACGCGTGTTCTCACGCCACACGGCGACAGAGCGCCGTGGCGACAAGGAGGCGCCGGATGCTGCGGCCCGGTGAAATCCAAGCTCCCCCTTGTAGCCGCCCCGCTCCGTCGGGGCGCTGGGGGGGACGCGTGTTCTCACGCCACACGGCGACGGAGCGCCGTGGCTACAAGGAGACGCCGGGTGCTGCGGCCCGGTGAAACCCAGGCTCC
>CAXTSM010000048.1:0-3640 GCA_964247025.1 uncultured Chthoniobacterales bacterium
TCCGTTTCCTGTTTTCCTGGTTTCCAGATTTCTGAAGCTTTCATGAGCGGGCGGGCGCGGGTTCCATCAGGGGAGGCAAGGCATTTGGCGCGGGAAAAGGGGAAAGGGGAGAAAGCACATCCATTCCTGTTTTTCCTTTTCCCCCGGGTTCGGAATTTTCATTTCAGCTCCTTCTTGCTGAGGACGACGACGCCGATGGTCGCGGCGAGCAGGAGCACGCCGATGATCTGGAAGGGCAGGTTGAACTGCGTGAAGAGCGTCATTCCGACGGCCTTGACGTCGCTGCCGATCGGACCGGCGAGCGCGGGCTTGGTCGCGGTGAACGCCGGGTTGGAATGGATCACCCGGGCCAGCACGGCGACGAAGCCCAGCAGCACGACTGAGCCGCCGACGAGGGCGGGAACGTTGAGTCGGCGTCGGCGCTCGCTTTTGAGGTCGAGCAGCATGATGATGAAAAGAAAGAGGACCATCACGGCGCCGGCGTAGACGAGCACCTGAATGATGCCGATGAAATAGGCGTCGAGCTGCACGAAGAGCGCGGCAAGGCCGAGAAAGGAAACGACGAGGCACATGGCGGAGGAGACTGGGTCGCGCGCGAACACGACGCCCACGCCAAAGGCCAGCATCAGGGCGGCGAAGGCCCAAAAAAGAATCAGGGACACGGGGCGGGTGAGGTCGGGCGAGGTTTAACGATCGGCATCGGGAGCGGCGACTACTTGTTTTCGTTCCATTTGTTGACCACCCCGGGCTTGACGCCGCCGAGCTCGTAAAGCTTGGCCTTGTCGTGCTTCATCTCGGCGCGGCTGTATCCGGTGATGGAGTAATCCTTGCGGAGGTAGATCGCCTGCTCGGGGCAGACTTCCTCGCAGAGGCCGCAATAGATGCAGCGGATCATGTCGATCTCGAACTCCTTGGGGCGCTTTTCGACCTTGGCCCAGGGATCGTTGTTGGGAATCTCCTCGGGCGTGATGGTGATCGCGCGGGGCGGGCAGATGAATTCGCACAGCTGGCAGGAGACGCAGCGCTCGCGGCCCCATTCGTCGGCGACGAGCGTGGGGGCGCCGCGATACCATTCGGGCAGCTTGTCGTCCCACCGCTGCTCGGGGTATTGCATGGTGACGTTTTTGCCCCCCAGGCCCTTGAAGAAATGCTTGATCGTAAGGTAAAGGCCGCCGAGGACGGCGGGGAGGTAAAGCTTTTCCGCGAGGCTGAGTTTCGGACGTTGGACGACGAGGGCCATGGGTTTACTTGAGGTATACGAGCACCAGCGCGACGAGGAAAATGTTTACGAGCGCGATTTCGAAGAAGTAGATCCACCCGAGCTTCATGAGCTGGTCGTAGCGGAAACGCGGCACGGTCCAGCGGACCCAGATGAAGAAGAAAATGAACAGCGAGGTCTTGGCGAAAAAGACGTTGATGTTCACGAAGCCCCAGAAGGCGCCGGGCAGCCAGGCGGGCACGTGACTTGCCAGGCCGAAGGGCAGCCAGTGCGAGGAGCCATCCGGGATGAAGGGCAGGCTCCAGCCGCCGAAGAACAGCGTCACGATCACGCCGGAGCCGGCGATCATGGCGGCGTATTCGCCGAGGAAGAAGAGCGCGAATCCCATCGACGAATATTCCGTGTGGTAGCCGCCGACGAGCTCCTGCTCGGCCTCGGGCAGGTCGAACGGCGTGCGGTTCGTCTCGGCGAACATGGAGACGAGGAAAATGATGAACGAGATGACCATCCACGGAATCAACGCGAAGCGCCAGATCTCGTGCCCGGCCAGCGTGACCGGGAAGATGAGCCACCCGTTCTTGATCTGCCAGGCGACGATGTCCTGGAGGTTCAGCGTGCCGCAGATGAGGAAGATCGGCACGACCGAGAGGCCGAGCGCGAGCTCGTAGGAGATCATCTGAGAGCTGGAGCGGATGCCGCCGAGGAAGGGGTATTTCGAGTTCGAAGCCCAGCCGGCGAGGACGATGCCGTAGACGCCGAGCGACGAGACGGCGAAGACGTAGAGCACGCCGATGTCGACGTTCGCGATGACCATCGGCACGCCGAGGAACGTGCTCCCGAAGGGCACGACCGCCAGCACGAGCAGCGGCGGGATCATCGTGAGTTTCGGCGCGATGTCGTAGTAGAATTTGTTGACCGACTCGGGGACGAAATTTTCCTTGAGGAGGAGCTTGATCGGGTCGGCGACCATCTGACCGAGACCCCACAGGCTGAGGTCTCTCTTGAAGCCGAGGAGCGAAAGCGGCGCGCCGACGCGGTTCGGGCCGACGCGGTCCTGAATGAAGGCGCTGACCTTGCGTTCCGCGAAGACGGCCAGCGAGACGAGCGGCAGGATCGCGCCGAACAAAACGAAGAGCGTTTTGACGAGCGAAGTCCAAACGAGGAACGGCAGGGGTTGCAGGAGAAAGTTGAGGGCGTCCATCGCTAAGGGCGCAATTTCGATATCGGTTTTGCCCGCGCGGTGTCGAGTGGCAATAGCGCAAAATTGCGCGCGGTCCGCAAAATCGGGCGGGTCGGATCAGCCGCGGTGCGCGGCGGTGGGATCGCCGAGATCGAGCTCCACGCCGAGGTCGCCGATGCCGGCCATCGAGAGGCCGCGGAGGGCGGGGGTTTCCGCGGCCATCGCCTTAAAAACTTCCTCGATGGAATAGACGCCGTTCTGGCCGCCGGTGGCGACGATGAGGTCGCGGAGGATTTCCCAGTCGTCGCGGGCCTGGCCCGGGGCGGGGATCGCGCGGTTCAGGCGCTGGATGCGGCCGGCGAGATTGATCATCGAGCCGCGCTTTTCGGCGAAGCCGCTGGAGGGCAGCAGGACGGTGGCGTGCGGGGTGGTTCTATCGGGAAGCAGGCCGAGCACGACGAGCGTCTCGAGCTTCGCGAGATCGCTGGCCGCGATGCCGCAGGCAGCGGCGTCCTCGCCGAGCACGAGCAGACCGCGGATCGCGCCGCCGGCCACGCCGGTCGCGATGGCGCTGAGCCGGCCGCCGTGGTGCAGGCCGAGCAATTTCGCGCCGACGGTGTTCGGGTTGCCGTCGTTGGAGATGAGGAATCCATCGCCTTCCTGCGGGCGGGCAAGCACGTCGAACTGCTCGATGCCGAGGGCCTTCGCGAGCCGTCGGGCAAGGAAGAGCTCCTCGTTGGTCATGCGCGCGGAGGCGATCATGGCGAGGCGTGAGGGCTCGTGTTTGCGGAGCTGCGCGGCGGCGGCGGCGATGGCTTCGGTCCAGGTGGAGGGGACGTTCCTGACGAGCGGAGCCTTGAGGCGGTTCTCGTCGTGGAGGTAGTGGAAATTCAACCGGTGGCTGTCGGGCATCCAGCAGGAATTCACGGCGTCGTTTTCGCGCGGCGTGAGGCGGTGGACGACGCCTTCGCGGCTGGAGATGATGATGTTCGTGCCGGTGCCGCAATTCACGTCGATGCTCTTGGTCTCCTTGAGGAACCAGACGCGCATCTTGAAGCGGAAGTCCTTGCTCGTGAGCGCGCCCACGGGGCAGATGTCCACGGTGTTGAGCGAGTAGTTGTTGTCGAGGCGCCGGCCGGGGTAGACGGTGAGCGTCGTATGGCTGCCGCGGTTCACGAAGCCGAGCACGTCGTCGTGCGCGACCTCCTGCATGAAGCGGATGCAGCGCGAGCACATGATGC